>CAMEGD010000001.1 GCA_945916025.1 uncultured Clostridia bacterium
GCCTTCTTATGGACCTAAAAATTAAAGACAAAAATATTATTATTAAAATAAATAAGAAGACCTATGAATACTTACTTAAAGACCAACTAAAGGAAAAGACCTCCATAAAACAGGGAATCTATAAGGCCTTGTCTAACTATACTAAGAAAAGTCTACAGTGGGGGATTTTAGTAGGGGTAAACCCTTTAAAGCTAATTAGAAAGCTTTTAGAAAAATATGAAAGAGATGAAACCAGAAGAATCTTAGAAGACCTTTACTTTATAAAAAAAGAAAAAATAGACCTTAGTTTTCAAGTTATTGATAATCAAAAAGAAGCCATAAAGAAACTAAGGGGGAGGTCAATTTATATAAATATTCCCTTTTGTCCCTCTAAGTGTTCCTACTGTTCTTATCCAACCTTAGTTATAAATGAAGATAAGATGGATACTTATGTAGAGGCCCTTACAAAAGAAATTGGCTTATTTTTTAAGTCCTACTTAAAGGACTTTACATCAATTTATGTAGGTGGAGGCACTCCCTCAGCTCTTGGACCAAATAGACTGGAGAGAGTCCTAAAGACCATAAGGACTTATGTAAATGATTACTTAGAATTAACAGTAGAAGTGGGAAGACCAGATACAATATCTAAAGATCTATTAAGAGTTCTTAAGGAAAATGGGGTAAGTAGAATTAGCATAAATCCACAGACTATGAAGGACCAAACCTTAAAGAGCCTAAATAGAAATCATTCAAGTAAAGATGTAAAAGAAGCCTTTAAGTTAAGTAAAGACCATGGATTTTCTAATATTAATATGGACCTTATAATTGGACTTCCAGGAGAAGAACCTAGTGATTTTAAAGATACTTTATATGAAATAAAAGACTTAGGTCCAACCTCTATTTCAGTTCATTCATTAGCTTTAAAAAAGGGCTCAAATCTTACAAAAGATGGGTATAAGGCTAAAAGACAAGAAGAATTTGAAGAAATTAGAAATTCTTTTGTAATAGAAAATGAGTACAAACCATATTACTTATATAGACAAAAGCATATGTTTCTGAACATTGAAAACATCTCCTATTCAAGGGAGGGTTCCATGTGCCTATACAATATAGCTATGATGGAAGACTTAGAAAACATAGTTGCCTTTGGCCTTGGAGCCAGCTCGAAATTTATAAAAGATGGCAAGATTAAAAGGATTATGAACCCAAGACTCTTAGATGAATATGTAAACACAGTAAGTGAGCAGGTGGAAAAGAAACTTTTAGGAGAAGATAATGAAACTAAGTAACTTAATAAAAGAATTGGAAATCCTAGAAATAAAAGGACAAGTAAATGGAGTTAATATAGAAGATATTGCCTATAACTCAAAAGATGTAAAAGAGGGAAGTCTTTTCGTTGCCATAAAGGGACATGAAGTAGATGGGCACAAGTATATAAATAACGCAAAGGAAAATGGAGCTGTATGTTTTGTTGTAGAAGAGTTTTCAAATGAGGACCTATTACAAATAAGGGTAGAAGACTCTAGGGCAACACTAGCTGATCTTTCCCATATTTTCTTTAATAAGCCATCGGAAAAGTTAAATGTTGTAGGAATTACAGCCACAAATGGCAAGACTACAACTTCCTTTATGGTGGAAAAAATCTTTAAGGACTTTGGCTTAGAAACTGGCCTTGTTGGAACTGTGGAAGTAAAATATAAGGATGTAAAAATCCCATCATTACTTACAACTCCAGAAAGTAGGGATCTTCAGGAACACACCAAGAACATGGTAAATTGTGGAATTACAGACCTTGTAATGGAAGTATCCTCCCATGCCCAAGAAATGCTGAGAATAAAAAATATGGACTTTGATATAGTTTCCTTTAATAATCTTTCCAGAGACCACATTGACCAACATGGGTCCTTTGAAAATTATGCTAGGATAAAATCAGGTCTTATAAAAAATGCAAAGGAAGATGCCTTTGTTATCTTAAATTTTGATGATGAGTTTATAAAGAACCTAGGAAAAGAAACTAAGGGAAGAGTCCTATCCTATTCTATGGACAATAAGTCTTGTGACTTTTCCATAGAAAATCTAGACCTATCCACTGGTTTTGCAAAATTTGATTTTTTAATAAATAAGGATATAGAAGATCTAGACCTAAAGGCAGGTAAATTTCCAGTAGACTTAGGTTTAGGTGGATATTCTGGAGTTATGAATGGAATTGTGGCTATTATTATAGGTCTAGTAAGAAAAATTCCAGTAGTGTCCATAAGAAAATCCTTAAAAGACTTTAAGGGAGTTGAAAGAAGGTTCCAAGTAATCTACGACAAGGACTACAAGATTATAGATGACCACTTTGCAAATTCAAAAAACATAGCAGTAACTATGGAAACTATAGAAAAAATGGACTTTAATAAGTTTTATATTCTCTATGCCATTAGGGGTAATAGGGGTGAAAACTTAAATAGGGAGTCTGCTGAAGAAACTGCCAAGTGGCTAAAAAGACTTGGTATAAATAAAATTTACTCTACATCAAGTGTAGAGACAGTAACTAAAAAAGATGTGGTCTTTTTAGAGGAAAAGGAAGCCTTTAATAAGGTTATGAAGGACAATGATATTGAAGTTGTCCACCTTGATAGACTAGATGAATCCTGTTATCAGGTCCTTGGGAAAGTAGAAAAAAACGACCTTCTATTATTAGCCGGATGTCAAGGTATGGACCATGGTGGAAGAATAGTTTTAGAAAAACTTACAGAAAATGTAGATGAAAAAGAAAAAGAAGAAGTTCTAAAAGTCTTAGAGGGTAGAGCCTTTTAGGGTTAAAAATTAGGGACAGAGAAATCTGTCCTATTTCTTTCTTTTTAAGTTCAAATTGATACATTAAATTGACAAAGCTTTCTTCTTAATATAAAATAAAGGGAGCATTGAAAAGAAGGAGTAGGTTACTAATCTTTTTTTAGAGAACAAGTGGATGGTGAAAACTTGTAAAAGATCTAGCTGAAGACATCTTGGAGCTAAACGTTTAAAACCGCGTAAGGTTTTATAAGCTGGGCTACTATAAGTAGCCAATTAGGGTGGCACCGCGAATAATTCGTCCCTTGGAGGGCGATTTTTTTATACAGATTTTTATTTAGGAGGAAATTATGGCAGAAAGAATGGGACAACTTAGAAGAACCCACTATGCTGGTGAACTAAGGGAAGAAAACATTGGACAAGAAGTAGTATTAATGGGTTGGGTTCAAGGGGCAAGGTCCTTTGGGTCAATTATATTTGTAGATGTTAGAGATATTAGTGGACTTTCTCAAATAGTATTTGATGAAGAAACTAATGAAGAAGCCTTTGAAAAGGCAGAAAAGTTAAGATCAGAATTTGTAATCGCTGCTAAGGGCAAGGTTAGAATGAGATCTTCTATTAATGAAGAGATTCCAACTGGAAAAATAGAAGTTTTAGCTAGTGATTTATTAATATTAGATGAATCAGAAGTTCCTCCAATTTACGTTAAAGATGGAGACAATGTTTCTGAAACTATGAGATTAAAATACAGGACACTAGACTTAAGAAAACCTGAAATGCAAAAGAACCTACTAACTAGAGCAAAAATTTACAAGGTATTTAGGGACTATTTGTCTGAAAATAGGTTTGTAGAAATTGAAACTCCAATTTTAGGGAAACCAACACCTGAAGGAGCAAGGGACTACCTAGTTCCATCAAGGGTTAATGAAGGAAAGTTCTATGCTCTTCCACAGTCTCCACAGCTTTACAAGCAAATGCTTATGGTTTCTGGTTATGACAGGTACTTCCAAATTGCTAAGTGCTTTAGGGACGAAGACTTAAGGGCTAATAGACAACCAGAGTTTACTCAAGTGGATATTGAAATGAGTTTTGTTGATGTTGAAGATGTTTTAAGGATGAACGAAGGCCTTCTTAAGAGACTATTTAAGGAAATTAAGGGAATTGACTTAGAACTTCCTTTAAAGAGACTTCCATATCAAGAAGCTATGGATAGGTATGGAATTGACAAGCCAGATACAAGGTTTGGATATGAGCTTATAGACTTAAGCCAAGCTTTAAAAGATTCTTCCTTTAAGGTATTTTCAGGTGCCATAGAAAATGGTGGATCTGTAAGGGCCCTTAATGTGGAAGGAAAGGCTAATGAATTTTCTAGAAAAGATATTGACAAGTTAGAAGCCTTTGTAAAGACATATGGAGCTAAGGGACTTGCTTGGATGAAGTTTAATCCAGATGGTATCCAATCTCCAATCTTAAAATTCTTAAGTGAAGAAGAAGTAAAAAACATTAAGGAAGTAACTAAGGCTAAAGAAAATGACCTATTAGTTTTTGTTGCTGATAAAAATGATGTAGTTTATGACTCCCTAGGAAACTTAAGAAACCACCTAGGAGACAAGTTTGGTCTAAGAAGTCACGACACCTATGATGTTTTATGGATAACTGATTTTCCTCTATTTGAATACGATGAAGAAGAAAATAGGTATGTTGCTAAACACCATCCATTTACAAGCCCAAGGGATGAAGACATAGACATGTTAGAAAGTGCTCCTGAAAAGGCTAGGGCTAAGGCTTATGACATAGTTATTAATGGAGATGAAATGGGCGGAGGTTCTATTAGAATTAACAACAATTCCCTACAAAAGAGGATGTTTAATGCCCTTGGTATAGATGAAAAGTCCCAAGAGGATAAATTTGGTTTCTTACTTGAATCCTTTAAATATGGTGTTCCACCTCATGGAGGAATTGCCTATGGTCTAGATAGATTAGTAATGCTCTTTGCGGGTACAAATAATATCAAAGACGTTATAGCTTTTCCAAAGACTCAATCGGCTACTGATATTTTAACAGGAGCTCCAATTGAGCTTGATAGTGAACAATTAAGTGAAGTTCACATAGAAGTTAGAAGGGAGAAATAATGGATAGAGTTGGTAGAGTAGTAGAGACCATGGATGGGATGGCTAACCTAGAAGTTAGGAAGGTCTCATCATGTGGTACAAACTGTGCTTCTTGTTCAGCTGCTTGTGCCCAACCTCCCCAAGTTATTAAGGTTGTAAATACCTTAGATGCAAAACCTGGGGACTTTGTGGAAATCCAAGCTGACACAGGAAGAGTCCTAAAGTTTATGTTACTTCTTTACGGAGTTCCCCTATTGTTTTTAATAGTGGGATTTGGACTTGGCCACTCATATTTAGTAGGTAGAGATATTGCAAATTACGAGATTTTATCCTTGTTAATTGGACTTGTTTCTATGGCTATAGGAGGCCTAATTGTTAGATTAGTTGATAAGAAATCTAATGTTAAGTCAGAAAATATAAACTATATGGTAAAAAAATTATAAAAAATAGTCACCTTAGACTTTACTTAATTTGTAAAAGGTCAAGGTGACTTTTTTATGTTACTTGTATTTTTTCTATTTCTAATTGCCCTGTTAATTATATTGACGAAATTAGCAGATACAAAAACGCCTGTTGCTAGGGAAAGGGCTATTAATGTAGTTTCTAAGGCCTTACTAGTAAACTGACCTGTGTCACTTAAGATCAAATAATACATTGTATAATACATTCCTGCCCCTGGCACTATAGGAATTAGACAAGGGAGGGACAAGGTTATAGTTGGCATCTTTATACTTATTGCTATAATGGCCGATAAAATTCCAATAAAAATTGAACTGATCATAGCTGCAAGTAGGGTGTGACTATAGGTCAAAATCAAATACCTATAAATAATCCAGCCAAAGGCTCCGATTGTACCATTGTACTTAAGGGCTCTTTTTGGAGTTTGTAAAATTGTAGAAAATGCTATTGTGGCTATAAAGGCACAAATAAAATGAAATATATAGTCCATCTTAACCTCCAAAGTATACAAATAAGACAATACCTACTCCAAAGGCTATAGCGATTGCTGTAAAAATTGCCTTTGTAACCATGACTACACCACTTATGTAATCTCCAGCTAAAATATCCCTAATTGCACTAGTTATACCTATTCCAGGTACATAGGGCATAAGGGCTCCGATAATTACCATGTCTATATTGTTTCCCAGGTTTAGAAGCATAAATATGGCAGCAAGACCTGCTGATAAAAAGCCTGATAGTAAGTCGGTAATAAAAATTGGAAAAACTGCCATTTGAGGCAGTCCAAGTATATAAAATACAATAAAGCCAATAAGTCCAGCTACAATAAAATCTATTAGAGACCCACCAAACATAATAGAAAAGAAGGCAGCTGTAAAACCTGCTGCTACTGATTTTTTAAATATGGTGTAGTTCTTAACTCCTTCTATTTCAGCAAGGAGCCTTTCACCTTCTAGTAAAGGAACTAGGTTATCTGTAAAGTTTCTAGAAAACCTATTAAGCATGTCAATTTTGTTTAGTCTTAAGGATGGGGTCTTTTCTCTAATAAAGGTAGTCATAGGTTCATCTTGGAATTTTATGTGAACAAAAACAGAAGTAGTCATTGCAAAAACTTCTACCTCTTCTAATCCCTTCCATGAATTACAGATTCTTTCTACTGTATCTTCAACTCTATAAACTTCTGCTCCATTTTCAAGTAGCATGGAACCTACCTTGGCTGCTAGATTTAGTAGCCTTATAGCTTCATCTCGATTTTGTATTACCTTTTCCATAAAACTCCTTATAAATATAATAACATATCTATACTCTTTGGCAACTTGAATTTTAAAGAGAAACTTTTATATAACTTTCGTGATATGTACTTATATTTCTGTTATAATTAACCTATGGAAATATGTCTAAATACAAACAAAAATATAATTGAAAAGGTAATTAAAGATTCTATAGCATATGACCTTGGACTAGAAGTTGGAGATGAGATTTTATCTATAAATGGCCAAGAGATAAAGGACATAATTGATTATAAATATATAATTACCGAAGAATATATAGAACTAAATATAAAAAAGCTAAATGGAGAACTAATATCCTTTGAAATTGAAAAAGACCCTTATGAGGACTTGGGGATAGAATTTTCAAATCCTTTAATAGATGAGGCAAAAAGGTGTTCAAATGCCTGTATTTTTTGCTTTATTGATCAGCTTCCAAAAAACTTAAGGGAAACCCTTTACTTTAAGGATGATGACAGTAGGTTGAGCTTTTTGCAGGGGAATTTTATCACTTTAACTAATATGAAAGAAGAGGATATTGACAGAATTATTAAATATAAGATTTCTCCTATTAATGTATCTGTCCATACTACAAATCCACAACTTAGAAAGAAGATGCTAAGAAATATTAATGCTGGTAAAGTCTTAGATATTTTAAAGAGATTTGATGAACACCACATTGAAGTGAACTGTCAGATAGTATGTATACCTAATATAAATGACAAGGAAGAACTTAACAAAACTATAATGGACTTATCAGAACTTAAAAATTCTGTAAAGTCCCTAGCCATAGTGCCTGTTGGACTAACTAAACACAGACAAGGTCTTCCACAGCTAGAAGCCTTTAATGAAAAATCTAGTAATGAAATTATAGACCAGATTCACAAACTCCAAGAACACTTTTTAGAGACAGAAAATACTAGGTTTGTATTTTTAAGTGATGAATTTTATATTTTAGCAAATAGAGACCTTCCATCTGATGAAGAATACGAAGGTTATCCTCAAATTGAAAATGGGGTAGGATTAGTAAGGAATTTTTCTGAAGAAATAAATGAAGAGTTAGAAAAATTAGGGATCTCAGACTTAGAAAAAGAAGTGACCCTAGTTACTGGTACCCTTGCTAAGGACTTTATGGTGGAAATAAAAGACAGGGTTTTAAAAAAGTTTCCAAATATGAAACTAAATGTAAGGCCTATAGAAAATGACTTTTTCGGCAGGTCAATTACAGTTGCAGGTTTAGTGACAGGTGGAGATATTATAAAAAAAATTAAAGATACTGATTACAAGAATATAATGATTCCCGATGTAATGCTTAGGGCTGATACAGATTATTTTCTAGATGATGTTACTTTAGATGAATTAGAAAATCAAACTAATAGAAGGGTTTATGTTACAAGGGTCAGTGGAAAAGACTTTTTAGATACCCTTTCTAAGGAGGTAAAATGAGTAGGATTGTAGCAATAGTAGGTAGACCAAATGTTGGAAAGTCTACTTTGTTTAATAAAATTGTTGGTAAGAGAATAGCAATTACCCAAGATACTCCTGGGGTAACCAGGGACAGAATTTATGCTAAGGCTGAGTGGCTTGGAAAAGACTTTACCATGATAGATACTGGTGGAGTTGATCCAAAGGAAATAGACGAGTTTATGACTAATATTACCAGTCAGGTGGAAATAGCTATAGACCATGCAAATGTAATAATATTTTTAGTTGATGGAGTTAGTGGCCTTACCCAAACTGACTTGGATATCTCAAAGATGCTTCATAGGTCTGGAAAGGATGTTATCTTAGCGGTAAACAAGGCTGATACAAAGGGAGTCTTAGATACTCAATTTGATTACTATGAACTAGGATTTGGAGATCCCTTTATGATATCTGCAGAAAACTCCATTGGAATTGGAGACTTACTAGATAAGGTTATAGAAGATCTAGACCAAGTTGAAGATGAAGATGACGATGAAGACAGGATTAAGGTTGCCTTTATAGGTAAACCTAATGTTGGAAAGAGTTCAACTGTAAATAAGCTAATTGGAGAAAACAGGTCTATAGTTACTAACATTCCAGGTACCACTAGGGATTCCATTGACTCTAAATTAGACAAGGGAGATTCTAAGTACCTGTTTATAGATACAGCTGGCCTTAGAAAGAGAAAGAAGATAAACGAAGAAGTAGAAAGGTATTCAGTTGTAAGGACCTTAGCTTCCATAGATAGGTCAGATGTTTGTGTAGCCTTAATTGATGCAACAGAAGGTATTTCTGAGCAAGACTCTAAGATTATAGGTTATGCTCATGATGCTGGAAAGGCCTTGATTATAGCAGTTAATAAGTGGGACCTTATAGAAAAGGACAATACAACTACCAGGAAGTTTGAAAAAGAAATTAGAGAAGAGCTAGGTTTTTGTTACTATGCGCCTATAATTTTCATATCTGCCCAAACTGGCCAAAGACTTGATAATTTATTAAATATGATAGACGGTGTAAATGAAAACTATAACTTAAGAATCCAAACTGGAGTTCTAAACGATATTATTAATAATGCAGTTTTAATGAACCAACCTAGGTCAGACAAGGGAAGACAAGGGAAAATTTATTATGCCTCCCAGGTTTCAGTAAGACCGCCTACCTTTGTAATTTTTGTAAATGACAAGGACCTAATACATTTTTCATATATTAGATATTTGGAAAACTCAATTAGAAATAACTTTGGTTTCCAAGGAACGCCAATTCACATGATTGTTAGGGAGAGAAGTGAATAATGGACAAGGACATAATCCTAAAGGGTATTATATTATTAGCCTCTTATTTAATCGGGAGTGTATCTCCAGCCTATCTAATAGGAAAATATATATACGGCTTTGATATTAGGACTAAGGGAAGTGGAAACCCTGGGACTACAAATGCCTATAGGACCATGGGTGGAAAGGTAGCCTTAGTTACTTTGATATTTGATGTATTTAAGGCAGCCTTAGGAGCTTTCTTAGGAAACAAGTTTGTAGGTCCTGAATTTGCTCCTTACTCTGGTATGATGGGGATTTTAGGCCACAACTTTCCATTTTATCTAGGATTTAAGGGGGGGAAGGGAGTAGCCACATCTATTGGGGTTTGTGCATATATAGCCCCTAAGGTTTTACTATTTTGTGCTATTCCAGGCTTAATAGTCCTATTTATTACTAAGATGGTATCAGCAGCCAGTGTAACAGGATTTATCTTCTTGTTTTTAACAGGGATTTACATGTATGCAACCCAAGGGCTATCAAGTCACGTAGTTGTTTTTATAATAATAAGTGTCCTAAATATTATTAGGCACAAGGAAAACATTAAGAGAATATTAAATAAAACTGAAAGTAAATTTGGGGTAAAGAAATGAAAAAAATTGGAGTTATAGGGGGCGGAAGTTGGGGAACAGCCCTAGCTAGGGAATTAGCCTTAAAAGATCATGATGTTTATCAATACATTAGAAATAAAGACCAGGTAGAAGACCTTAGTAAAACAGGAATTAATAAAAAGTATCTGCCAAATGTAAAATTACCAAGTAATTTAAACTACACTTGGGATTTAAATGAGTCCATAAGAGGATCAGAATTTTTAATTCTTGCTGTACCAACTAATTCAGTAAGGAGTATTCTTGAAGAAATTAAGGACAAGGTAGAAAAAGATACTATAATTATAAATGTTGCAAAGGGAATTGAAGTAGATTCTTTAAAGAGAATTTCCCAAATTGTAGCTGAATACCTACCTGATAATAAATTCGTAGCCCTATCTGGACCAACCCATGCAGAAGAGGTAGCCATAGACTATCCATCTACAATAGTAGCAGCTTCTAGTGATTTAGATGCTGCTAATGAAGTTCAAAACTTATTTATGTCAAATACATTTAGGGTTTATACAAATGATGACCTTATTGGAGTTGAACTATCTGGAGCCTTAAAAAACATTATAGCTCTTGCAAACGGTATTTTAGTAGGCTTAGGCTATGGAGATAACTCTAAAGCTGCCCTAATGACTAGGGGGCTTTCAGAACTTTCTAGATTAGTAATAGCCATGGGAGGCCTTCCAAGTACGACTTTAGGCCTTGCAGGAGTTGGAGATATAATTGTAACTTGTACCAGTGAACACTCTAGAAATAGAAAGTGTGGTGTCTTGATTGGTCGGGGAAAAAGTGTCGAAGAGGCAGTTGAAGAAGTAGAAATGGTAGTTGAAGGTATAAAGACAACTAAAGCTGCCAAGGAACTTAGCGACAAGTTTGATGTTGAAATGCCAATTGTAGATGCCCTTTATGAAGTGATTTATAAGGGAGCTAATGTAAAGGACATGGCAGAAAAACTTATGTCTAGGGAGAAAAAGCACGAATTAGAAGGAATAATTTAGGAGTTGGTGGACTTGAGTCCTAAAAAAAGACTGATAAGAAACAGAAAAAGGCTTAGGTTGGTTTTTTTAGTACTTGTATTAATACTTGTCTTTGCAGGATATTTTAGCAGGTCAAAGGCAACTAATATAGAAACTGTAAAGCCTGTAAAATACGATTATATAGATAAAATAGATACTAAGGGATATTTAATTTTAGATGAAAAAACCTATACCTCCCAGGGAAAGGGAGTTGTGGACTATAGCGTCAGAGATGGAGAAAGGGTTTCCAAAGACTATGTAATAGCAAATCTAAACCTTATGTCTGATGTAAGTGACCTTAAGGATGAACTTTTAAAGGTTCAATCTGCCATAGAACATAAAAACCAAAACCTTAATCCAAGTAACCAAGAATTTGAAATTAGTGACAAGGAAATTAATCTAATAAGTACAATTCAAGACTCCCTTATAAAGGAAGAAATGCCTGGAGTCTTAGAGTCCATAGAAACCTTAGAATTAAATACAAAAAAGAATGTGGATATTTCTGAAATATCATCCTTAATTAATCTGTCTAACCAAGAGTTAGAAGATAGAAGAGATGAGCTAAGTAGAGAAATAGCTACTAACAATATAGTTTATAAGTCAGAAAATTCTGGCATAGTATCTTACAAAATTGACAACCTAGAGGAAGTCTTTACAGTAGAAAAGATACCAGAAATGACCTATGACTTTATTAAAGAAAATAGTAATATAACTTACAAAGGTCAAACTAACCAAGTAGAGACAGGTGAGCCTCTCTATAAGATAGTTGACAACTTTTCTTACTATATGGCTATACCAGTAGATGATATTTCAAAGATTAGGTCCCTAAGAAAAGAGGACAAGGTGGACTTACTTATTAATTCCGACACTAGTCTAAGTGGAGAAATTGTAGAGATTAACAAGACTGATAAAACGGGAGTAATTGTAGTATTATTAAAGGAAAAGCTTTCTGAAGTTGGTCTAGATAGACAAGTCGATGTAAGTATTATAAAGGACAGGTCAGATTCTTATTTGGTACCAACTAGTTCTATAGTTGAGTCTAACAACACCTCAGGTTTGTATCTTCTAGAGCTGAATGGGATTGTACGATTTAGGCCAATAAAAATTATTAGCCAAAGGGGCGAAGAAACAATTGTTGAAAGAGGAGACTCAAAGGGCTATATTAAGGGTAAGAATAATAAAGAAGTTAGGACGATTACAGTGTTTGATCAAATAATAAAAGATCCAAGGGATATAGAGGAAGGACAGATTATTAGATAAAATGAGTGTAAAAGATAATTTAAATGAAATAACAGCAAAAATTGAAGAAGCTAAAAAACGTTCAAATAGAACTGACGATGTATTATTACTAGCAGTTTCAAAGACTATTGACTACGGAAGAATTGATGAGTCCATAGACTGGGGAGTAAGAAAAATTGGAGAAAACAAGGTCCAAGACTTACTTGAAAGGATAGACCATTATGGGGACAAACTAGACTATCACTTTATTGGGTCCTTACAAAGAAACAAGGTAAAGGATATTGTAGGAAAGGTCGAACTTATCCATTCAGTAGACTCTGAAAGACTGGCTAGGGAAGTTGACAAAAGATCCAAAAATATTGACCATATTCAAGACATCTTAATTCAAGTAAATGTATCTAAAGAAGAAAGTAAATCTGGGGTCTATCTTGAAGATTTAGACCAGTTCGTGTATAATATTTTAGAACTAGATAACATTAGAATTAGAGGCTTAATGACCATGGCACCATTTGATGCTGACGAAGAAGAACTTAGGGATATATTTAGAAGATTAAAAGAGGCCTTTACTGAAATAAAAGAAAAATACAACAATGAAAAAATAAAGATGGACTATCTATCAATGGGAATGTCAGGCGATTTTGAAATTGCCATAGAAGAAGGGGCAAACATTGTAAGAGTTGGTTCAGGCATTTATGGAAAAAGAAACTATTAGGAGGAAGTATGGAAAAATTAAAAAATTTCTTTGGATTCGGCGATGAATATGAAGATGGAGATGACATTTACGAGTCTGAACAAGTAGCTATTAAGGTAGCTGACTCACAACCACAAAGGGATGAAGTTTCACAAGCTGTATCACAAGAAAGAACTACTAGGACTAAACCTTCAAGACCTATGGGAACTAGCTCAAGTAACGTACAAATGAAGATTTGTATTCATGAACCACTAAGCTATGACGAAGCTCCTTTAGTTGTAGATGATTTAAGGCTTAGAAAAGCTGTAGTACTTAACTTTGAACAACTTGAACTAAACGTAAAGAGACAAATCTTTGATTTTGTAAATGGGTCTTTATATGCAATTGATGGTAAAATTCAAAAGGTTAACAAGGATATCTTTATTTTAGCTCCATCAAACATTGAAATTGAAGGCTTAAAGGCTGAATTACAAGAAAAGGGCGTATTTCCCTGGTAATATATGAAAATAAATAAAGAAGAGTACCTTCTTCACATTCAAGATGAAAAAGAAAAAATCCAAATGAAGAGGGTACTTGACTTAATTGAAATCACCATAAACCGACATACAATTAGTTACACTGACTTTTTAGAACCAAACCTTATTAGACTAGCAGAGTCAATTTTAAACAGGTTTCGAGAAATAGGCTATCATATAGATGGGGGCTTTGAAAATGCAGAAAGAAAGATAATATCTATTTATAGTTGGTATTATTTTTATGAAAAAAATTCTGACTCAAAGGTTGTAGGACTAGAAATAAAAGGAAATATTAATAATATTGAACACAGAGATGTTTTAGGCAGCTTACTAGGTCTTGGACTTGTAAGGGACATTATTGGAGATATAGGATTTTTTGAGAACTCCATAAAAGTTGCCATAAATAAGGACATCTCAAATTTTATTATATATAACTTAAATAAAGTAAAAAGAGAAAATGTTAAGGTAAAACTTATTCCAGGGGAGGACCTTGGTCAAATCATTGTAGATGGAGATGAGAAATTTATAATAGCTCCAAGTATGAGACTTGATTCAATAATAAGCGAGGCCTTAAATTTATCAAGATCAGATGCTCAAAAATATATTTCCTCAAACCTTGTGAAGGTTAACTACTCCTATGAAACAAAGGCCCACAAGGATCTAAAGATTGGAGACTTAATTTCTGTAAGGGGGAAGGGTAGGTTTCATATAAAGTCATCAGAAGGATTAACAAAAAAAGAGAGGATTAAATTAGTCCTTTTCTTTCCAAAATAAAAGATGGAGAAAATATGTTAGCGTTAATTATCACAATATCTTGTGTTTTCATAGATCAAATTACAAAATTTTTAGTTTTGCAAAACCTTAAGGGTTCAAGTCCTATAATTGTAATAGAAAATCTGCTTACCTTTACTTATGTAGAAAATAGAGGGGCAGCCTTTGGAATTCTTCAAAACAAAAAGTGGTTTTTCGTAGTTATTACTGTAGTAAGTGTACTCATCTTGCTTTACGTATTATTTAACCACTATAACACCCTACCAATGTGGCTTTTAGTATCCCTTTCCTTAATATTAGGTGGTACTATTGGAAACTTTATTGACAGGATGAGACTTGGATTTGTTGTAGACTTTATAAGTGTAAGGTTTTTTAATAGGTATAATTTTGCAGTATTTAACTTAGCTGACTCCTTTATAGTAGTGGGAGCCTTTATGCTTATGATATATATTTTATTTTTAGAACAAAAGAGGTCTAAATGAAGTACAAGCTAGTATCTAATGAAAAAGACAAGAGAATAGACAAGTATTTAGCTGAAAACACAGACCTTTCTAGAAGTCAAATAAAGAACCTAATAGAAAGTAAGGAAGTTTTTGTAAATAACAAGACGATTAAATCAAGTTATAAGGTGGACCTTTTTGATGAAATCGTCTTTTCTTACATAGAAGAACAAATAAAACTAATCCCAAAGGAAATGGACCTGGATATAGTATATGAAGATGAAGATTTATTAGTCATAAATAAGCAAAAAGACTTGATAATCCACCCAGCTAACAATGACCAGCAAGATACCTTAGTAAATGGCCTATTATTTAGATATGAGAAATTAGGGAATATGGACTCCAATAGACCAGGAATTGTGCACAGACTAGACAAGGATACAAGTGGCCTATTAGTTGTAGCAAAAAATGACTTTACTTACGAAACTTTGGTAGAAGCTTTTTCAAAGAGACAGGTTAAGAGAAGGTATTATGCCCTTGTTCATGGACAGGTAAATGGATCAGTTTTAATCGACAAGCCAATAGGGAGAAATGAAAGGGATAGGATAAAGTTTGGAATAAACTTTAAAAATGGCAAGAAAGCAGTAACGAAAATTAGTCCATTAAAAGTCTTTGAATCCTATAGCCTTTTAGATGTGGAATTATTTACAGGGAGGACCCATCAAATAAGGGTTCATTTAGAATCCCTTGGCCACCCTGTTGTCGGAGACTTATTCTATGGAAATAAAAATGAGTTTTCTCTAGATAGTCAGCTACTTCATTGTTACTATTTAAAGTTTACCCACCCAAGGACAAAAGAGGAAATAAAAATAAGAACAGACCTTCCAGAATACTTTTTGGAAATACTTAGGAGGATTGAAAATGAAAGTAATCTTAAATGATCAGGAAATAAAAAGAGTAGTTACTAGAATATCCCATGAAATTTTAGAAAGAAACGAAAGGTATGACAATATTGTATTTCTAGGAATTGTAACTAGGGGTTATGAACTTGCAACTAGACTTTCAAATAGAATAAGTGAAATTGAAAATATAAAAATTCCAGTATATAGACTAGATGTAAGAAATTTTAGAGATGACCTAAAGTCCTTAGAAGAAAGAGTAGAAGAAATTAATCTCCCAGAAATTTCAGTAGACGAAAAAAATGTAATTATAGTAGACGATGTAGTTTATACCGGAAGAACTACAAGGGCGGCTCTAGATGCTATAGTAGAACTAGGTAGGCCTTCAATGGTCCAACTTGCAGCCTTAGTAGATAGAGGCCACAGGGAATTTCCAATAAGACCAGACTATGTAGGAAAAAACATCCCAACTTCTAGAGATGAACAAGTAGTCTTAAACTTAGAAGAAGTAGATGGATGCGACCAAGTTTATATAGACTAGAACAATTTGACACCCTCATTAATTTAGATGGTTTCTTTTTTGTGTAAAAATAAGGTTATGGGGTTACCTCACCTGATTCGTAAACATGGTGGAAAGGGTGAGATTCTTATCTTTGAAAATAAGTTAAACAATTATCAATTACTGACGTATTTTTCTCTTTTTTATCTTCTATAACTCGTAAATTTTACTATAAATTAAGTATTTTACCTAATTACACATATACTTTACCAAGGTGAAATCTTAATGAAAACATGACATTATATTGTCATTTTTATAGAAAATTTTATTTATTAAGACTATACTATTAATGTTAAAAAATTTAGGGGGAAAGAAACAATGGAAAATAGAGAGAAAAAGGTTAAGGAAAAGAAAAAATCATCTTTCCCTTAAGCCTTTATGGTATTATTTATAGTATTAGTTATTGCAGCCTTTTTAACTTTTGTAGTACCAGCAGATACTTATGATAGGTTAAGTTATGATGGGGAAGCTAATAGCTTTATAGTAGAAAGTTATGGTGGAGAAATTTCAACTCTTGATGCTACTCAAGAAGAGCTTGATGCCTTGGGAGTAACTATTCCACTAGAGAACTTTAATAGTTGCCCAAATAATTACTTTAATTTATATTTATAGGTATGCACGAAAAGTAAAAAAAAGACCCATCAAAATCATTAGTTGCTGAAGATATACCTAGAATAAAGGAAAGATTTTTAAAAGACTATGACCCAGACAATGTTCTTCCATTTGATGCTAGAAGAATTGGAATGTTAGCCCTGTTAGTTTTAGCATTTCCGATTATGATTTGGGGTGTTCCATTTCAAGGTTGGTGGTTTGAAGAAATGTCAGCCCTATTCTTAGGAGTTGGAATTATTAATATTGTCCTTTCTAACTTAGGAGAAAAGAAGGCTGTAAATACTTTCTTAGATGGAGCAGCTGACTTAGTAAGTGTAGCCCTAATTATTGGGGTAGCTAGGGGTATAAACCTTATTATGGACCAAGGAATGATTTCAGATACAATATTATTCTATACTTCAAATATAATAGGTAATATGAATGGAGTCTTATTCTCATCTGTACAAATGCTTTTATTCTCTATACTTGGAATATTTATTCCATCTTCTTCAGGACTTGCAACTTTATCAATGCCAATAGTTGCACCTTTAGCTGATGCAGTAAATGTAGGTAGGGACGTAGTTGTTTCAGCTTATAACTATGGACAAGGTTGGATGTCATTTATAACACCAACTGGACTTATTTTAGCTACCTCAGAAAAGGTAGATGTATCCACTATGACAAATGGCTAAAATTCATACTGCCATTAATGGCTATTATAGGTGTCTTTGCCCTAGTTATGCTAGGAGTTCAAACTGTATTTTAATAGGAGGAAATTATGGACAAAATGTTAGAAAGATTTTTAAAATATATTAGTATTGATACAAAAAGTGATGAAGACAATGAAAGTTGCCCTTCATCCCAAGGACAAGTAGAGCTTGGAAAATTACTAGTAGAGGAACTTAAAGAAATGGGAATAAGTGATGCCTACCAAGATGAACATGGATATGTATATGGTTCTTTAAAGGGAAATATAACAGATGCTAAAACTATAGGATTAATTGCCCACATGGATACTGCTCCAGATTTGGATGGCAAATGTACAAATCCTCAAATTGTAGAAAACTATCCTGGTGGAGACATTGTCTTGAATGACAAGTACAGTCTAACTACTAAGGAATTTCCATTTTTAGAAGGCCTAAAGGGCCATACACTTGTTACTACAGATGGAACTACCCTTTTAGGTGGAGATGACAAAGCTGGAATAGCAATTATTATGTCAACCCTAAAAGAATTAGTAGAAAATCCAAGGATAAAACATGGAGACATTAAGGTAGCCTTTACTCCAGATGAAGAAATAGGAAGAGGGGCAGACTTATTTAATGTAGAAAGCTTTGGAGCAGACTTTGCATATACCTTAGATGGAGGACCTATTGGAGAATTAGAATATGAAAACTTCAATGGTGCCACAGTAAACATTAAAATCCAAGGGAAAAATGTTCATCCAGGTTCTGCAAAAGACATTATGATTAACTCCCTATTAATTGCTATGGAACTAAACTCATTATTACCAGTAGCTCAAAGGCCAGAACATACCCAAGGTTACGAAGGTTTTTATCTATTAGATGAGATAAAGGGTCTAGTTGATTATACAGAAATGACTTATATTATTAGGGACCATTCAAGGGGAAAATTTGAAGATAAAAAAACCCTAATAAAGGAAATTGTAGACTTCTTAAACAAAAAATATGGCAATCTAATAGAAATTGATATTGAAGATTCTTACTACAATATGAAAGAAAAAATTAAGCCTCATATGGAAATAATAGACCTTGCTAAGAAATCTATGGAAGAAGTTGGAGTTGAACCTATTATAAAACCTATAAGAGGTGGCACTGACGGAGCTAAACTTTCTTATATGGGTCTACCAACACCAAACTTATTTACAGGTGGATATAATTACCATGGAAGGTTTGAAATTTTATCCTATGATATTATGAAAAAAGCCTTAGAAGTAGTATTGAAGATAGTAGAAAATAACACTCTATAAAGGAGGAATTATGACAAAAACCCTAAATTCAGAGAGAGTACTTCATTATTTTGAAGAACTGTCTAGCTTAATTTGAAAAATAAAAAAATAATAAAAAAGATAAGTAAAATAGAAAAATACAATACTTAAACCATAATGAGTTCTTATACTTTTGACAAAAATAAAAAAAGTCTTCAATAATATATGATTTATTATCTAAAAAACCTCCTATTGGTTGAATTTATTTTCCAATTAGGAGGTTTAATATTTTAACTTACTATTTTGATTTCATCAAAGGATTTAAGTCCTTGAGTATAAAGGTTGTAATACATTCCTTTTTTCTTTAAAAGATCCTCATGGGTTCCTTCTTCTATTATTCCTTGATCAGTGAGAACTATTATCTTATCAGCGTTTATTATAGTTGATAGTCTATGGGCTATGGTTATTGTAGTTCTGCCCTTAGAAAGCTCTTCTAGGGACTTTTGAACTAGTCTTTCGCTCTTATTATCTAGGGCTGATGTAGCTTCGTCTAGAATTAGGATTGGAGGGTTCTTTAAAAATACCCTGGCAATACTTACCCTTTGTTTTTGGCCACCTGATAGTCTAACTCCTCTTTCTCCAACGTAGGTGTTGTACTTAAGAGGTAGGGCCTCAATAAACTCATCTGCTCCTGCAAGTCTTGCTGCTTGGTATACTTCTTCTTCTGTAGCATCTGGTTTTCCATACCTGATATTTTCTAAGACTGTATCATTAAATAGGTAGACGTCCTGTTGGACTATTCCTATATTTCCCCTTAGGGATTCTAGTTTGATTTTTCTAATGTCTATACCATCAACTTTTATAGCACCTGAGCTTACATCATAAAACCTTGGTATTAGGTTTATTATAGTAGTTTTACCAGATCCTGATGGTCCAACTATTGCTAATTTTTCACCCTTCTTTATATCTAAGGACAAGTTATCAAGGACAAGGTCTTCATCTTCATAGTATCTAAAGGATACATTTTCTAAAGAGACATTTCCTTCAACATCATTAAGGTTAATTGCATCTTCATCATCAAAAATTTCAATTCCAGTATCCATTATTTCTACAAACTTTTCTATACCACTCATACCCTTGTGGAATTGTTCTGAAAATTCTACAATTCTTCTAATAGTTGCAGTTAGTACATTTGCATAAAGGACAAAGGCAACTAAGTCACTAGGTAGTAGGCTTCCGTTTAAGAGGAAGAGGCCTCCAAAGAATAAGATACAAATATACATTAGGGCATCGAAGGATCTGGATATTGCATGGAAGGAAGAAAGGTTTTTATATGTTCCCTTCTTAATATCCAAAAATTCCATATTGTCATCTTCAAACTTGTCTATTTCGTAAGATTCATTTGTAAAGCTCTTTACTACATTCATTCCAAGTAGGGAGTCTTCAATACTGGAGTTTAGTTCTCCTATATGGGACCTTTGCTTACTCATCATTGACCTAACCTTGTGGTTTTTCTTAGAGGTTGCAATTATCATTATTGGAATAATTGTAAATAGTATTAAAGTTAAAGGAACGTTTAGTCTGATTAATATTGCAAAGGATATTATTAACTTAATTCCACCTATAAAGAATTCTTCTGGACAGTGGTGGGCAAATTCAGTTACATCAAAAAGGTCATTTGTAATCCTAGCCATAAGCTTTCCAACCTTGTTTTGATTATAAAAGGAAGTGCTCATTTGTTGAAGATGACCAAAAATATCTCTTCTCATGTCTGACTCAATTCTTGCTCCTGTTACGTGGCCTACATTGTTCATATAGTAGTAGGCTATTACATCAACAACCTTTAAAAACCCATAGGCAAGTGAAAGACCTATAATAATGTCCATTGTCAAGGTTTCTAAATCTGTAGATGCTTGGCTAGTTAAAAACCTTAAAATCATAGGCAAGGCCAGTTCATTCAAGGTAGTTAGTCCTGCACAAAAAAGGTCTAAGAAAACTAGCCCCTTATATTTTGAAAAGTAGGGAAGAAATCTCTTCCATAAATAAAAATTTGAATAAGTTTTTGTTTTATATGCCAATATTTCCTCCTAGTTTATTTATTTTCTTCATCAACTTCCTTTACAGTTTTGTCTTTTACATAGGTTAATGTTTCATCATTATCATTTTCAAGTAGGATTAGAGAATCTTCCTTAGTTTTTACTATATCTCCATCTAAGGAATCAACTAAAAATACCAAATAGTCCTTATTAGGCTCAAGTCCACTAATTTCAGGAATTACAATAGATTTTAAGGACCCCTTAAGGTCTTCTATTACTGTAATTTCCTTACCAGTTGATCCTGTTTGGCTCATTTTTATGTGGGATATATAGTCTGATTCATCTATAAGGAAATCTAAGTTTTCTTCAAAGGAAAGTTCTTCTATTTCTTCTTCTTCTTCTTCTGGAACTTCTTCTACTACTTCTTCCTCTAAATTCTCATCTATTTCCCCTTGAGAATTATCTTCTACTTGTCCTTCAGTTACTTCTGTTCCTTCTTCTAAAGGAGGTGTATTTTCAACCTGTTCCTCTACTTGGACTTCATTAGAATTAATTAAGGAACTGTCTTTTTCAGTTTTAGTTTTATCTTTGCAGCCTAATAAAAGGCCTGATATTAAAAATAATAATAAAAGTTTTTTTCTATTCATTTGATTCACCTAATAAGTCCTTGTTAGCATCCTTTAAGTCTGAAATAATAATTAAATGTTGAGGACATTTAGATTCGCAAAGGCCACATTCAATGCAGCTACTTTGATCTGCCTTGTCCTTTATTAATTTTTCATAAGACTCTTTAGCCTTTTGGTCTTGTTCAAAGATATATTTGTTGTTATAAATTTGGAATATTCCAGGAATTGTAACCCCTTCTGGGCAAGGCATACAATAATTACACCTTGTACAATCTACCTTTAATCTATTTGATATTTCAGCCTTTAGATAATCTATTTTTTCCTTGTCTTCACTATTTAGTGAATTTGCTTCCATACTTGAGAAGGTCTTAGCATTTTCTTCAAGTTGCGCTATATTATTCATACCACTTAAGATTACATCTAATCCTTCATTATCTAGAAGATACTTAAATGCTAGGGAAGCTGGAGTCTTACCACCTAAATTGTCTGTTATTGACTTTGGAAGATTTGCTAGTTGGCCACCCCTTAAAGGTTCCATAACTACAAGGCCAAGGCCTTTTTCCTTTGCATACCTAAGTCCTTCTAAACCTGCTTGGTAATTTTCGTCTAAGTAGTTTAGTTGAATTTGACAAAAGTCAAAGTCGTAAGAGTCAACAATCTTCTTAAATAGCTCTAGGTCATCATGAAATGAAAATCCTATGTATCTTACTTTTCCTTCTTCTTTTGCCTTTACCATTGACTTGTAAATGTTTTGTTTTTCAATCATTTCAAATCTTTCTTTGTTTAATGCATGTAGAAGATAAAAGTCTATATAGTCTGTTTGTAATTTTTTTAATTCTGTATCTAATAGATATTCAAAGTCCCCATCTTTTTCTATTTTCCAAAGGGGAAGTTTTGTTGCTAAATATATATTTTTTCTAGTTTCTTCATCAAAGACCTCACCTGTAAAGATTTCGCTTTGTCTTTGGTGATAAACATAGGCTGTATCAAAGTAGTTAATCCCTAATTCTAAGGCCTTTTCAATAAGTTTTCTAGAAGCTTTATAGTCTATTAGACTGTCATCATTTTCTATTATAGGTAGTCTCATTAGGCCAAAACCCAAACGTGAAGTCTTATTGTTTTCATTGATAAAATTTGAATACTTCATAAATACCTCCTTGGATAAAATAAGAATAATCCCATTAGTAAAATAGGATATTCTAACTCTTTTTATTATATCATAATCTAAATAAAATTATAAACATCCTTAACTTATCTTTTATTTTTTCAACATATCTATGACATAAACATAATTATTGTAGTATAATAAAAAAAGGTGATGATTTTGACAAGGAATAATTTGGGTATAGACTTACTTAGGATAAACCGAATAGGAGATGTCTATAGTAAACACAAGGAAAATTTCTTAAATAAGGTTTTTAATGAAAGTGAAATTTCATACATAGAGAAGAAAAATTTTAAGGGAGAAACTATTGCTTCCATGTTTTCATTCAAAGAGGCTATTTCTAAGTCTTTAGGGACTGGTTTTGGAAAGGACTTAAAGTTTAAGGACATCACAATTAGTCATGATTCCTTAGGAAGACCAAGTGGAGTGGTTGGAGATATTAAATTTGACCTTTCTGCTAGTCATGACGGAGACTACGTTGTAACTGTTTCTTCTTATACAAATGACAAATTAGAAATTGAAGATTCCATTAGAGATTTATTTAAAAAGAGAAAGGACAAGTTTCACAAGGGAGACTTTGGAAAATCCATGATAATAGCCAGTTCTAAAGGAATGGTTGGATCTGGATATTTAGCTTCTTTAGCAGCCCTGAAAAGTGGTTGTGGACTTACATATCATTACGTTTTTGAAGAAGATGATATCTTGTTACCCCTTTCTATTAAACATACTGAAGTAATTGTTAGAGATTCTAACCCCCTAAGAGATTTAAAAACTATGGACGGGGTCCTATTTGGATGTGGACTTGGAATTTCTAGGCATAAAAGACAACTACTAAGTGATCTTTTAGAAGAGGACATTTACTTAGTAATTGATGCCGATGGAATTAACATCCTAGCTGAAGACTTGTCAAAACTATTAGTAAAAAAGGCAAGGGTAGTATTAACTCCCCATGTTTTAGAATTTTCTAGGCTTACAAAGGAATTTATACCACCTGGAAAAAGGCTTTATAACCTAGCGAAGAACTTTGCAAAGACCTATAAGGTTATTTTAGTTCTTAAAGATTCTAAGACAATGATTACTGATGGGGAAAATGTGTATTTTATTGATAAGGAAAACTCTGGAATGGCAACTGCTGGATCAGGAGATGTCTTAGCTGGAATAATAACTTCTTTAATCTCCCAAGGTTATGACATCTTTGATGCAGCCTTACTAGGGGCAAATATTCACTCTTTAGCTGGACAAGTGGCTATGGATGAAAAGTCTAAGTCCTCAATGCTTGCCAGAGATATTATAGATTGTTTAGACAAAGTATTTAAATCGTTAGAAGAAAGGTAGTAAATGATATGTTAGTAAACAGAGGGGATTTGTTTTATGCAAATCTAAGTCCAGTATTAGGGTCGGAGCAGGGCGGCATACGTCCAGTTCTTGTAATACAAAATGATGTGGGAAACAAGTATTCTCCTACTATTATTGTAGCCCCAATAACGTCTAGGATGAACAAGACCAAGTTACCGACCCACGTAAAAATAAATGCAAGTGAAAAATATGGTCTTCCTAAGGAGTCAGTTGTCTTATTAGAACAAATTAGAACCATAGACAAGCAAAGGCTTAAAGATAGAATTGGCAAATTTGACAAGAGGAGAATGTCAGAAGTAGAAAATGCCATACTTATATCTTTAGACCTAACAGACCTATAATACATAAAAGAACAGGTAGTAGAAATCAAGCTACTACCTGTTTTATTGTGCTAACAATATTTATAGCTACAAAGTCTTATATTTAGTTATTAGCTATCACCTTAATCTTCAGGTGTTAGTAAGCCGTAACCACCATTTTTTCTTTTATATAAAACATTAACCTTATTTGTTGCTGAATTGGTAAATGCGTAAAAGTTATGTCCAATTAGCTCTAATTGTAAAATAGCCTCATCTTCATCCATTGGTCTAGTTGAAAATGTTTTAGTTTTAATAATTTTATCATCTTCTTCTGTAATATTAAGGCCAGTATAGTCAAAGTCTGGTATATTTTCTAACTTAATTGACTTATTTCCCTTAAATCTTTTTTGTAATTTTCCCTTATGCCTTCTAACTTGTCTAGTCAAAACATCAATTGCCCTATCTAAGGCTGTTCTTAGGTCTGGGTCATTTTCCTCAGCCCTAATAAATGATCCTGGAACATTAATATTTATTTCTACAACTAGGTCGTTTTTAAATTTAGATAAGGTTACATTACACCTTACTTCCTTATCAAAAAACTTGTCTAATTTAGAAAGTTGTCCCTCTACAAGTCCTCTCATTTCATCAGTAACTTGGATGTTTTTTCCTGTGTAGTTTATTAACATAACTTCGTCCTCCTACTTACATAATAAACTTAATAAAACTCTAAGTAATACAACAACTTTTTTGTGAGCTTTACTATGTTAAATATATTTTACCCTAAATATTAAGTCTTAATATAAAAGAGATTAATATCTTATATAATTCTTTATTATTATAAGTTTATGGAGTATAGTATATAATTATAAATGAGGTGAAAATGAAAAATATAGTTATAAATATAGGGGACTTATTAGAATTTCTAAAAGATAACCTAGATGAAATAAATAATATTTTATTTGGAGAATATGGAATCCACCTAAACAAGCTGAACCTTTTAAATGATAGAGAAAGGCTAATGCTCCAACTTCCAATAGGGAAAAATTTAGCTATTGAGGACATTGTTAATAATCTAGAAGAAAAGAATTTAAAAGACGATGACTTAGAAGGTGCATTTTTATTTCTAAGTAGGTTTGACTTTTTTGAAGTTCAAGACATTTCTAAGGAATATTTATCCCTAGCAAGTCTATCTAATGATTTTGTAGTTAGATACAAGGTAGATGGAGAATTCAGTTGCCAGGAAAGGGATGTGATTTTTGCCTTTACCTATTTAGATGGCTCTACTGATTTCATACACAAAGATTTTGAAATTTTAAAAGAGGATGAGGCAGATAGAGTCATAGAAGTTTTCTCTGAATATTATGTTGAGAATGTATTAGACATATACTTTGAACATGTTGTTGTAAACAGGCTTATGACTTTTTATATAGAGAGTGTAGACTCTGTACTAAATAAGTATAGGGATTCTTTAAATTTAAAATATTCTCCTGAAATCCTATATACCTTTTTTAGGCATCTTGGAAATATAGCCAAATTTAGCTTCTTAAAGGGTAAAAATGTCGGCATATTTAATGTGGATTATTATGAATTTTTGCTATTTGAAGCATCACAAGGAAATTTTATTCAAGAAGGAGAACTAGAAAGTTTCTTAGAGATAATAGATTTTATCTTAAGACAGGAAGATGAAAATAAAGAAATAAAGAAGACCTTGGATAGTATAGTTAATTCCTACAATAATATTTTTACTATTAAAAGTGAAATCCTAAAACACAATCCACTAACCTCTATGGAATTACTCATGGACTTAGATGATTTTATTGGACATAGTGGGGAAAGCATTGTGGAAATTGGCTCTTTAGGCTTTTTTGTAGATACCTTGCTATCAAATAATGATATTAAGCTAACTAAGAAAACAAAGAGAATTACAGCTTCTTCCCTAAGGTCATATATAAAAACCCATTTTCCAGAATTAGCAAAAGAGGAGGAAGTAGACCCAAAAATAAAGAGTCTAATAGAATTAGCAGTAGCTATAATTTTAGGTAATTCCTTAGGACTTATTGGACCTAATGGATCTATATTTCCTTCAAACAGGTATAGCTTTTTCTTATTAAACAATCCAGTTGATTTTATTGGAAACTTGATTACTGGAATTTTTAGAAAAGAAACATTGAGTTATTATATAGGAAAGAAAAATATAGACTATAATTTACTTTTAGAAAAGACCAAAAATGGAATAATAGATAGGACCTTTGTAAACTTTGAAAATACCAAAGAGGGAAATAAAATCTTAGAGCTTTTACAAAATATAGGAGCCTTGGACAAGGGTTTTTTAAACGACTATCCTCATTATAGGTTAAGTCTTTTTGGAGAATTTTTAAGGGAATATTTTGAAATAGACAAGGATAAGGGGAAAATAATTAAGATAGATTTTAATAGGAATAGAAAGTAGATAGATTTGAAAAAATTTATCTATTTTTTTTGTTTTTATATATTGACAAGGGTCCCTTATTTGATAAAATAGTTTAGTGATAATAAACAAAATATTTAATAGAATGGATTGAATAAAGATGAACTTTGGCGAAAAAATAAAGGAAATCAGAATTTCCCAGGGACTAACCCAGGATGAATTAGCCCAGAGATCTGAGCTAACAAAGGGTTTTATATCCCAAGTAGAAAATAACCTTGCATCTCCTTCAATTAATTCATTTATTGACATATTAAACTCCCTGGGTATAAAGCCTTCTGAGTTTTTTGAAGATAGTGAAGAAAAAATTGTATTTAAGGATGAAGACTTTTCAGAGTATACTGATTCTGATAAAAAATATGTAATTAACTGGCTAGTTCCAAACTCTCAAAAAAATCACATGGAGCCCTTACTAATTGAAATTGAAAAGGGTGGCATGTCTGAGAAAATTAGTCCCTTTGATGGGGAAGAGTTTGGTTATGTATTAGATGGAGATTTAGAGCTTTTGTATGGTGGGAAAACCTTCAAAGTAAAAAAGGGAGAGAGTTTTTATTTTAAGGGTAACAAAACCCATATATTAAAAAATAAGGGCAATAAAATATTAAAGGTAGTCTGGGTTACTAGTCCGCCAAGTTTTTAAGGAGTTGAAATTGGAAAAGAAAATTATTATTAACCTAAAAAATATTAGTAAGTCCTATGGAGACAACGATGTTCTAAAGGACTTAAACCTAAAAATTTATGAAAATGAATTTTTGACTTTATTAGGTCCAAGTGGATGTGGAAAGACTACAACCCTAAGAATTATTGGTGGATTTGAATCCTCTGATGAAGGGGTAGTTGAATTTGAAGGTCAGGACATTACAAACCTAGAACCTTATAAAAGGGAAATTAATACAGTATTTCAAAAGTATGCCCTTTTCCCACACTTAACAGTAGGAGAAAATATAGACTTTGGTCTAAATATTAAAAAAATCGACAAAAAAGAAATTGAGACGAGAAGAAGGGAAATGTTAAAGCTTGTAGGCCTAGAGGGTTATGAGAATAGAAAAATATCCTCCCTAAGTGGTGGTCAACAACAGAGGATTGCCATAGCAAGGGCCCTTGTAAATAGGCCAAAGGTTTTATTATTAGATGAACCTTTAGGAGCCTTAGATTTAAAATTAAGAAAAGACATGCAAGTTGAACTAAAGGCTATTCAAGAGAGGGTAGGTATCACCTTTGTATATGTAACCCATGACCAAGAAGAGGCCTTGACTATGAGTGATACTATAGTAGTTTTAAACAATGGTATTATCCAACAAATTGGAAAACCAATAGACATATATAATGAGCCAAAGAATTCCTTTGTTGCTGATTTTATTGGAGAATCTAATATTCAAGATGGAATTATGAAGGAAGATTTTTTAGTAGATATTCTAGGTGTGGACTTTGTGTGTGTAGATAAGGGCTTTTCTAAAAATGAAAACGTAGATGTAGTTGTTAGACCTGAGGATGTTGAAATAGATCCACCTGAAAAGGGACAACTTAGGGGGAGGGTTGAGTCTTCTGTTTTTAAGGGGGTCCACTATGAAATGGTAATTAGTGGAGATTCCTTTAGGTGGTTAGCTCAATCTACAATTTCAAAAAATGTTGGGGATGAAGTTGGAATTAGGGTAATTCCTGAGAACATTCACATAATGAGGAAACTTAAATGAAAAAATATTCTATTCCATACTTGTTCTGGCTAATACTATTTGTGGTACTCCCAGGAATATTAATAACAATAATGGCCTTTACTAAGGGAGAAATGGTAGATTTTTCAACCTTTTCTTTTTCTTTAGATAACTTTGTTAGGTTTATTGATGCCTCTTATTTAAAGATACTATTTGATTCAATAGTTCTGTCCTTGATATCTACATTTTTGTGCTTTATTATTGGCTACCCAGCAGCCTTTATTATTTCAAGGTTACCAGAAAAAAGACAGAGTATGCTAATTTTATTATTTGTAATTCCAATGTGGATGAACTTTTTATTAAGAACTTATGCATGGCTTACCCTCCTTGGAAATAACGGATTAATAAACCAATTTTTTGGATTAGTTGGACTTGGTCCCTTTGACTTAATATACAATAATACAGCAGTCCTACTTGGTATGCTATACAATTTTTTGCCATTTATGGTTTTACCAATTTATACAGTCCTTTCAAAAATGGACCACAGCCTAATTGAGGCAGCTAGGGACTTAGGAGCAAGCGAAAAACAAATACTAATTAAGGTAATATTTCCCTTGTCCTTACCAGGAGTTTCTTCTGGAATAATTATGGTATTTATACCAGCCTTATCAACCTTTGTAATTCCAAGTTTACTTGGAGGAAACAAGTCTATGATGATAGGTAATGTTATTGAACAACAATTTAGGTTTACTGGAGATTGGCACTTTGGTGCTGCAATTTCCTTTATACTAATGGCCCTTATGATTATTTGGATGATGATTTCATCTAGGAAGGGAGTATCAAGAGAAAGTGAAGGTGGCTTATGGTAAAAAAATCAATTGATAAGTTTTATTTAGGCCTTGTATACCTATTTTTATATCTTCCAATTATAGTTTTGATTGTATTTTCTTTTAACTCCTCTAGGTTAAGGGGGAATTTTGAAGGTCTTTCCCTTGTTTGGTATGAATCTTTATTTAGGGACAGGGCTATTATGAATGCCCTAACTAACACCCTTTTAGTTGCAATTTCTTCAACTATTATTTCTACGGTTTTAGGTACATTTGCAGCTATTGGAATCCACTATCTAAGGGGGCCAAGAAGGGAAGCTATTTTAAACTTAAACTATATACCAGTAATAAATCCGGACATTGTAACTGCAGTTGGATTAATGGCTTTATTCAAATTCTTTTCCATTAAGTTTGGTATTCAGACTATGTTAATATCCCATGTGGTCTTTTCAGTACCCTATGTGATTTTAAATGTTCTACCAAAGCTTAACCAACTAGACAACAACTTATTAGATGCGGCTATGGACTTAGGGGCGACTCCCTTTTATTCTGTAAGAAAGGTAATTATTCCTCAAATTATGCCAGGTATAATAACAGGGGCCCTAATGGCCTTTACCCTATCTATTGATGACTTTATAATTTCTTACTTTAATACAGGTCATGGCTTTAATAATCTATCAATACTAATTTACTCTATGGCTAAAAAAGGCATTAACCCAAGTATAAATGCCCTATCAACTTTAATGTTTGCAACAATGCTTTTACTTGTAATAGTAATTAACAAAAGAAACAAAGGAGAAAATAATTAAATGAACAAAAAACTATTAGGAGTAGGTCTTTTATGTATTATCCTTCTAACTGGATGTGGATCTACTGGAGGCTCAGGGGAAGTTTTAAATATCTATAACTGGGGAGATTATATAGATGAAAACCTTATAGATAAATTTGAAGAAGAGACTGGCATTGAAGTAGTCTATGACACTTTTTCTTCCAACGAAGACATGTATATAAAAGTAAAACAAGGTATTGATTCTTATGACATTATTGTTCCTTCTGATTATATGATTGAAAGGATGATTGATGAAGATTTACTTTCCGAAATTGATTTAAGTAAGATTCCAAATTTTGAAAAGGTAAATGAAACTTTAAGAAATCCAGTATTTGATCCAGATAACAAGTACTCAGTTCCTTATTTTTGGGGAACTAGTGGGATAATATATAACACTAAAGATATAACTAATCCAGTAACTAGCTGGATGGATCTTTTTAATGAAGATTATTCTGGAAAAATTCTAATGTATAATTCTTCAAGGGACTCTATTGCAGTTGCCTTAAAGGCCCTTGGTTATTCAATGAACTCTACAGACATGGCTCAGCTTGAAGAAGCCAAAAACCTATTAATAAAACAAAAGCCTTTAGTATTAGCCTACCAAGCTGACGAAGGTAGGGACACAATAGTTTCAGGAGATGCAAGTATTGGCTTTATGTATTCAGGGGATGCCTTAATGATGATGGAACTAAATCCTGATTTAGCCTATGTTCTTCCTGAAGAAGGTCCAAATATTTGGTTTGATGCTATGGTAATTCCAGCTTCAACTCAAAATCCAGAAGCTGCCCACAAGTTTATTAATTTTATGTGCGACCCAGAAAACGCAGCAGTAAATGCTGAATATTCAGTTGGTTTTTCATCACCTATACCAGAAGCCATAGAATTGCTTCCAGATGAAATTAAAAACTCTGCAGTTGCCTATCCAAGTGATGATAAACTTGTAAATGGAGAAGTATATAGAAACTCTGCAGAAATTTTAGAAGAATACGATGCTATTTGGACTGCAGTTACAACTTCAAACTAAGAAAATATTTTAAAGTCTACTAATTTAGTAGGCTTTTTTAGTAGGCTTATTGATAGTTAAAGATATATTTTTGGGTATAAAGTTTTAGAGGTGAAGTATATGAAACTAAGATTTTATGGTGGTTCCAGAATGGTAACAGGGTCTAACCACCTTATCGAAGCAAATGGAAAAATACTAATGTTAGATTGTGGACTTATCCAAGGTGGTAAGGAAGAAGATCTTATGAACTTTAAGGAATTTCCTTATAACCCTAGTGATGTGGATTACTTAGTCTTGTCCCATGCCCATATTGACCATTCAGGAAGAATTCCAAAACTTGTAAACGACGGCTTTAAGGGAAGGATTATTGCTACAAAGGCTACAACAGAACTTAGCAAGATTATGCTTCAAGACAGTGGCCATATCCAAGAATCAGAAGCTGAATGGGAAAACAAGAAGAGACAAAGAAAAAATATGCCCCTTGTAAAACCCCTTTACACAGTAGATGATGCCTTAAGGGCACTAACGTACTTTGAAGAATATTATTATGATCAATATGTAGAAATAGATGATACCTTTACAATTAGGTTTAAAGATGCTGGTCATATTATAGGTTCTTCTATAGTGGAAATTTGGGTAAAGGAAAACAACGAAACTACAAAAATAGTATTTTCTGGGGACTTGGGTGTGGATGAAAAGGCTATTATAAACACACCAGAATTTATTGAAAGTGCAGACTATCTTATACTTGAATCGACTTACGGTAATAGAATTCACGAACCTTACCAATCAGCAGAAGAAGAATTAATAAAAATAATTGAAGATACTGCAGCCAGAGGGGGATCAGTTATTATTCCAGCCTTTGCAGTAGGCAGGACCCAAGAGTTAATTTATCAACTAAATAAGTACTATGATAGGGATGACTTTGAAGAATATAAGAGAATACCAATATATATAGATTCTCCAATGGCTTTAAGGGCTACAGAAATGTATGAAAAAAATGCCGAACTATTTAATGAAGAAACTAAGGAGAGAATCCTAAGTGGTGACAATCCTTTTAGGTTTCCAAATATTAGGTATGTTCAAACATCAGACGAATCTAAGGCCTTAAACAAGTCTAATTATCCAAAGGTAATTATTTCAGCATCAGGAATGGCAGATGCAGGTAGAATTAGACACCATCTAAAGCACAATCTTTGGGATTCTAGAAATACAGTTTTGTTTGTAGGTTATCAAGCTCAAGGTTCAACTGGTAGAAGACTATTAGAAGGCCAAAAGGAGATTAACATTTTAGGAGAAGAAATAAGGGTTAGTGCAGAAATAAGAGAAATACAAGGATTATCTGCCCATGCTGACAAAAATATGCTCCTTAGGTGGGTAGAAAAAATTGAAAACAAACCTAAAAAGATTTTCCTAGTTCATGGTGAAATTGATGCTTTAGAAGAGATGGAAAGGGAGATAGAAGCTAGGTTTAAGATAGAAGCTGATATTACAGAACCTGGAGAAGTAGTTGAGGTAACTAATACAGATGCAGTAATTCTAAGTAAAGACCATACAGAAAAGAATCTAAAGGAAGACTTAGATGCATCCATACAAGAAGTATTAGACCTTTTAGAAGTTTATAAGAGTAAAAGAGGAGAGGACCTTCCAGAAGACTTTATTAAGTCCAATTACTTCCAATATAATGGAGCCCTATTAGATGTAAAAAACAGACTAATGGAACTCATTATGTTAGAGAATAACTAAAATATATTTTGTGCTAATGTAAAAAATAATTTATTTTTTAATTCATTTATGATATTATTTTAAAGTATTTTTTAGAATACAATATTTAAATGGAGGAAAATAATGAAATTAATAGTTGTGAGAAGTTATGAAGAAATGAGCATGAAAGCAGCTGAAGTAATTGCTAACCAAATGAAAGAAAAGGAAGATTCTGTTCTTGGCTTAGCTACTGGAAGTACTCCTGAAGGAATGTATGCAGAATTAGTTAAAATGTATGAAAATAAAGAAATTGATTTTTCTAAAATAACAACATTTAACTTAGATGAATACTATGGTCTTGATCCACAAAATGACCAATCATATAATTATTTTATGAATAAGCACTTACTTGGAAAGGTAAATGTAAATAAAGATAAAACTAACATTCCAGCTGGAATTACAGAAGATGTAGAAACAACAGCTAGAGATTATGATAAAAAAATTGCTGATCATGGAGGAATTGACATCCAAGTTTTAGGAATTGGGGTAAATGGACATATTGGATTTAATGAACCAGGTCCGTATTTCGTAGGTCAAACTCACAAGGTTGACTTAAGTGAAGAAACTATCGAAGCTAACTCCAGATTTTTCGAAAATGCTGAAGAGGTTCCAAAACAAGCAATAACAATGGGAATGATGAGCATTCTTCAAGCTAAGAAGATTCTTTTACTTGCAAACGGTCAAGGAAAGGCAGATGCAATTTACAATTCATTACAAGGACCTATTACACCACAAGTTCCAGCAAGTATTTTACAACTACACAAAGACTTAGTAGTTATAGTTGATGAAGATGCAGCTAGTAAATTAAAGAGATAAATATTAAGTGCCCTAGGACCAACTAGGGCTTTTTTATTGTCCAGAAAGTTTTTATTTATGCTATAATAATGTTAGAAAAAATGAAATACCTAAGGTGACTAAAGATGAATAAAAAGATTAAAAATATAATATTATATGGAATACTAATGGCTATTGTCTTAGGTTTTGCCCTAAGTCCAATGCTTGGAAAGGAAATACTCTGGAACTCAGATCAAAATGTCCAAATTCCCTTTAGTGGAATTCATTTTGACAAACCTGAGAATATCTCTGCTTTTAAAATTAAAAGATATGAAACTCCAGGTCAAGTTTCTAGTCTAATTAGCTATGATGTAGAGTTTGAGTACACAGGGTCAGAATCTAGTATGAGAATAATGGGTAAATTAGCAGAACAAGCTTTTTTTGGAGAAAATGTAAGCCCAATTCACAGTAAGGCTACCTTAAAAGGAGAATACGAAAAAATAAATAATCTCTTATTTAATGAAAAACTAACTAATAGAGACTTATTTAAAAATTTGCAAAACTACAAGTTTTCTTCTACTTCAGAAATTAGGGTTCCATTAAATGAAGAAGTAAAAAATTACAAGTTTAAAATTACTTATCTTCCGAAGACCTTGGTATACGAAAATAACAAGGAGCTTGCTAAAGCTAGTGTATTTTTAACTAATGCAAGGGTAGACAACTTTACAGATGGGGACTACTTAAATAAAAGTGAGACTCAAAGCTTTAATGAAAGTGGCATGTATGTAAATGCTATAGAAGTATATAATGAAGAAACAATAAAGAAGATAGACTTATTTAATAATATAAACAATATTATTTTTATTTTATCTGTAATCATTACCTTGGGTCTTATTTGGATAGATAGACCAAATACCCAATACTTTATCATCATCTTTATATTTATTAGTATTTTGACTGTATATAGATTCTTAGAAACTGGTGTATCAACACTTGGAGCTTTTACGGTATTTCCGATTTTAGGATTTTTAGGAGTCCTAGTAGGTAGACTTACAAGTAGAGAAAAGATTACCTTTAATAAATATGACTTTTCACAAGGCTTGTTAGGGGCAATTCTTCTAATGATTCTAAGCATATTCTTATATCTCTTACCTAGGTAGGATAGAGGCCTGAATTTTATGAACTAACATAGAATTCAGGCGTTTTTTAATGTAAGACAAAAAAACTCAAGACCTCAATTGTGAAAACTTGATGAAAAATTTACATTAAAGTAATTAAATTTGATTAAATTCTCGTAAAAGAAAATTATGAAATAAATATTTCATTTTTATTTTTTATTTCTTTTTTCATAAAACGGGAAACCATATGAAAACGTTATATTATCTTAATGTCTTAAAATAATCTCCACTAGTAAAATCCAAATAATTTGAAATATTTTTTTACAATAATTTTATTTTTTTCTCATGTATTCTTATCTATGTGGTTTTTATACTTATGTATATTAAGACTAGATTTTTTGCAAAAGAAATTTCATGTGGTATAATTAGGTTAAACTAAGAATTATGAAAAACATTGTTCAAATTTATTTAGGAGGTAGTTATGGGAAAGACATTAGTATTAGGAGTTATAGGCTCTGATGCTCACGCAGTAGGTAATAAAATATTAGATGCTACTTTAACTGAAGCAGGTTACAAGGTAGTAAATATCGGTGTTTTATCTTCTCAAGAAGACTTTATCAACGCTGCAATCGAAACAAAGGCTGAAGTTATTTTAGTTTCTTCTCTTTATGGTCAAGGTGAACTTGATGTTAAAGGTATGAAAGAAAAATGTAACGAAGCTGGACTTGAAAATGTAAAACTATATGTTGGAGGAAACATTGTAGTTGGAAAACAAGACTGGGATGCTGTAGAAAAAAGATTCAAAGCTATGGGATTTGACAGAGTATACAGACCAGGAACTTCAGTTGAAACTACAATTAAGGACTTAAAAGAAGACTTAGGGGAATAATATGAATTGTTACTTGTTTATTGATTTTGGAAGTACATTTACAAAACTTACATTAGTTGACATAGATAATGAAGAAATCATTGGCACAGACAAATCTTACACTACTGTAGAAACAGATGTTATGATAGGCTTTGAAAATGCCTTGAACAACTTAAAGGAGAAGGTTGATTTTTCTAATATTAATATAGTAAAAACAACTGCTTGTTCTTCTGCAGCTGGTGGTCTAAAGGTAGTAGCAATAGGTCTTGTTCCAGAGCTTACAGCTGAAGCTGCTAAGAGAACTGCTCTAGGAGCAGGGGCAAGAATTATTAAGACTTATAGCTTTAAGTTAAATGACTCAGAGTTAGAAGAAATTAAAAATGCCAATTTAGATATGATTTTACTAGCTGGTGGTACTGATGGTGGAAACACTGAATCTATTATCCACAATGCTTCTATGATTAGTAAACATGGAATAAAGGTGCCAGTTGTTGTAGCTGGTAACAAAAGTGCCGTAGATGATGTTAAAGCTGCATTAGGAGATAACATTAATTATGTTATAACTGAAAATGTAATGCCAACCCTTAATCAAATTAATGTTGAGCCAGCTAGAGAAACTATTAGAAATATCTTTATGGAAAACATTATTAAGGCTAAAGGTATGGAAAGGGTTCACGAATTTATTGAAGGAATCGCAATGCCTACCCCAGCAGCTGTATTAAGGGCGGCCAGAGTTTTATCTGAAGGTAGTGAAGTAGAAGATGGAATTGGAGACCTTATTGTTTTAGACATTGGTGGTGCAACTACTGATGTTCACTCAATATCTGACGGTATGCCAACTAAGGGTGGAGTTACTTTTAGAGGCCTTGAAGAACCTTTTGCTAAGAGAACAGTTGAAGGGGACCTAGGTATGAGGTATTCATCCCTTGCAGTATATGAGGCCGCTGGTCTTAGAACTGTAAAGAAATTCATCGACGTAGAAAACTATGATAGTGTGGAAGAAGAGTTTAGAAAACGCTATGAACACACTGATTTTGTAGCTACTGATAAGTTAGACAAGGAACTTGATCTAGGTATGGCAAAGATTTGTACCTACCTATCAATGGGCAGACACGCAGGTGTAGTTAAGGTAGTTTATTCACCACTTGGGAATTTATACAACCAAGAAGGTAAGGACTTGTCAGAAGTCAAGTACTTAATAGGCACTGGCGGGATTATTATTAACAATGAAAAACCTGAAGAAATATTAAAATCAGGTCTATACACAACAGATGAACCTGATTCATTAAGGCCTACTAGTCCAAAATTCATGGTAGATAAAAGTTATATTTTATCATCTATGGGATTATTAGCCATGATAGACGAAGACAAAGCTATTAGAATGCTTAAGAAATATTTAGTTGAAATTTAGGAGATTACAGTATGGATTTAAAATTTACAAAAATGACCGATGACGCCTTTTTTAAGGAAAGAGAAGAAGTTCTTGCATCTTGGCCTACAGGAAAAGACGTTGATTTAGACGAAGCTACTGAATATTTAAGAAATATTCCAGATGAAAAAAACTTTGCTAAAAAATTAGAAAAAGCTGACAAAGCGGGAATAACTACAGCTCAACCAAGAGCAGGAGTTGCTCTAATTAGCGAACACATTACATTATTACAACATCTACAAAATGAAGGTGGAGCAGACTTCTTACCTTCTACAATAGATGCTTATACAAGACAAAATAGATATGAAGAAGGTGAAAAGGGAATAGCAGAATCTCAAAAAGCAGGAAGATCACTTCTAAACGGATTCCCAGCTGTTAACCACGGTGTAACTGGTTGTAGACAAGTATTAGAATCAGTTGATTTACCACTTCAACTTAGACATGGTACTCCAGACTCAAGACTTCTTGCAGAAGTTGGACATGCTGGTGGATTTACTTCTAACGAAGGTGGAGCTATTTCTTACAACATTCCTTATTCTAAAAAAGTTACAGTTGAAAAATCAATTAGAGATTGGCAATATTGTGACAGATTAGTTGGTATTTATGAAGAAAGAGGAGTTAACATCAATAGGGAACCATTTGGTCCTTTAACAGGAACTCTAGTACCTCCTTCAACTTCTAATGCAGTAGGTATCTTAGAAGCATTACTTGCAGCTGAACAAGGTGTTAAGTCTATTACAGTTGGCTATGGCCAATGTGGTAACTTACTACAAGATGTTGCAGCTATCAACGCTTTAAGAGAGCAATGTCAAGAATATTTAAACGAATACGGATACAAAGATGTTGTATTAACAACAGTATTCCACCAATGGATGGGTGGATTCCCAGAAGATGAATCAAAGGCATTTGGTTTAATTTCTCTTGGTGCTACAGCAGCAGCTTTATCTGGAGCTACAAAAGTAATAGTAAAAACTCCTCACGAAGCTATTGGTATTCCAACTAAAGAAGCAAACGCAGCAGGTATCAAGGCTACTAAGATGGTACTAAACCTATTAGAAGGTCAAAGATATGCTGATTCTGAAAAATTAAGACAAGAAATTGAAATAATAAAAGCAGAAGTTAAATGTATGTTAGATGAAACACTTAAACTTGGAAAGGGAGACTGGGCAGTAGGTACAGTTAAAGCTTTCGAAAACGGTGTAATCGATATTCCATTTGGACCATCTGATGCCAATGCGGGTAAAATGTTACCAGCAAGGGATAACCAAGGTTTCATTAGATATTTAGAACCAGGTAATATTCCATTTACTAAAGAATTACTTGACTTCAACAAATCTAAATTTGAAGAAAGAGCTAAATTTGAAGGTAGAGACATTAGCTTCCAAATGGTAGTTGATGATATATTTGCAGTAAGTAGAGGAAGATTAGTCGGAAGACCAGGAGGAGACAAATAATGAAAATTAAAAAACTATTATGTTCACCAGGATTAACAGGATTTTACTTTGATGACCAAAAAGCTATTAAAATGGGAGCAGGCCACGATGGATTATTCTATGTTGGTGAACCACAAACAGAAGGATTCTCAAGCATTAGACAAGCTGGAGAAAGTATTTCAGTTCAATTAATTCTTGAAGATGGACAAGTTGCTCATGGAGACTGCGCAGCAGTTCAATATTCAGGAGCAGGTGGACGTGATCCATTATTCTTAGCTGCAGATTTCATTCCAGTAATTGAAAAAGAAATCGCACCTAAACTAGAAGGAAGAGAACTTGATAGCTTTAAAGAATTAGCTGAAGAATTCGACAAATTAGAAGTAAATGGTAAGAGACTTCATACAGCTATTAGATACGGTATTACTCAAGCTATATTAGACGCAGTAGCTAAAGCAAAACACGTAACTATGGCAGAAGTTATTCATGAAGAATATAAAGTAGCTGACCCAATTAATCGAGTAGCAATATTCACTCAGTCTGGTGACGATAGATATGACAATGCTGACAAGATGATCTTAAAATCAGCTGATGTTTTACCTCATGGCCTTTTCAACAACGTAAAAGAAAAATTAGGTGAAAACGGAGAAAAATTAAAAGACTATGTAGCATGGTTAAGAGATAGAATTGGTCAATACAAGACCAAAGAAGATTACCAACCAATCCTTCACATTGACGTATATGGAACAATCGGAGAAGCTTTTGGTAATGACACTATGAAAATGGCTGATTATTTAACTGAACTTGAAGAAATCGCTAAACCATACCACCTAAGAATTGAAGGACCTATGGATGTTGGTTCAAGAGAAGCTCAAATCGAAGCTTTAGCTGCTTTAACTGCTGAAGTTGATAAGAGAGGTATCAATGTTGAGTTAGTAGCTGATGAATGGTGTAATACATTTGAAGATGTAAAAGACTTCGTTAAGGCAAATGCTGGACACATGCTTCAAATTAAAACTCCTGACTTAGGCGGAGTAAACAATACTGCTGAAGCTATTTTATTCTGTAAAGAAAACAACAAAGGTGCATATTGCGGTGGAACATGTAATGAAACTAACAGATCAGCTGAAGTTTTAACTAACATTGGTATGGCTTGTGGTGCTAAACAAGTACTTGCTAAACCAGGTATGGGAGTAGACGAAGGCTTAATGATAGTAAACAATGAAATGAACAGAGTTATGGCTCTTGTTAATTACAGAAAATAATAAGTTTAATATTAAATTTCTTATAATTCAGGAGGGCTATTGCCTTTCTGAATTATATTTTTATAAAAACTAGGGGGGACACATGAAAACAGTTCATACTGACAAAATTACTGAAGAAGTAAGAAGAATGTGTATTGAAGCAGCATACTTTTTACCAGAAGATGTAAGAAAGGCCCTTGAAGATGCAAGGGACAAGGAAGAATGGAAATTATCACAAGAAATCTTAGATCAAATTCTTGCAAATGGTGAAATAGCTAGAACAGAACATGTACCATACTGCCAAGATACAGGGATGATAGTTGTATTTGTAGAAATGGGTCAAGACGTTCACATTGAAGGTGGATGGATTGAAGATGCTATTAACGAAGGTGTAAGACAAGGCTATGCTGATGGATTTTTAAGAAAGTCAGTAGTAAATGATCCAATCGAAAGAATCAACACTAAAGACAACACTCCTGCAGTTATTAACTACAGTGTAGTTGAAGGAGATCAACTAAAAATTACAATAGCTGCTAAGGGCTTTGGCTCAGAAAATATGTCAAGACTTGCAATGTTAAAACCAGCTGATGGTATAGAAGGTGTAAAGAAGTTTATACTAGAAACTGTAGAACTTGCTGGTCCTAATCCATGTCCACCAATTATTGTTGGTGTTGGTATTGGAGGAACTTTTGACAAGGTTACTAGAATAGCTAAAGAAGTATTAATGAGACCTTTAGATGAGTATAACGAAAATCCTTTCTATGCTGATTTAGAAAAAGAAATGGAAGAAAAAATAGCAGCTCTTGGTATTGGGCCACAAGGTTTTGGTGGTAAGACTACAGCTTTAAGAGTTATGATAGACACATATCCAACTCATATTGCAGGACTTCCAATTGGTGTAAATATCCAATGCCACGCAGCTAGACACAAAGAAGTTATATTTTAAGGGGGATTGAAATGATTAAACTTAAAACTCCATTTAAAGCTGAAGACTTAAAAGACTTAAAAGCAGGAGATAATGTTCTAATTAGTGGATATATCTATACAGGAAGAGATGCTGCCCACAAGAGACTAGTAGACTTATTAGATCAAGGAAAAGAACTTCCAATTGATGTTGATGGAGCAGTAATCTATTATGTAGGGCCAACTCCAGCAAAAGAAGGTAGACCTATAGGTTCAGCTGGACCAACTACTGCTTATAGAATGGACCCATATGCACCTAGACTATTAGATTTAGGTCTAAAAGGCATGATTGGTAAGGGCAAAAGATCCAAAGAAGTAAAGGAAGCTATTGTTAGAAATGGCGCAGTTTACTTTGCTGCAATAGGTGGAGCTGCTGCTTTAATTGCTAAATCTGTTAAGGAAGCTGAAGTAATTGCTTATGAAGATTTAGGACCAGAAGCAATTAGAAGACTTTATGTAGAAGATTTTCCATGTACTGTAGAAGTTGATTCTAAGGGTGTTGACCTTTATGAAACAGGTCGAAAGGAGTATTTAGATTGGCTAAACGAGAAATAAACAAGCCAGCTAGGGCTGGTTCTGCTGAATCTAATGATATTTTAGTTATAATATCACCTTCAGATGAACTAAAGATAGATGTATCAAGTGAAGTTTCCCTTCAATACGGCTCTGAAATTAAAAGAGTAATTGAAGAAAAGCTTGCAGAAATGGAAGTAGAAAATGCCCAAGTAAAAGTTGAAGATAAGGGAGCTCTTGATTTTACAATTAGGGCTAGAGTTGAATCAGCTGTATTAAGGGGGTCCAAATAATGTATAAATCTATGCTATTTATGCCTGGAAATAACCCTGGTATGTTATTTTCATCATCAATTCTAGGAGCAGATGCAATTATTATTGACCTTGAAGATGCTGTTAGTGCATCAGAAAAGGATGCTGCTAGGATTTTAGTTAGAGAATATTTAGAAAGCTTTGAAAATCCAACTGATGTCTTAGTAAGGGTTAACCCTACTGATACTCCATATTTTGAAGAAGATATAAATATGATTATGAATCTTAAAATAGATGCTATAATGCTACCTAAGGCTTCAGTAGAATCAGTAAAGACTTTAGATGAGATTTTAACAAAAAACAATTGTGACCACAGAGTATTTGCCCTTATTGAAACAGCTATGGGTGTTGAAAACTCATTAAATATCTTAAGTGCTTCAGATAGGATTATTGGAGTACTACTAGGAGCAGAAGACCTTACCCTAGATTTAGGTGCAGAAAGAACTAAAGCTTCTGAAGAAATTAGATATTCAAGACAAAAAATAGTTGCTGTATCAAAGGCTTTAGAAATCCAAGCTATTGATACACCATTTACAGATACAGATGATATTGAAGGATTAAAGAAAGACACAGAATTTGCTAAATCAATGGGTATGACAGGAAAGGCTGCTATATCTCCAAGACACGTTCAAACTATTAACAAAATTTTCTCTCCAACTGAAAAGGAAATAGAACATGCAGTTAGGGTTTGTGAAGGTGCTATTGATGCAAAAGAAAAGGGACTTGGTGCTTGGTCTTTAGATGGTAAAATGGTTGATGCTCCAATTATTAAGAGGGCAGTTAACTTACTAAGATCTACACCATACTTTAAGGAGGAATATAATGACTTACTTAAATAAAGATATAAATGAAATAGAACTATTAAGTAAAGAAGATTATCCTCAAAAAGGTAAAAAACCTTCTAAAATAAGAGAAGACCTTCCTAAGTTAATTAAAGAACTAGGAATAAAAGATGGAGACAGCATATCCTTCCACCATCACCTAAGAAATGGTGACAGAGTCTTAGTTCATGTTATGAAGGCTATCCAAAAAGCTGGAATAAAGGACATTACTTTAGTAGCAAGTTCAATATTCCCAAGTATGGCTGAAATAGTTGAACTTATTGAAGATGGAACTATTACTAATGTAGTAAGTTCTTACATTTCAGGTCCAGTTGGAGAAGCTATCTCTAAAGGAAAACTTAAAGGTAAAGTAATAATGCAATCTCACGGTGGAAGAGCTAGGGCTATTCTTGCAGATGAAGTTGTAATTAACTATGCCTTTATAGCAGCACCATCATGTGATATGAAGGGAAATATTTCTGGAACAAATGGACCTAACTCTTGTGGAGCATTAGGCTATGCTATGTCTGACGCAGTAAAGGGACAAAAGACTATTGCAGTTACAGACTATATTGCTGGATATCCAAACTTCCCAGCTGATATTACAGAAGATTATATAGACTATATATACAAGGTGGATTCTATAGGAGAAAAAACTGGTATTGTATCAGGAACAACTATGATTACAAAAGACCCAGTTGGCCTTAAAATTGCTCAAGATACACTAAAGGCTATGATAGCAACAGGACTTGTTCAAAAGGGACTAAGCTTCCAAACAGGTGCTGGTGGAATATCATTAGCAGTTGCTGACTATCTAAGGGACTACATGAAGGAAAACGAAATTGTAGGATCCTTTGCATCAGGTGGTATTACTGGTTATTTAGTAGACATGCTAGAAGAAGGCTTATTTGAGGCCCTATTTGATGTTCAATGTTTTGACCTTAAGGCAGTTGAATCAATAGGCAAAAATGCAAACCATCTAAAAATGAGTGGTTCACTATACGGTAACCCAGATGTATCCTGTGTAGTAGACAACCTTGATATAGTAATACTCGGAGCTACTGAAATAGACACAGACTTTAATGTAAATGTAACTACTGGATCCCATGGTATGTTAATGGGTGGATCAGGTGGTCACCAAGATACAGCCTTTGGAGCTAAGGTTTCTATTATAGTTTCTAAGTTATTCTCATCTAGAATTCCATTTATTAAGGACAGAGTAGATGTAATAACAACTCCAGGAAACACAGTAGACATTCTAGTTACAGAAAGAGGAATTTCTATAAATCCACTAAGGACAGACTTAATTGAAAAATTCAAGGCTGCTAAAGTAGACATCATTGATATTCACGACCTTAAAAAATACGCTGAATCAGTAATGGGTGTTCCTAAGAAAATTGAAAAGACTGATAGGATAGTTGGTCTATCTCAATCTAGAACTGGAGATATCCTAGACTATATCTATGAAGTAAAACACTAAGAATACTAAAAGAAGGGGGCAACTCCTTCTTTTTTTATACATAAAAAGTTGATAAAATGTACCAATATGATTATTTATCAAGACAAATAAAAGCAGTTAGTGAAATGTTGACTATACTAATTTTTGGAAAGTCTAATACTAATAAAGATGAAATTATCTTAAATGGACAAGATGATGAAAACTACAAGCTAATAAAAAAATATTTAGAAGAAATAAATTATAACCAGGCAGAAAATACCTTATTTCTTTTATTAGAAGATAGAAGTATAAATCCCAAAAGAAATTACTCTATGGTTATTTAATGTATAACTACATTGATACCATGTCTGATACAGATTTGGTAGAAGTTCAATTTGCAGGAACTCACCCAGCTTCTGTTGAACTAATTGCAAATAACAGAGTTAATTTTGGAGCATTTTGTTGTGAATATGGGGAAGGTTATGAAGATAAAATTAAAATAATATACCAACAACAAGTATCAGCAAATCTTTTTTGGGCAAATAGCGAAAATGTGGATCCAGAGCACATAGATGCAATTATAGAACACTTTACTAGTCTAATACCTGAAAATGTTACAGCAAAAAACTTCTTTGCACCTGAAGGAGAAACAGCAAGTGACCAAAATGATTATGCAATTAACTATAAAGATAGGTATGTAACAGTAGAACCTTCTTATTTTGACTTTTTAGAAAAAATGTTTGAAGACGAAATGTAGAACCTAAAATTTTAAAATGATGAGGGATAATCCCTTGTCATTTTTTTGAATTGAAAAAATAACCTAAATTGTTCGACACTTTCAGTTACTGGTGTTATAATTTATATGTTAAATATAAAAACATTGCTTTAAGACTTACAA
>CAMEGD010000002.1 GCA_945916025.1 uncultured Clostridia bacterium
ACAACTTTCAAGATGGACGTATTGTTATATTTGAAATGGCAGAAAACCTAAGTTTAGACTTAGTTAGAAAGTCTTATTTAACTAATCATATTTCCATAAATATTTCCTATGACAGGGGGAACTTTTATGATGAAAATATTTTAAAAAACTACAAGGGAGAGAGTAAGCTAGATTCTTATGGGAGGAAAGTTCCCAAGTCCAGTAGGGGTTCTTGTCCTTTAATTGAATATACTTCATCTACAAGCCTTCTTACTAGAGAAGTTCTAAGGACCTATGATAGGGTCTGTAACAAAGACCTTCTAATAAGGAAGATTTCAATTAGCTTTAATAACCTTTTAAGTAAAAAAGACTACAAGGCTAAGCCAAAGCAAATCAATATGTTTTCTGCCAGCAAGGTAAAGACTTATTCAGATGAAGAGAAAGTTCAAAATACCATTTTAAAAATCAAAGAAAAATATGGAAAAAATGCCATACTAAAGGGGACGAATTTTGAAAAAAGAGCTACAGGAAGGAAAAGAAACCAGCAGATAGGAGGTCATCAGTCATGATAAAATCTTTTTTATACCAGGATATAATAAACTTAAAAAGGCCGAAATCTAATCACGAAAAAATGTCTATAATAAATAGGGCTGCCCAGTTTGCTCCTTTTGCAGCCTTAAGCGGTCACGATGAAGCCATAATGGAAAGTGGAATTTTAAAATTTGAAAGGATTGAAATCAGTGAAGATAAGAGGTTTTTAATTGATATTAAGTTAAAGGACCTTCTTAAAAATAGGTCCAAAAAGTCTATTATAACCTACTATCAGGAAGATTTTTCTACCTATACTAGTGTAGAAGATGGGATTGACTCTTATGATGTATACAATGAAGAAATAAAACTTAGGGGAGGGACTATAATTAGGTTAGATGACATATACGACATTGACTAATTTTTAGTTTGAAATTTTTTGTGGCAAGTGGTATGATAAGGGGCAATTAAATTTTTAGAAGGAGTATTATGAATTCAAAAGATATTTCAAGACAGGCTATTTTAATTGCCTTGTTTTTCATACTAATAAACACAAATCCAATAGGATGGGGTGTCCTACAGTTTAGAATTGGGGAAGCTTTAACTGTAATCCCATTTTTTAATAGGAAGTATACCTTTGCTATGATTATTGCAAGTGGCCTTGCCAACATTTTTTCTCCTTTGGGAGCTTTAGATGTTCTTGTAGGTCTTTTATGTAGTTCGATTACTTATGCTATTAGTAAGCACATTGAAAGTCCAAGGATAAATGCACTAGTTTTTTCTGTTGTATCAGGTATAATTGTATCCTTTTTATTATTAAAGGTATACAATGCGCCCTACATTCCTTCTTTCTTTTCAATATTTTTTAGTGTTTTAGTAATAACTATGGTTGGTGTAAGTATTTTTAAGATACCTGCAGTTAATAAAATTATAATGGAATAGGTAAAAAGCTATTGACAAAATAAAGTCTAGAGAGTAAGATAGCATATGAAAAAAAAGACCTTTAATTTAAACCTGTGAGTTTAAAAAGGATAACATATTTCCATTAGAGAAATTTCTCGTTATCCAAGATTTTTTTAAAAAGAAAAGGAGAAAAGATAATGTTAAAAGGAAGACATTTAGTTACACCTGACGATTTATCTATTGAAGAAATTTTTGAATTAATGGAGCTTGCTCAAGATATTATTAAGAGTCCAGATGATTATTCTACATTTTGTAAGAATAAACTTTTAGGGACTCTTTTTTTTGAACCTTCAACTAGGACAAGATTGAGTTTTGAAGCTGCCATGTTAAGACTAGGAGGATCCATAATTGGATTTTCTGAAAGTGGTTCTTCTTCTACAGCAAAGGGAGAAAGTCTAATCGACACTATAAGAACTGTTGGTTGCTATAGTGATATTATTGCTATGAGACATCCTCAAGAAGGCTCAGCAACATTAGCTAGACAATATTCTTACGTGCCTATTATTAATGCAGGAGATGGAGGCCACTACCACCCAACCCAAACTCTAACAGATTTACTAACAATTTTAGAAACTAAGGGAACCTTCGGAAACCTAAATATTGGACTATGTGGAGACCTAAAGTTTGGTAGAACTGTTCACTCTCTATTAAAGACTATGAACAAGTACAAAAACAACAAGTTTTATTTAATATCACCTGAAGAACTAAAGATACCAAATTATGTAATGAAGTTGACTTTTGATGAAGGGGCAGACAATTTTGTTGAAAATGAAAGACTTGAAGAAGTTATTTCTGAACTTGATGTTTTGTATATGACAAGGGTTCAAAAGGAAAGATTCTTTAATGAAGCTGATTATGTAAGACTAAAAGACTCTTATATCCTATCACCTGAAAAACTTAAGGCAGCAAAAGAGGATATGATAATTCTACATCCACTACCAAGGGTAAATGAAATTGAACTTGAAGTAGACAAGGACCCAAGGGCAAAATACTTTGACCAAGCTAGGTACGGAATGTTTGTTAGAATGGCACTAATTATGAAATTATTGGGGGTAGAAAAGAATGCTTAGAATTACAAGTCTAAAAAAAGGAATAGTTATTGACCATATAAAACCAGGAATGGGTTACAAGATTTTTAAATTACTCGAACTTGATGAAGCTGATTGTAGAGTAGCTCTAATTATAAATGCTGACAGTGAAAAACTAGGCAGAAAAGACCTTATAAAAATAGAAAATGAAATAGACCTAGATTTACAAGCACTTTCTATCTTAGATGAAAACTTAACTATAAATATTATTGAAGATGAAAAAATTACTAGAAAAATTGAGCTAAATTTACCAGAGGAATTTGAGGATATATTTTCTTGTAAAAACCCAAGATGTATTACAAATAGTGAAAGAAATATTCCTAACAAGTTTAAGCTTTTAGATGAAAAGAAGAAACTATATAAGTGCGAGTATTGTGATCACTTTTTAGAAGTTGAGTAAAATGACTACTTTATTAATTAAAAACATTCAAATAACAGACTATAGGGGCTCACAAATTTCAGATGTCCTTATAGAAAATGAAAGAATAAAAAAAATAGGCCCTAGTTTAGAAGGGGCTGATACTATAATAGACGGCATGGGCAAAGTCCTAATGCCCTCTTTTATAGATTTACATGCCCATTTTAGAGATCCTGGCCTTACCTATAAGGAAGATATAGAAACCGGTTCTATGGCAGCCTTAAAAGGGGGTTATACCCATGTTTTTGCTATGGCTAATACTAAGCCAGTTTGTGACAACAGGGAAACGTACGATTATATAATTAATAAGTCCAAGGACCTAGACCTTATAGATTTATATCAAAATTACGCTGTAACTAAGGGACTAGAAGGAAGACAACTTTCAAACTTTGATGAAATTAAGGGACTAAAATTTATTTCAGATGATGGCAAGGGGATATTATCAAATCACATGATGTATCAAGCTTGTTTAAAAGCAAAGGAAAAGGGTGTTGGCATAATGGTTCACGCTGAAGACCCAGAAATTTCTCCTTATGATTACAGGATTGCAGAAGATATTATAACCTTAAGGGATATTTATCTATCAAAAATTACAGGTTGCAACATTCATTTTTCACACGTGTCCACTAAGGGCTCAACTGATTTAATCAGAAAGGGAAAAGCAGAAGGAGCAAATATTACCTCTGAAACAACTCCACATCACCTATTTTTCTCAGACATGGATTATAGGGTAAATCCTCCAATTAGGACAGGAAATGATGTAGATGAACTTGTAAAAGGGCTATTAGATGGGACAATAGATGCCATATCTACAGACCACGCTCCTCACTCAAAGGAAGACAAGGAAAAGGGTTCACCAGGAATGATTGGTCTAGAAACGGCCTTTTCAGCCCTATATACTAGCCTAATTTCTAACAAAAAACTTACCTTAGAAGATTTATCAAGGGTAATGAGTTATAATCCTGGTAATATTTTAAAAATTGACCATGGGAAAATAGAAGAAGAACAAGTAGCCAACCTAGTAATAGTAAATTTAGATACAAAATGGGAAGTAAAAAAAGATGACTTTGCTTCCAAGAGTAAAAACTCTCCTTTTATAGGACAAGTCCTAGAAGGAAGGGTGGAAGCTACAATTAGAAAAGGAAAGATTTGGAGATTTTAATGATTATAGATAAACTTTATGAAAGAGTTAAGAATAATAGTTTTGTTTGTGTAGGACTAGATACAAATTTTGATATTTTGCCAGATACTTTAAAAAAAGAAGGAATATGTGATGGAATCTTTAAATTCAACAAGGAAATTATAGATTCCACCCATGACTTAGTAGCAATTTACAAACCACAAATTGCTTACTATGAAGCCTTTGGCTTAGAAGGTCTAAAGGCCTATGTAAAGACCTTAGATTATCTAAGGGACAAGGACCTACTAACTATAGGAGATATAAAAAGAGGGGACATTGCAGATACTGCAAAAATGTATGCCAAGGCCCACTTTGAATCAGAATTAAGAACAGACTTTATAACCTTAAATCCTTACATGGGTTTTGATTCAATAGAACCATATCTTCCATATTTAGAAAGTAAAGAACATGGAGTTTTTGTCTTACTTAGAACTTCTAACAAGGGAGCAAAGGATATAGAATATCTTGAGCATAAGAAAAGACCGCTATACTACACAATTGGAGACAAACTTCAAGAGATGGGAAAAGACTTTGTTGGAAAGTGTGGTTATTCATCTTTAGGGATGGTCACAGGTGGAACTTACAATGATGAAGCTAAAGAAATAAGAGACTTATACAAAAATACTTTTTTCTTAATTCCAGGTTATGGAGCTCAAGGAGGTAAGGCAGAAGATATTAGAACTTACCTAAATGACTATAACGGTGGAGTAGTAAACTCTTCTAGAGGAATTATTAATAACTACAAAAAGTATGATGACGGAGAAAAAAACATTGGCAAATATGCTAGACAAGCAGTAATAAGTATGAAAGAGGATATTTATCTAAATGAAACAATATGAAAAGAGAAAAGTTCTTTCTAATGACCATATTGGAGAAAATGTCTACAAAATGGTTTTAGAAGGATGCTTTCAAGGGATACCTGGACAATTTTATATGCTTAGAAACTGGGAAAATGATCCTATACTTTCTAGGCCCTTGGGGCTAGTAGATGTAGGTGAAAATACAGGAACCTTTTTGTATATGGTAATGGGAAGGGGAACTGATAATTTTTCAAAAATAAAGGCAGGTTCTGATATATCTGTTTTTGGCCCAAGGGGAAATGGATTTATCCTAGGAGATTATAAGAAAGTAGCCATAGTATGTGGAAGCGTTGGAATAGCTCCTATGAAATATTTAGCAAGAAACCTAGACTGCGAGATTGACTTGTATGCAGGTTTTAGAGAGTTTGATTTCTTTACAGAAGAATTTGAGGGACTAGTAGACAATATATATATTTCTTCAGACAATGGAATGGTAGGTTTCCATGGAAATGTTCTAGGACTTATGGAAGAAGTTGGAAAGGAATACGACATGATTTATGCTTGTGGACCAATCCCAATGTTAAAGGCTCTTTCAAACAACCTAGACAGGGAAAAATTACAACTATCTATGGAAGCTCACATGGCGTGTGGCTTTGGTGCGTGTCTAGGATGTGGAATAAATACTATCCATGGAATACAAAGGGTCTGCCATGATGGTCCAGTATTTTTTGCAAGTGAGGTAGACTTTAATGCTTAAGACAGACTTATGTGGAAAAATATTAAAAAATCCTGTTATTGCAGCTTCAGGAACCTTTGGAAATGGGAGAGAATTTTCAGAACTAATAGATATAAATAAGCTTGGAGGAATTTGTTCGAAGGGAGTAACTTTAAATAAAAAAGAAGGAAATCCTGGTCAAAGAATCCACGAAACATATTCAGGAATTATGAACAGTATTGGACTACAAAATCCATCAGTAAAAGGATTTATGGAAAAAGACCTAGATTTTATGCAGTCCTTTGATACAGAAGTCTTTGTAAATTTAGGGGGCAACACCCTAGAGGAATATGTCCAAGGTGCAAAACTTTTAGAAAATACCAAAATAGACTTTATTGAACTTAACATATCTTGTCCAAACGTAAAAGAAGGGGGCATGGCCTTTGGGCTAAATTGTCAAGATGCCTATCTAATTGTATCAGAAGTAAGAAAGGCTACCACTAAAAAGCTAATGGTAAAACTAAGTCCAAATGCTAACAACTTAGTAGATGTGGCAGTTGATTGCCAAAGGGCAGGGGCAGATGCCTTGTCCCTAGTGAATACTTTTAACGCCTTAGCCATTGATATATATAGGAGAAAACCTGTATTTGAAAATGTTACAGGTGGTTTGTCAGGACCATGTATAAAACCAATTGCCCTTAGAATGGTAAGAGATGTTTATAAAAATGTTAAGATTCCAGTTGTTGGATTAGGTGGAATAATGAACTACAAGGATGCCATAGAATTTATAATGGCAGGGGCAACAGCTATTCAAGTAGGTACAGCAAATTTTGTAAATCCAAATGTAATGATAGAAATTATTAATGGTATGGAAGATTTTATAGTATCTCAAGGAATAAAATCCTTAGATGAAATTAGGGGGATAATATAGAAAATATGAAAGATTTAAAAGAAATGTTAAAAGACAGTGGAGCCTTCTTAGAAGGACACTTTTTGTTATCATCAGGAAAACACAGCGATGGCTACGTTCAATGTGCAAAAGTGTTAATGTATCCAGATAGGGCAGAAGAAGCCTTAAAACCAGCAGTTGAAAAATTAAGAAACTTAGACATAGACTATGTAGTTGGACCTGCTATGGGTGGAATTATAGTAAGTTATGAAGTGGCCAGACAACTAAATAAACCTTCTATGTTTACAGAAAGAGAAAATGACATAATGACCCTTAGAAGGGGATTTAGCATAGAAGAAAACTGCAAGATTTTAATAACAGAAGATGTAGTAACTACAGGAAAATCATCTATGGAAGCTATTAAGGCATTAGAAGGCTATAATGTTGAAATTGTAGGAATTGCCTGTTTAGTAAATAGAAGTGGCAAGGAAGAATTATTTGGTCACAAGATTTATTCTTCCATTGACCTAGATATAAAATCCTATGACCCAGAAGAATGTCCTCTTTGTAAAGAAGGATCTGAAGTTGTAAAACTTGGTAGTAGAAAGAAGTTTTAAATAGGATATAATACTATTAGTAGAGGAGGTAAATTATGTATTCAAAACTTTTAAAAGAAAAGGGACTAATCAATTACATTAGCGGGTCAGAATTTACCATTAGAACAAAGCTAATAGGTTCAAAAATCAAAGACGAAGTAGAAGAAATATTACAAATCATGGGAGAAAAGCCAGAAGAAATATATTCAGCAGGCCAAGTCCATGGAGATGTAATAAAGTATTGTAGTGGATATACTGGAAAGGAATACATCTTTGGAAGGGTATTTCATGATACAGATGGTTTGATAACTGACAAGGAAAATATAGCCTTATTAATAAAATTTGCAGATTGTACTCCAATTATCCTATACGACCCACTAAAAAAGGTCCAAGCAGCATTACATTCAGGCTGGAGGGGGACTGTCCAAGAAATAGGCAGAAAGGCAATTGAACTAATGGAAAAAGACTACGGGTGTATGAAAGAAAATATTTATGCCTATCTTGGTCCATCTATAGATATGGAAAATTACGAGGTTGGTGAGGAAGTCTACAATGCCTTTAAGAACTTTAAAAATAGGGATAACTTTTTTAAGAAAAAAGGAGACAAGTATTTATTAAGTATGATAGATGCCAACTTAGACCTTTTAGTAGAAAATGGTATAAAGAAAGACAATATAGAAGTTTCTAGAGAATCCACATATAAAAACTTAAGCCTAAATTCAGCTAGAAGAGATAAGGAAAACTACAAACTAAACTCAATAATTACAATTATGAAATGATAAAAAAAGCCTAGGGAATATAAGTCCCTAGGTTGTTTTTAGCTTTGACCAATCATATTTACATTTCCTTGGCCTTGGTAGTAAATTCTTTCATTAAAGTTACTACCGTCATATTCAAATATCTTAAAGTTTAAAAAGGCCGACCCTTCTTCTAAAAGGCTTATTTTTAAAATATCATCTTCAAAAAAGACATTTATCTTAATTTTTCCAAGTTGCACCCTTTGATCAAATAGTAGGTAGTCTCCATCCTTTGAGCTGGCTAAAAGAACGAACTTGTGGTTATCATCATACATAAATACGCCATTGTCATCCTTTTGAGCATCTATATATATGGAAACACTTAAGATATCCTCCGAAAAGCCTTCAAGACTAAGGTTGTAGTACTCATTTAAACCTTCTAAGTTGTACTTATCACTTAGGGATATTACATTTACAATTGGATTTTCTTCAGTTACTTCAGCTTCTATTTCTTCTTCTACCTCTTGAAGATTTGAAACTTCTACAATGTCATTTTGATCATTATAAGTTAAGGTAATGTTTTGGCCCTTCTTTAGGTCCATAAAATCTTCATAGGAAGAAGCATCTAACTTTAAGACTTCATTTTCACTTAAAACTTCTACGTACTTAATATCATTTTCTACATAAGTTGAACTTATACTTCCACTTACAGTTTTCAAATCTTGGACATCCTCAACACTTTCAGTATTTTCATTTGTAGGCTTTGTGTTAGAACTTGGACTTTGACATCCTACAAGAAAGACTAATGTTAATATTAATAATAATTTTTTCAAAATTTATTCACCTCATTTGTTTATATTTAATAGTATAATAGAAAATAGTTAAAAAAATATAACAAAATGGCAACAAATATTGTATTTTTCTTTCCTTTAACTTATTATATAGACTGGAGGAAATGGTGGAGGAAATTATTAAAAGAATAAGCCTACTAGGCCAGAAGGCTCTGATTTATGAAGTGTTACTAAGTCCAAAGCCAGGTTTGGTAGATAGGGACAATTCCGGGTCTCACAAGGACATGGACATATATACTTTTATGGATTCTATCTTGTCTTTAAGTGATTATTTTTATTTATCCCTTAGAGAGGGTTGCATTTTTAAAGAAAAAGACTATTCCAATTTATTCAAAAAAATAAGACCCCTTGGTATTGAAGCTGAAAAACAAATGTATAAGTCAACTAAGGGAATAAACACCCACAAGGGGGCAGTGTTTATTTTTGGAATACTATGTAGTTCAATTGGGTCCTTACTGGCAAATAAGGAAGTCTTAACTATAGATGGGATTTTAGAAAGGTCTAAGGAAATATCTAAAGACATATTAGATGACTTTTATGGAGTAGAAAACAAAGAAAATCTAACTTATGGTGAAAGACAGTTTTTAGACTATAAGATTTTAGGTATAAGGGGAGAAGCCTATAGTGGATTTCCCTCTATAAAAGAATCCTATGGTGCCTTTGTAGATAATATAAACAAGGGATATTCTGAAAAAGTTGCCCTAGGCCAAAGTCTGATTTATTTAATGGAAAACTTAGATGATTCTAATATAATTGGACGAAAAGGTAGAGATGGACTTGAAATTGTAAAAGATCAGGCTAGGAAAATCAAGGCCCTAGGAGGATATACAAATTCTTCAGGTTTAAAGGGAATTTTAGAAGCTGACCAAGTGCTTATTTCAGAAAACATTAGCCCAGGTGGATGCGCTGATTTAGCAGGAGCAACCCTATTTTTGTACTGGGTTATTAAGGACATAAATAATTTGTAATGAATGTATATAAATGATATTATTTGTATATTAATGAGGTTTTAAGAATGAAGAACAGGGTTCCCAATACCTAATAAAGATAAAATAATTTTAGGTAAGGGATCTTTTTAAGGAGAAATGAATGAAAAGTAGATTTTTAGTATCTTTCTTAATTGCTCTTTTAGTTTTTGGAAGTGCCTATGCATGGGCCTGGTCAAAACTAGAAGGTGGTTTTACTGTTGCACAAGCTATAGAAGAAGAAGCTGGAGTGGAACAAGTTGAAAACATTGAAGAAGGAAATGAAATTGAACAAATAGACCTACATGAAATATTTTTTATTTTAGTAGGAGTTGATACAGCAGATGTAAAAAGCATAAGAGTAGGAGAAAATGGCCAAACTGGAATTAGATCAGACACCATGATTCTTTGTAAGGTAAACTTTGACGATGGTTCAATAAAGATGATGTCCTTGCCTAGAGACTCTAGAGTTCCAGTAAGGGGAAGCCTAGACAAGTTAACCCATGCCCATTCCTATGGCGGTATGAAACTCTTATTACAAACAGTAAGGGATTTTACTGGCCTAGATGTGGATTACTATGTAAGAGTAGACTATAGAGCTGTTGAAAAAATAGTAGATGCAATTGGAGGAGTTGAAGTCGACATTCCTAAAAAAATGCACTATGAAGATACAACAGCTGGAAAAGAACTAATAGTAAACTTTGAGCCAGGTGTTAAAAAACTTGATGGACAAGATGCTATAAGATTCTTAAGATATAGGTCTTATTCTGATGGAGATATAGATAGGGTTAAGATGCAACAATACTTCTTAACAGAATTAATAAAACAAACCCTTACACCTAGAAATATTTTAAGACTCCCAAGATTACTTGATGTTTATTCATCATATATAGATACAAATATGGATACTTCCATGGTATTTTCTGGAATAAAAATGGCTGGAAACTTAAACAGTGAATTAATTCAAACTGCAACACTGCCAGGAGAATTTTTAGACTTAGATGTTAGTTATTGGAAAGTATACGAGCCTGGAGCAGATGCCTTAATAGAAGAGTATTTTGGAAACTATTTAATGACAGAAAGTGAAGGACAATAATGAGACAATCTAGAAAACAAGAGCACTTAGAAAATTATCTACTTTCTTCTCACAAAAGTTCAAATTTATTTGATGAAATTTTTATTGGACATAAGTCTATTACAGACAAAAAATTTGAAGATGTAGATACTTCTATAGAATTTTTAGGCAAGAGAATTTCCTTTCCATTTATGATTAATGCAGTAACTGGTGGAAATGACTATGCCAATGAAATAAACAAAGACCTAGCTAGAATTGCCAATGAACTAAACATTCCTATGGCTGTAGGTTCTCAAAAAGTAGCCCTTGAAGAAAAAGAGACTAGGGAGTCCTTTGAAATAGTAAGAGAAATGAATCCAGATGGACTTATAATATCTAACCTTGGAGCCTTATGTACCTTAGAAGAAGCTAAAGAAGCAGTAGAAATGCTAAATTCAAATGCAATTCAGCTTCACCTAAATCTTGCTCAGGAATTAGTTATGCCTGAAGGGGATAGGGACTTTACAGAAATGAAAGAAAGTATAGAAAGTGTAGTAAATGGACTTGATATACCAGTTATCCTTAAAGAAGTTGGAACTGGGATATCCAAGGATGTAGGAAATGACCTTTATAACTTAGGGGTTAGGTATATAGATTGTGCTGGCAAAGGTGGTTCAAACTTTGTAGAAATTGAAGACCTTAGAGATCCTGGACTAGATGCCAGTGAACTATACGATTGGGGGATTCCATCTGCCTTAAGTCTACTTGAAGTTTTGAGTCTAAAAAAAGACGACTTATTTGTAATATCAAGTGGTGGAATTAGAACTTCTACTGAAATTGCTAAATCTTTAGTAGTAGGTGCAAACTTGTGTGCAGGTTCAGGAGAAATAATAAACTACCTGATTAGAGGAGGCTATAATCTAGCCTTAGATTATGTAAAAAACTTAAGGCATAAATTCCAGATAATTATGATGTTATTAGACGTTAGTAAGGTAGAAGACCTTAAAAAAGTAGATTACAAAGTAGTTGGAAGATTAAGAGAGCTTATAGGTTAAATATTTATAACAAGGTTGTAACTTAAAGTAGGTCTAGGCCTTGTTATATTAATATATAGAAGGATTTGTGGGTTTTGGTGGCAGTATGTATATAGGTTTTTTAGTAGCTGTAATAGTATTTTTAATTACAAAGAATTTTATATATAGCGGATCTATTTTTCTTGCCATCTTTTTTTATAAAAACCACATAGATAAGTAGGTAAAATATGGGCTACTATAAGCTAAATTCAGAAAAAGACAAAAAATTCTTAGAGATAATAGAAGAGGACAAGACCTTTTATGGAGGTCAACAAAAATGGCATGGAAGGAAAAGCAAGGTTATAAATGGATGTGGACCTGTATCTTCAGCAAATATCCTAGCCTATCTTTCTATCAAAGACCCTAAATACAAAAACCTTTATAGTGGGGATTTTACTAGGGAAGACTTTAAAAACTTTCAACTTGAAGTTTATGACTTTATAAGTCCAGGGCTTCTAGGTCTAATTAGCATTAATAAGTTTGTAAATAAGACTTTAGAATACGCCCATAAAAAAGGGGTTGACTTAAAATACCAGAAGTTAATTTCTCGAAATAAAAACTTTAATTATCTTTCATCTTATAATTTTATTATTAATGCTCTATTAAAGGACCTTCCAGTAGCAGCTTTTAATCTAGACCCTAGAAAAAACCTTGATTTTTCTTGGCACTGGCTTGTAATTACTGGAATATATGAAGAGAATAATAAAATCAGACTAATAGTATCTTCTTGGGGAAAGAGATTTGATATAGACTTTTTTGACTATTATAAGTCTATGAAGTTTGGTGGAGGGTTAGTTTATTTTTATTAATTTTACAATTTGCAAACTATAAAGCTAAAAAATTATGTATAATATATATGTTATTTTTCTTTGGAGGAATTTATGATAAAAATTTTTACAGATTCATCTTCAGACATACCAAAGGGAGTTCTTGATAAATACAAGATAGACGTTCTTCCAATTGGTATTATGCAAGATGAAAAAGAGTATACTATTGGACAAGACATAGACTCTAATTTACTTATAGAAAAAATGAAGGAAGGACAAGATTTTAAAACATCCCAAGTAACAAGGGCCCTTATTTATTTTAATATAGAAAAATATATTAAGGAAGGTTATCAAGTTATTTATCTACCCCTGTCGTCAGGTATTTCAGGTACCTATAACAACGCCTTAGGGGCTAAGGAAGACTTGCTAAAAGTATATCCAAATGCCCAAATAGAAATTGTAGATTCCAAGAGTGCAACTTACGGTCATGGAATTGTTACAATAAAGGCTGCTATTTTAGCTGAAAAAGGTTATGGCATTAAGGAAATTATTACTAAATTAAATGATATTATAGAAAACCAAATTCACCTATTTACAGTTAATGACTTAGAATACCTTTTTAGAGGGGGAAGACTTTCAAAATCTTCAAAAATTATTGGTGGCCTATTAAATATATTACCAATCTTATATATTGAAAGAAAAGAAGGAAAAATTATTTCAATAGACAAGGCTAGAGGAAAAAAAGCCTTCTTAAACAAGGTAAAACAACAGGCTAATAAACTATCAAAGACTGGAACATTTAATAGTAATCAAAGTGTGGTAATCGCCCATGCTGATTGGGAAGAAATGGCTGAAGATACTAAGGAATTTTTTATAAATGACTTGGGAGTAAAAAGAGAAAATGTTCATATTAGAGAATTAGGCTGTATAATAACAGCACATACAGGACCGGGAACATTGACAATATTCTTTAGTAGTGACCCTGGAGAACTTAATACTTTTGATATATAAGATTCTATTATCCTACAACATATAGTTTGGGAGGTAGACAGGAAAACTTATACAAAAAACTTAGGACCTTATGAAAGTACATAAGCTTCTAAGTTTTTTATTGTCTAAATAACAAGGCTTTTGGGCATCTGTCCAATGTGTAAGAATACTGAAAGTATGGAATTCTAATCATGGGAATATAAGATTAATAAAATAATAAAAGAAAAAAGCAAAAAATTACATGTATATATAAATGACTATTTGATATTATTCAATTATGAAAACGTTTTTAATTTAGAGGTGAGAAGGTGAATATTCTATATATAGATATTGAAGATAAGACAGTTAAAGAATTTATCTTGAAACTTGCAGATTCAAGAATAAATTTTATTAATTATGGTTCAAGTGATATGGAAATAAATGATTTTTCGGTAGTTATATATTCTAACTTTATGAGAAATGAGAGTAGATTAAAAAAATTAAGAGGTTTAAATCGAAACTCAAAATTTATTTACATATTAGATCATTATAAAAATGATACTATTCAAAAAGCTATAAACGCACAGCTAGTAGATTATCTATATTTTAAAAATGAAAATTATGTAGAGAAAGTAGTAGAAATACTGAATACAAAAAATAACAACAAAATACTAGATGCTAAAGTTGAGAACAAAAGTTTAAATATGGCTAAATCAATGGTCACTTCTTTTTATATTTATAATTTAATATATGGTGACATGAAGAACCTTGATATGCTAATAGACTTAGTAGAAAAATACAACTTAGAAATAAATCCGAATCTATCCATAGTATTGATGATTGACAATTTTTGGGAAGAAGTAAGGTTTTTAGACAACAAAAATAGATATGAAATAAAAAAAGAGTATCTTGATTTTGTTAATTATTTTATAGATAAAAATAATATCCAAGCCATAGCAAGCACTCTATTTGGGACAGATAAAATTACAATTCTATTAAACATAGATAAAGACAATCAGAAAGATTCCATAAAGTATAGTACTAAATTAGCTATTAAGTTAAAAGAATATATTAATTTAAAAGCTAAGCATACTGTAACCATTGGTGTTGGTTCTATATTCCAAAATCCAAAATATTTATGGAAGTCATATGAAGAAGCTTTTAAATCTTTAGATTATTCTTTTTATCTTGGCTCAGACAAGGTAATTCATTTTGAAGAAACTAAAGATCTAACAATTTATAACGATGCTAATAAAAATAAACTGCCACAGTCATCTGCCATGGGGATAATGATAACTAATGGACTTTATAAAGAAAGAAAGTATACAGATAGGGAAGCATCGATTATTGTTACTGGATTTTCAGCAGTTGCTATAACATTTATGATAGTAGTAGCAGATAATCTTGGATTTACTTCTATGTGGAATACATTCTTTGCATCAGCTTTAGTAGTTACATTCTTGACAACAGCTATAACTGCAAGATTAAGGCCTTTGTCTAAAATGAATGATACTTATTATAACAATATGCCAGCTAATATAGATGAAACGCGCCAAGGAAATGTAATTAAAAGTGCTATTGATGAAGATTTTAAAGTATGCTATGAAGTACCACCACTACACATCAATATATTAAATTATCTAAAAGATGCTTTTGAATTAGTTTTGGAATATCTTCCCAACTTAATGTCAATAGGCTTGGCTGGTTTGCTCCTAGCAGAATATACCCCTTTATTTGATTATTTGGGATATATTTTCTATCCTATAACTTTAGCTCTTAGAATTCCTGAACCATTACTTGCAGCTAAAGCTACAATATTGGGATTAGCTGAGATGTATTTACCGGTATTATTGCTGAAGTTATAGGAATACATTTAGCTGATGAATTTATAGGAGAAGACGACAAAATTGACATTGTAAAAATAGGACCTGTTGCAAGACTAGGTTATTTAGACTTTACTGTAGTAGATAACAGTTTTACTATGGATACACCAAAAATTGACGAAAAGTTTCAAGAATTAGTAGACGTTGGATTAGAGGGTAAAGCTTAATTCTATTAATTATAAAAATAAGGACCTTATGGGAAACCATAAAGTCCTTTTTACTTGGAGTTAACTATCTAAAAGTCTTTTTTATTGAACCTAAAACGCCTCTTGCTATGTCTCTTCCTACTTGTCTACTAAAGGAATAGACGGCAGAACTAATCATCTTTCCAATCATATTGTCTCTAGGTGATTTAGTCTTTTCTTCTATCTTTTTAAGTTCTTCTGCCTTTACTATACTAGCTTCTTCATCAAACCTCTTGGCAAGTAATTCATAAGCAGATTCTCTATCTAGGGAATCCATATATTTTTCCCTTAAATAAGAAGAATTTACTATTTCTTTAGATTCATCTAAAGTTAAAGGCACAAAGGAAGACTTAGGTGGATATATAAGCCCCTTAACTACTGGAGTAGGGGAACCTGATTCGTCTAGGGTAGAAAAAATTGCTTCCCCAGTTCTTAGGTTTTGTATTTCACCTTCTAAGTTGAAGGAATCATTTTGTCTTAGACCTTGGGATATTTCCTTGATTGTTCTAATTTCCCTTGGAGAAAAGGCTCTTAGTTGGTGAATAATTTTAGTTCCTAATTGGGAAGATACTTCGTCAGGAATATCCATTGGATTTTGGGTTACAAAGAAAACTCCAACTCCCTTAGACCTAATTAACTTAACAACTTGTAAAACTTTTTCTAGCAAGACCCTTGAACCGTTATTAAACAATAAGTGGGCTTCATCAAAGAAAAATACTAGTTTTGGAAACTCCCTGTTACCAACTTCTTCTAATTCTTCATATAACTCAGACAAAAGCCAAAGTAAGAAAATAGAATACATTGTAGGGTTATTTACTAGCTTTTTACTAGATAGGATATTAATTATTCCCTTGCTGTCTTTTTCTCTTATTAAGTCAGTAATTGAAAGAGAAGGTTCATTAAAGAAAAAGTCTCCCCCTTGGTCTTCTAAAAGTAAGACTTTTCTTAATATAGCTGAAATGCTTTGGCTAGTAACATTTCCATATTCTTTAGAAACTTCTTTTTTATTCTCATCAATATATCTTAATATAGATTTAAGGTCTTTTAAATCTAATAGGAGCATTCCTTCTGAATCGGCGATTCTAAAAGCTATATTTATGACTCCTTCTTGGGTGTCGTTTAGTCCAAGAATCTGTGACAATAGTAGTGGTCCTAATTCTGAAAGACTTACCCTAAGTGGAAGTCCCTCTTTTCCATAGACATCCCAAAGTTCAACTGGAAAGCTGGAAAAGTCCATACTTACTTCCAGCTCTTCAACTCTATCTTCTAAGTTATCCATAACCCCAGCTTTAGAAAGGTTACTAAGGTCTCCTTTTACGTCTGCTAAAACTACAGGAATACCTAATTCTGAAAAGGCTTCTGCTAGAACCTTTAAGGTTACAGTTTTCCCAGTACCTGTGGCACCACATATTAAGCCATGTTGATTTAATTTTTCAGTAAGTATACTTAAGTCTTCCTTGTCCTTGTTTTTTCCAAATACTATTTTCATAAAAGTTCCCTTCTTTTCTAATATTAGGTTTATATTTTTGTTATCTATATTCTATCAAAAAAACTAGTAAGGGCAAATATTAATTTATTAATAGCCTTTCATCTTAATAATATAGCTAAGAAAATTTAAATATGTTATTATTTATATATGAAAAATTACAATAATGATTTAGATAAATTAATTTTAGAAGCTGAAAAACATAGGCATAATAAGGACTATCTTTTGTCTATAGACCTATACAAAGAGGCTTTATTTTTTCTTGAAAATGGAGAAAAAATAGAAGTCTTATTTAATCTTGCAGATGTTTATGGGGAAGTGAAAAACTTTGTAGGTGCAAACTTAGTCTACAATGAGATAATTGAAATAGACCCACTAAGTAGCGGCGCCTGGTACGGGATAGCCTTTACCAACGAAATTTTAAATAATGACATATATATTTCTTTAGATGCTTACGAAAAGGCTATTGAACTAGACCCAGCCTACAAGGAAGCCTATTATTATGCAGCTACAATTTATGGTGATTTGGAAAATTATCCTAAGTCCATTTCTTATTTGGAAAAAGTAATTGAACTAGACCCTGAAGACTATGTTGCCTATAATGACCTTGGTTCTATTTATGAAAGTCAGAAGGATTACAAGAAAGCTAAGAGTTATTTAGAAAAGTCAATTTCTATAAATGATCGTTATTATCTTTCTTATTTCAATTTAGGTGTAGTTCATAAGCAGATGGGTGACCATGAAAAAGCTATAGAGTATTATGAAAAAGCTAAGAATCTTTCAGATTCTAGGTTTATTTACCTCAACATGAGTGCGATTTATATAGAAGATAATAAATTAGATGAGGCCATAAAGATTCTTACTGAGGGAATTAAGGAAAATGGACACTATATTTTATATTATAATAGAGCTTGTTCTTATAGGAAATTAGGCAAAATTGGTCTGGCTCTAAAAGATTTTGAAGAAGCCTATAATCAAGATGACAAAGTATCAGACTGGGCAAAAAACGACCCAGACTTAAAAGATATTATTAAGGAGTATTTATGATAATTTTAAAGACAGATGAACAAATAGAAAAAATGCATAAGGCAGGAAAGCTTTTAGCATCAGTCCACAGAGAACTTAGAAACATTATTAAACCAGGTGTAACTACCATGGAACTAGACCAGTTTGTAGAAAACTATATAACTGAAAGGGGAGCTTATCCAGAACAAAAGGGATACAACGGCTTTCCTTATTCAATATGTGCCTCTATCAACGATGAGATTTGTCATGGTTTTCCAAGAAATGAAAAGCTAGTTGAAGGTGACATCTTAACGGTAGATATGGTGGTAAATTTAGATGGTTATCTTGCTGATTCTGCTTGGTCTTATGGAGTTGGAGAAATTTCTAAGGAAAAACAGGATTTACTTGATGTTACAAAAGAGTGCCTTTACAAGGGGATAGAACAAGTAAAGGTTGGAAATAGGCTAGGTGATATTGGCCACGCCATCCAATCCTATGCAGAGTCATTAGGATATTCAGTTGTGAGAGATTTCATTGGTCATGGAATAGGAAAAGATATGCACGAGGAACCCCAAGTATTACACTATGGAAGACCTGGTAGAGGTTTAAGACTTATGGAAGGCATGGTCTTTACAATTGAACCAATGATAAATATTGGAAAGTACAACATAAAAATGGACGACAATAAGTGGACAGCTAGAACTATAGACGGGAAAATGTCCGCTCAATACGAACACACACTAGCCTTGACTAAGAATGGAGTAATTATTTTAACTGCTCAAGACTAAGGAGGAAAATGAAAAGACAAGTAAATTTACTATCTGGGGATATAAAAAGTTCCCTCATAAAAATGAGTATACCACTAATGGGTATATCCTTTGTCCAAATAACTTATAATTTAGTTGATATGTTTTGGCTAGGGCGTTTTAGTGATGAGGCAGTAGCAGCTGTAGGAACTGCAGGCCTTGTAAATTATATAGGTAACTCTTTAGCCATGGTGGGTAGAGTGGGGGCAGCTACTTGGATTGCCCAATCTTACGGCAGGGGAAATTATAAGGACACAAAGGCCTATATTGAAAGTGGAATAAAGGTAAATATTGCAATTTCTATTTTTTATACTATATTTGCTTTTTTAATGATGGAAACTTTTTTAGGCTTTTTTACTTTAACAGAAAACGTAAAAAACTATGCTGTTGAATACTTACTTATCCAAATTTCAGGGATGGTGATAGTCTTTCTAAACCCTATGTTTGCAGTAACTTACAATAGTATTGGAAATAGCATGACCCCTTTTAAACTAAGCTTAATAGGTCTAACGATGAACTTCATCTTAGATCCTATTTTTATATTTGTTTTTAAAATGGGAGTTACTGGTGTAGCCTTAGCAACAATAGGAGCACAACTTTGTGTCTTATTAGCCTATTTATATATTACAAAAAAATCCAGTAACTTTTTAGGAGATGTAAGGATAATATCCAAACCAGAAGTTAAAAAGATTATAGATATTTTATTTATTGGATGGCCAGCCTCTGTCCAAAGTACAGCCATGGCCCTAATAGCAGTAGTATTAAATACCTTCATTTCAAAATTTGGTCCAATGCCAATGGCTGTATATTCTTTAGGAATTCAGATTGAATCTATATGCTGGATGACAGCAGATGGATTTTCTGTAGCTGTGTCTTCATTTATGGGCCAAAACTTAGGGGCACAAAACTATGAAAGACTCAAAAAAGGGTATAAAGAAAGTGTAAAAATTTTTATAACCATTGGCCTTATAGCTATGGTAATTCTCACCTTGTTTGGAGAAAACCTAATTGCCTTATTTATTCCTGAGGACCCATTAGCTCACAAGGAGGGGGGAAAACTTTTGAGGATAATGGGACTTTCTGAAATACTTATGGCTTTAGAAATTGGCATTAACGGAGCTCTAAATGGAGTTGGATTAACAAAATTTCCAGCTATTAATGGGCTTTTTGGAAACTTATTAAGAATTCCAATTTCCTTATTTTTAATTCCATATTTGGGATTAAGTGGAATTTGGATAGCCATAAGCATTACAATGGCTCTAAAGGGCCTATCAGCAATAATTGCCTATGGTTTTATTAGAAAGAAGACAGACGGATTTAGACAACTTTCGTATAGGAGGAACTTAGATGAGACAACTTGATAAACCTACAATAGGTGAACAAATAGCAATAATTTCCACAAACCATGGAATAATCAAAGTAAGATTATTTGAAGACGAGGCTAAAAAAGCAGTGGAAAACTTTAAAGGTCATAGTTCTAATGGATACTATGACAATACTACCTTCCATAGAGTAATTAAGGACTTTATGATTCAAGGTGGAGATCCTGAAGGAACAGGTTTAGGTGGAGCTAGTATTTGGGGAAAACCATTTGAAGATGAGTTTTCAATTAACTTAAGACATTTTTACGGAGCCTTATCAATGGCCAATTCAGGACCAAATACAAATGGATCCCAGTTTTTCATAGTTCAAGGATCTAAAATTGGTCCAGATATAATTGGACAAATGAAAGATTTAGGAAAAGACAATGGATTCTCAGATTCAGTAGTAGAGGCTTATGAAGAACTAGGTGGAGCCTACTGGTTAGATGGAAAGCACACAGTATTTGGCCAAGTCTTTGAAGGAATGGAAGTAGTTGAAGAAATAGTAAATGTAGAAACAGACTTTAGAGACAAACCAAAGGATCCTATTATTATCCAATCAATTATTATTGATAATTTTAGATAATATGTAAAAATTTCAAAAAAGGTTTTCATCTTTTCATTATGTGGTATATAAGAACTAATACATTAACTTGAAAGGAGAGTATTTTATGAACAAGGATATTCTAAAAGGTAAATGGAGTCAAATAACCGGTACCATCCAAAAAAAATGGGGACAAATAACAGATGACGAATTAACCAAGATTAAAGGGGATACAACTCGTTTTAAAGGTATTCTTCAAGAAAAATATGGATATACAAAGCAAGAAGCTGAAAATATGTATAACGAAGTTTTTGACATGGGTAACAGTGTAAAAGATTCAATTGTCGACAAAAAAGATGACCTTGTAGATAAAGGACAGTCCTTTAAAGACAAGGTTGATGCTAAAAAAAGAGAATTAATTGAAAATAAGGGATCATTTAGGGATAGAATTCCTGGAAATGAATACCTTACAGACAAGCAGATAATTGAAAAAAGAAATGAAGAAATTAGAACTTATAGAACCAAAGAACGAATCGAAGATAGGTATTTTCCTAGAAATGGACTTGAAAAAGAAGATTCTTTATTAGAATGTGAAGATATCCAAGGACTTGCAAAAAACAGGGAAAAAAATGAAAAACTAATAGGTGAAAATATGAAAAGAAATGAATATTTAGAAGACAGAGACCTTGATAGAGATGAAAGAATACTTGAAGAGGATAAAGTATTAGACGAAGAATTAAAAGATGTTGATAACTTAATAGGTAAAAGAGTATTAGTAGACAAGTACTTTGAAGAGGATGCTACAGATGATTACATTGAATTAGGAAATAAGCCGAGAGAAGCTGCACCTGATGAAGAAGTAGTTACAGGAAAGAAAATATTAATAAATAGACATTTTGAAGATGACCCTACTGATGATTATGTTGAAGTAGGACAAGGAAGCCTTAAGGACAAAAGAACAGTTGATGATAGAGAGATTTTTGAAGATACTCTAGTTAACAATGAGGCTGAATATTTTGTAGAAGAAGACCATCTTGAAAGACCTGAAAGATACTTTGAAGAAGATGACTCAATCTTAATTGGTGATAGAAGGGACAATGAAACTTTCACAGTAACCCATAAAGAAACTCTTGTAGACCATGACTTAGATGATGATCTTGAATATGACGAAGAAGACATGTTATATGGAAAAGCGGAATATGAAAGAGACTTATTAAGTGGAAAAGACGTAGCCTATGAAACTGAGTTTGATGGTTTAAATAAGGGAGACGAAGACTTGTTCGAAGAAGAAAACAACTTAACAAATGAAAATCTTTATGAAGTTGAAGTGTTAGATGAAGAAGATTTGCTTTTAGAAGAAGATGTAGCTAAAAGAGATATTAAAAAAGAAGATTTAAAGACAAAAGAAGAATTAGAAGAATCTCTTTTAAGGGACGAAAAAGATCAAAGGATTGATGAAGATTTTTATAGAGAAGTAGGAGAAGCTACTGCCTATATCAAAGAAGAAAATCAAATTAAGTAAGTAAATTAGCCAAACACCTAAGAAAAAAGTATTTCTTGGGTGTTTTTTTGTAAATACTAAAAAAAAGTGTTGACATTTCACTTTGACCCATATATAATTCATATATATTTAATATTTACTGGGATGAGGAGAGTACTATTAAATTGATCCTTACAGAGACATTTCGGTTGGTGAGAGAAATGGGAGAGATTAATAGGAAAATGGCCTCTGAGTATTTGTACCGAGACATTTTTGTTTAGGCTACAACAGGAACTCCTGTTATAGAGTTAAGGGTATGTTTGTACCCTGTGAGGTCTTTTTAGTGATAAAAAGATAAATTAAGGTGGTAACACGTAGTTTTAGCTTTCGTCCTTTTTAGGGATGGAAGCTTTTTTTTGTTTCTATTCCAGTAAAATATCAAAGGAGTAAATAATGATTAGGGTAGAAAATTTAGTTAAAGAATATTATTTAAAAGACAATGTATTAAGGGCTGTGGATGATATTTCATTTAATGTAAGTAAGGGGGAAGTTTTTGGTTTTATTGGACTTAGTGGTGCAGGTAAGTCAACCCTTGTTAGGTGCCTAAATAAGCTGGAAGAAAAAACTTCAGGTGACATTTATATTGATAATACAGATATTTCCATATTAAATGAAAAAGAATTACTGGAAATTAGAAGAAGTATAGGAATGATTTTTCAAAATTTTAATTTATTTAAACAAAGGACAGTATTTGAAAATATAGCATATCCATTAGAACTTATAGGAATTTCAAAAAATGAAATAAGAGAAAGAGTAAATGAAATACTCGACTTTGTTGGATTGACTGACAAAATCAATTCTTATCCAAGGGAACTATCAGGTGGACAAAAACAAAGGGTAGCCATAGCAAGGGCTTTGTCAACAAGACCAAAAATATTACTAAGTGATGAGTCCACATCTGCCTTAGACCCAAAGAACACAGATCAGATTTTGAAATTATTAAAGGATTCTGTAAAGGCCTTTGATATGACAGTTATTATGATAACCCATCAAATGGAAGTTGCAAAAAATATTTGTGACAGGATAGCTGTACTGGACAAGGGAAGGATTATAGAAACTGGAACTGTTGAAGAGGTATTTAATAATCCAAAGACGGAAATGACCAGGTCTTTAATAAGGGCTCTTCCAGATGAAGCTGAAGATATTATTTTAGATAGGAATAGTTTTAAAGGAACCCTACTTCACCTAAATTTTGGACCTTCTACAGTGAAGCTTCCAATTATAAATAATTTAATTAAGAATTCAAATGTAGTAGTAAATATTTTATCTGGAAATATTTCTACTATTTCTTCTAAATCCACTAGTGGATACTTAACAGTAGAACTAGTTGGAGATAAGGAGGAGATAGACAAAGAAATAAGAAATTTAGAAAATCAAAATGTAGGAGTTGAAAGATTATGATTAATAGTTATTTAAAAATAGTGTTGCCAGCCCTACCAGAGACATTGATTATGGTCTTAGTATCATCTTTAGTGGGAGTGATTTTTGGACTTCCTCTAGGGGTTTTATTATATATTAGCAAAGAGGGAGGCCTAAAAGAAAACAAAAGAGTTTATAGGTTTTTCGATGCATTTATAAATGTGTTTAGGTCATTACCCTTTATTGTATTAATGCTAGTTCTAGTACCACTTACTGTATTGTTAGTTGGAAAAAGAATTGGCTTAAAGGCCGCTATAGTACCCCTTTCAGTTTCAGCTATACCCTTTATAGCTAGGTTAATTGAAGGAGACTTGTCTGAGGTAGACAAGGGGATTATTGAAGCAGCTAGGTCTATGGGTTCTTCTGTAAAAGACATTATTAAACTTGTCATACATGAAGCTAGTCCAAAATTAATATCATCAGTTACTATGACTGTTATTAGCCTAGTTGGACAATCTGCTATTGTTGGAACAATAGGTGGAGGCGGCTTGGGAGATGTTGCTTTAAGATATGGTTATCAGAGAAATGAAATAGATATCCTATGGATGTCTTGTATAACCATTATCTTGATTGTACAATCTGTACAATTTGTTGGAATGAATGTATCTAGAAGTCTAGATAAAAATTAGGGAGGAAATTATGAAAAAGAAGTTGTTAGCATTATTATTAGGATTTAGTTTATTATTGGTTGCATGTAACAATCAAAGTGACACAGATGCAAATGCAGAGGCAGAAAAAACTGTAAGTGAAAATGAAGTAGTACATGTAAAAATCGGTACATCACCAACACCGCATGGGGAGATTGTAGAAGCTTTAAAGGATAAGTTTTTGGAAGAAAATATTGAAGTTGAAGTTATTAATTTTGATGATTATGTACAACCAAACTTAGCCTTATCTGATGGAGACCTAGACTTAAACTATTTCCAACATCTTCCATATTTAGAAAGTTTTTCTGCAGATCACAACTTAGACTTAGTAGGACTTGGACAAATCCATGTAGAACCTTTAGCCTTGTACTCAGAAAAATATGAATCAGTTGAAGACATTGAAGATGGAGCAGAGATTTTAATACCAAATGACCCTTCTAATGGGTCTCGTGTCATAATTATGACAACGGCAAATAGTAACGATAGAATCAGGCTTTCCAGCCCTCTACAAAAAAATAAAAATATGTATTGGTGTGCTTTTTAGAGTAATTATGGCACATGATTGTTCTAAAAAGCACATCAGTATGAACTAAAAATAGGAGGGGCAAATGAGATTGATCTTAAAAATAATCCTATTTCCTATATCTTTAATACTGTCAATTTTGAAGTATATTTTACTTTTCGTATTGAATGTGGGAACGTGGATATTAAATATTATTTCTGGATTGATAGCTATAGGGGCAATTGCGTCTTTTATAAATGGCGAAACAGAATTAGGGATTATTGCAGTTGTTTTAGCACTGTTATTTAGTCCTTATGGATTGCCATATATAGCGAGTAAATTAGTCATAGAAATAGAAAGTTTGAATCTAAAAATCAAAAGTATTTAATAACAATTAAATCAGGATGTAAGAAGACGATAGAAATTAAAAATCTATCGTCTTTTTTTGTGCCTGGGAAGGAGTAGATAGATGAATTTCGATTATTTTTATCATCGTGAAAGCGAAAAATTTAGTTTCTATATTTTACCTAAGCTTTTAATCTACGATGATTTATTTAAGGAATTATCTTCAGATGCAAAAGTACTTTATGCATGTTTGTTAGATCGTATGGATTTATCTAGTAAAAATGGATGGCGTGATAGGGATGGCAGAGTGTTTATTATATTTACGATAGAAGAGATTATGGAATCTCTAAACAAATCAAATAAAACAGCGGTGAAAATTATTAAAGAACTTGATGATATAGGGCTAATACAAAGAAAAAGACAGGGACTAGGAAAGCCGAATTTAATATATGTTATGGATTTTATGACACCATTTTTACCCGAGTGTAAAAGTTACACTTCAGAAATGAAGAATCTACACTCCAGAAGTGTAAAAAGTACATTTCAAGAAGTGAAGAAAGTACAAGGAACTAATACTAATAATAACAAGACTGATATTACTAAGACTGATTTGAACAATGGTAAAAAAGCCTTTGGCACTTTCAATAATGTTTATTTATCAGCTGAAGAATTAAAAAGGTTAAACGAAACTATAGGTTTACGATTAGAAAACTATATTGAACGCTTATCGACTTACCTAAAAAGTACAGGAGGTCATTACAATGACCATCACGCAACAATCTTATCTTGGTTTCATAAAGATCAAGGTAGTAAAAACAATGTAGGGAATAACATTCCAACCAATGATGATTACAGCAAAGGAGACTATTTATGATTAAAAGAATTTTACTAGGTGAAATTGAATATCCATTTAATGAGGAAAAGGAAGAGTATGTAGATGGACATGTTTACTGTAAAGAATGTGGGGAGCAACTCGATAATAATCAGATAGAACTTTTTGGAGATAGATATGTTTTTAGAAAAAAGTGCTTATGTGAAAGAAAAAGAGAAGAAGAATATGAAAGACACCAAAGGCAAGTTCGTATAGGAATGTTAAAAGAATCCTGCTTTAAGTCTCCAATGCAAGGAACATATAAATTTGAGAATTTTAAGGGAGATAAAACAAATGCTTACACCGTTGCTCTAAACTATGCCAAAAACTTTAAAGAGATGAGGAATGACAATATCGGACTATGCTTCTTTGGGCCAGTAGGTAGTGGAAAATCTTTTTTAGCCTCGTGTATTGCAAATTACTTGATGGAAGAAGAGATGATGACGGTGAAGATGAGAAACTTTGCTGAGATTATTAATGAACTACAAACGGGTGGTTTCAGCCTAGATAAAAACAAATACATTGACTCCTTTACGAATGTGCCACTTTTAATTCTAGATGACTTAGGTATTGAAAGAGATACAGCTTATGCAAAAGAGCAAGTTTATAACGTAATAAATAGTAGGTATCTAAAGCAAAAGCCAACAATCATTACAACGAATCTACCTTGGGAGCGGATAAGCGAAACAAAAGAAAGTCTAGAATATCAAAGGATTTATTCAAGAATTGTAGAAATGTGTATCCCAGTTCAAGTAAATGCAGAAGATTATAGAAAAACAATAAACAAATCAAAGTTAGAACGATATAAAGAACAGCTTACGAAAAGAGGTGATGAAAGTTGATTAATGAGGATATATCAAACAAAACAGTTAGTATGCAAGTTCGAGCAAGTGAAAAAATGATGGATCAGCTTCTAAAAACTCTTAAAAAAATGCAAGAAGAATCTAAAAAACATGGGGGTCTTGAAAAGTACCTTAAGCAAGAAGGTAATGAAGTAAAACTAAAAGATATGGTAAAAAGAAGTCAACTTGAAGAAATCCCTGTTAAAGAAGCTGAGCTTAAAGAGCTAAAGAAGGAATTGAATAAATACGGAGTTAAGTTTTCTGTTATGAGAGATAAAGAGAGTGGAAACTATAACGTGTTCTTTCAAGCAAAGGATACTAAGGTTATGGATCTAGCTTTTAATAAGGCGTTACAAAAAGCAGAACAGAAGCATGACAAGAAAGAATCTGTTCACAAACAAATTAATGAATTCAAAGAAAAAATTAAAGAGACTATCACCAATGACCAAGTTAAAAATAAACACAAGGAGCAAAGCCTATGAGTAGTATCATGCAATATAATAATAAAGAATTTGGAGAACTCACTGTTATTGAAAAAGACGGTGAGTTTTTCTTTATAGGAAAAGAAGTAGCAGAGAAGCTAGGATATTCAAATACAAGAGATGCTTTAAGTCGTCATGTTGATGAATCAGATAAGGGCGTCGGGAAACACGACACCCTTGGAGGCAAACAATCTTTTATCGTTATAAATGAGTCTGGACTTTACTCCCTAATTCTATCTTCCAAACTTCCTTCAGCTTTAAGATTTAAACATTGGGTGACAAAAGAGGTTCTTCCAAGTATTAGAAAAAATGGAGGATATATCTCAAATCAAGAAAACTTGTCAAACGAGGAAATTCTAGCAAAAGCAATGTTGGTTGCAAACAATGTAATAAAGGAAAAAGCGGACAGGATAAAAGAGCTTGAGCCTAAAGCCAATTACTACGATCAACTAGTAGATAAGAATCTACTTACTAACTTTAGGGATACTGCTAAACAACTAAATATACCACAAAAGGCATTTATTGATTTTCTACTAGAGAATGATTTTCTATATCGAGATAAACATCAGAAGCTACTACCTTATTCTAGAAAAAATAACGGCTACTTTGAAGTCAAGGAATGGGTTAGTTTAGATGGTCATTTGGTTGGTATTCAAACAATGGTGACTCCTAAAGGAAGAAACTACTTCCTAGTCTTGTTAGGAGGTGGTTTAAGTCGTGATTGATAAAATATTTAAGGATATTAAAGGACTAATCAAAATAGATAGTCCAAAAGACTTTCTCATTAATTGGATGCCTTATATCCTTATCTTCTACATTGGGAATATTTTTTCCAAACATGTTGCTTCCTATGTTGGAGGGGATGTTATAGATAGGATATTAATAGCTATCCTCGAAGTTAATACTATGAGTCTTCTTCCAATTTTTAAGACTAATGACTTAATAGTAGGGTTAGTCTTGTCAGGCCTTGTAAAGTTAATTGTTTATTCTAAAGGGAAAAACGCTAAGAAGTTTAGGCAAGGTGAAGAATATGGTTCAGCAAGATGGGGAACTAAAAAAGATATTGAACCTTACATTGATGAAAAGTTTGAGAACAATGTTCTTCTGACACAAACTGAAAGACTTACCATGGACTCAAGACCGAGCAATCCCAAATATGCAAGAAATAAAAATGTTATGGTCATTGGTGGTTCAGGCTCAGGTAAAACGAGATTCTATGTAAAACCTAACCTCATGCAAATGCACTCATCCTATATTGTCTATGTAGGAACTCAAACTATTCAACCAGGAATTGAAGATATGCTCAGAGAAAAAAACGATGGCGGGAAGCCTGTAAGATGGGCTAGCTTACAGAGATCAGGATCTAACAGCAGAAGATTTGAAGGTCCTACGATGTTCTATCCAATATTTTTTAATAAAGATGACAAATCTTTTCATTCTACTGGAGAATCTTTACCGTTGAATCTAGATAGAAATACTGTGATAGCTCCAGAAGGAACTATAGCGGTGTTTCCACTTGGTCGTAATAATGATGAAAGAAATTGGCAGTTATCACAGAAAACGTTCAATGAAAGGTTATCTAGAGGGTTCGTCAAGTTTGGAAAATGGAATGAGGCTAAAAACTCAAGAAGCATCAGTTATTTGTCTACTGGCGTTATAAATAGAATAGCTAGTGGTGAGTTAAAAATCTTGGGCTATGAACAGGATGGCGCAGCAATTATTGAAAATGTAAGCACTATTAGACCTGTATCAACATGGAATAAGCCAACTCATAGTGCTAGTGAATATGGTTCCAGTCTCTTAAATCATATCATGCCAGATAGAAAATTTCCTTTTCCTAAGTCATTATACGCTGTTGCTGACACATTGAAATTTTTTGTTTCCAATAAAAAAGATGCATTAATCCTTGATTTTTTTGCGGGCTCTGGGACAACGGCTCATGCAGTTAATTTATTGAACAAAGAAGATGGTGGCAAGAGACAATCAATTATGGTAACAAATAATGAAGTTTCAGTTGATGAATCTAAATCACTAAAGAAAAAAGGATTTAATCCAGGTGATATAGAGTGGGAGGATTTAGGCATAGCTCATCATATAACTTGGCCAAGAATTAAATGTTCAATTCTTGGCATTGATACTGTCGGCTCACCCTTAACTGATACCTATAAAATAACAAGAAAAAAACAAGTTCTGGTTCCACGTAAAATTAAGAAGATTGATTATGTAACCCCAGAGACACTAGATACTGTCACTAAGCGAAAAAACTTTGTGTCAAATCTTAATTCTAAATACTCAGACTTGGCTCAAAGTCTTGTGAAAAAAGATGAACCTTTTATTGTTTCTGACGAACATTCAACAACTATTATATTTGATATCGAATATTTAGAAGAATGGTTGAATGAGATAGAGGGAAAAGACCATATTCAAAACTTTTTAATCATTACAAATAACAATAAAGAATTTAATAATATTAAGGATAAAGTTGCTGATTTAATGGGCGAGAATCAAAGTATTATAGAAGAAGAATTACCAATGTCAAAAGGTTTCGATACTAATGCGATTTTCTTTAAGTTGGGGTTTCTTGACAAAAATAGCGTTGCAATCGGAAAACAACTTAGTGAGTTATTACCATTACTATGGATGAAAGCTGGTTCAGTAGGGGAATGTCCTTCTATAGGAGAGAATGAAAATGTAGATGCTTTAATTTATCCTAAAAATAAATTCGGAATTCTGATTAAAGAAAATAGATTTGCGGATTTCAAAAATGAGTTAGATGAGTATCCTGAAATCAATACAGTATTTATAGTTACTGATTCAGACGAAGGCTATGTTGAAATGTCTTCATTATTGGAGGTTAAACAAACATTTCAACTTTACAAAGACTATTTAGATAATTTTAGGATAAATATTAGGAGGTAAATAATGAAATTAGAACTTTTTCCATTTCAGGATACAGCATTGAATAATTTGCGAAAGAAAACAGCGGAGGCAATGTATTTTTTTGAACGTACAAACTCATCACAAATAATATCATTTACAGCACCTACGGGTGCTGGTAAAACAATAATCATTACAGCTTTAATTGAAAAGATATTTTTTGGAGATGCTGATTATCCTGAACAACCAGAAGCAATCTTTGTTTGGCTTTCGGATTCTCCTGAGTTAAATGAACAATCTAAACAAAAAATTGAAACAAAGTCTGACAAAATAAAACTCAATCAATGTATAACGATTGAAAATGAAAGCTTCGATCAAGAATTCTTAAGTGATGGACATATATACTTTTTGAATACTCAAAAGTTATCATCTTCTAGTAACTTAACAAAATATGGAAATAATAGGGAATATACTATATGGGATACTATTCGAAATACAGCGGAGTCTAAGTCCGATAGGCTTTATTTTATAATAGATGAAGCCCATAGAGGAGCAAAAAGCAGAGATAGAGCTGAGGCGACCTCTATTATGCAGAAATTTATTAAAGGTAGCGTAGTAGATAGTATAAAATCTATGCCTTTAGTTATAGGAATGTCAGCAACTAGTGAAAGGTTTAATACTTTAATTGCAGGAACAAGCTCATCGATTCATAACGTAGTAGTGCCAATCGAGGATGTTAGAGCGTCCGGCTTATTAAAGGAAAAAATAATTATTACCTATCCAGATGAATCTGATGCTAATAAGGACATGGCGGTTCTACAGGCTGCAACAGATGAGTGGAAAAGGAAATGGGATCATTGGTATCAGTATTGCACAGAACAACACTATTCACATGTAAATCCTGTATTTGTGATTCAAGTCAAGAACAGAAAGGGAGATAGAATATCAGAGACATCTCTTGATGAGAGTTTACTGCAAATTGAAAAAAGACTAGATTATAAGTTTAAATTTGGCGAAGTTGTTCATTCTTTTGGAGATATAAATGGAAGTTTGCAAGTAAATGGTTTAAAAGTGCCATACATTGAACCCTCAAGAATAAACGACAATCGCAATATAAGAATAGTGTTTTTTAAAGAAAGCCTATCCACAGGATGGGATTGTCCTAGAGCAGAAACAATGATGTCATTTAGAAGTGCAAATGATTCCACTTATATAGCTCAGTTATTAGGTAGAATGGTCAGAACTCCTAAGCAAATGCGTATTCAAGTAGATGAAACATTAAATGATGTTTATTTATTTTTGCCACATTTTAATCAGAATAATGTTGATAAAGTAGTCGAAGCATTTCAATCTTCTGAAGGTGATTCTGTTCCAGCAGAAGTTGAAGGTCAAAAGATTGGAGTACTTAGCTATGAGACTTGGACAGTTAAACCGGTAAATAAAGCTAATAGAAAACCTAAAAACATATCAGGTCAATTGCAATTCGAACCTGAATCTTCTAACGAAAAGAAAGATCCAACAAATCAACCAGATGACATTGTTTTATTGCCACTTTGTGAAAAAGATGAAGTAAACAATCTTCCTGATTTAAGACCAACTCCTGAAGAGATTCATGAGCAAAGGAATAATTCAGATGAGGGCCAGGAAGCAGAACCAGATAATGATGTTTTTGATGTCGACACTGACGTAATTGATAGGGAAGAAATTACAAAATTTATTAATGAAAGTGGTTTGCTAACCTATCAAGTTAGAAAAGTTCAAATTACGAACTATTTAGCATCATTATTTAAGTTATCTAGGCTACTCTTACAATCTAATTTAGATCTTAGCGAAAACGAAAGAATAGTAGAAGAAATTGTTGAAATAATATGTGCGTATATACAGAAACTCAAGAAAAATAATGATTATAGTAAATTAAAAAAAGAACTACTCGAATTTAGATTAAATAAAAAAGTTTTGGATGTATTTGGAGAAGAAATAGAAGATGAAGGCTTAGGTGGACTATTTTCAAGCTCTAACATTGATGTTGAGCGTCAATTTAGACAAGCTGAAGCTAAATTAAATAACGAAGGAATTGGTCAAAGATATGGTCAGAAATATTTTGAAATTAATGATCCTGACGAGTACAAAATACATGTGATCTTATTTGCATTTGACAAGAACAATATTGATTATTTACATGAGTATGCAAAAGAAAAGTTTCACGAATTGAATGATAAGTTCAGAAGATATATTCCTACTCTTCCAGAAGTTTTTCAAAATCAATATGAAAAAATTTCTTCTAACTCAGATAAAGTAAGCCAACATAATTTTAGATTACCTGCAACAATAAGTGTAGAATCTAAACCAGATTATAAATCATATGAAGATCATCTATTAGTTAATCAGAGCACGGGTGTAGCTCATGTAAATTTAAATGATTGGGAGGAACAAGTTTTAGAAGAAGAGAGAAAAAGGGATGATTTTGTGTGTTGGTTGAGGAATCCGTCGAGAAAACCTTGGGCCTTGCAGATTCCATATGAAATAGATAATGAGACAAAACCAATGTACCCTGATCTTATTATTATTAGAAAAGATCCTGTTTTAAAGTATGTTGTTGACATTATAGAACCACATGGACAACATCTCGCAGATAATGTTGGAAAAGCAAAAGGATTAGCAGAATATGCCAGACAAAATCCTGGTTTGGGAAGAATTGAGCTTGTACGCATTGTCGATAGTCCTAGTAAAAGAACAATATTTCTTCGCTTAGACATGGCTAAAACTAAAATAAGAGATAAGGTGTCTAAGATTAATACTTATGAAGAATTAGAAAACCTATTTAGAAATTATGGAAACAAATAAGGAAGTAGTTTTCATCTCTCCACTTCCTTATCCATATAATTCTCATAGTTTTTCTTATATTGAACCAGCTCAGAAAATAAATCATTTGACGTAGAATACTCTTGCATAAGGGTATTCTTTTTTTCTTGGAATTGATCAAGTTCTTTAAGAATATCCTTAGATTTTGGAACAGAGTCATAGGTTTCAATTATAGCTTTAGAGGCAATAGTATAGAGTTTTAGTTCAGCAGAATATTCCTTGGCGAAATTCTCGTCATTAGGGTTAGCTTTATGATATTTATAATGTTCTCGGTACTCTCTGATTGTTTCCACTTGCTCCATCGTTTCAGATAGCTTTTCCATATTAGATTCGATATCTTTAATTTCGTCTAGAAGACCTTGTCTTTCGTCTGCTATCTTTTGAATATGTTCTTCTAGTTCTTGCTTAGAATTAATCCCAAGTTGACGTATAGCGATAACAGAATCAGCCATAGTTTTTAGGTTATGCTTATTAGCCCAGAACTCGTATCCTTTACTGGATTTAATCTTTTCATTGTTACTAATATTGATTACTTTGCCTACTCTTTGCTTGATAGCGGGGCGATGACTTTGAACAGATTCTTGGAGCCTTTCTTTTAATCTTTCTTCCGTATAATCATCACCTATTGTTTTAGCACGAGTAAATCTTTGCTTATCTTTATGTCTGAAAGCTATGTGCTTACCATGTTTAATTTCATAACCTAACTCAGACATTCTCTTTAGAAAATCTTCCCAATTTTGAGCTTGTTTAAGCATACGATCGATATCAAATTGTAGCTTGGATTTCCATGAAGTTCCTTGCTTAGCCTGCTGAAATTCATACCAAGACTTTCCTTTAGTCTTATACCTTCTTTTATAGCTTTCGTAATAAGTATCAATAACGGATAGCTTGTTTTCTCTACATAATTCATCACTTCGGGTTCTAATTTGATGATAAGTCTTGTAGTTAGCTCGATAGCATTTAACTGTGACCATATTGACATGATTAAAGATGATATGGTTATGAATATGGCCACGATCCAAATGGGTAGCTATGACATACTCATACTCGTTTTTCAGATGTTTTTCACAGAGTTCTTGACCAATTCGGTGAGCAGTTTCTGCATCAGTTTCTCCTGGAAAGAAGGATTGAATTAAGTGCTGGGCTAAAACTGTTCCCTGAACATTGTTAGCTTCTCGAGTTTTTAGAAAAGAAGTGTGGGCAGTAATTGGATTGCACATAAAACCTGAGACCAGAATTTGGTCGTTGGTTTTTTCATCCTTTGAGATATAGTCAATAGCCAAATTAAGTGTTGATTTTATTGGATGAATTTTTGTAATTGCCATGCCTATTTTCCTCCATCCGAAGCTCTATTTAGAAGTAATGAATGTATTAGCCAAATTTCTTTTGATATGGCATCAATATCTTCTCTAATGCTTTTTATATCATCACGATAGATAACGCTTGTTTGATTAGCGTGTTTTGCAATTTGATTTATATTGTTTGTGGCATTAGATAGTAGCCATTGAATATTTCTGAAAGGTTCAAGATCAACAGTATAAATTTCTTTTTCCATAACGCATTTTCTAATAAAATGAGCCATCGTTTTACTATTTGTCATCTTCATTTTCTCCCTGAACAAGGCCAGTTCTTCATCGTTCAGGTAGATTTTTAATTGATTTTTTCGACTTCTATTTTCCATTTCTTCCTCCTGTTTTTTGTATTTTCGGGGTATTAGGGTGCTCCCTAACAAGTTAAAATTGAATAAAAAAAGAAGCAGTCCGAGTTGGTCTGCTTCATCAATTTTTCGCAAGTGGGTACTCACTTGCTATGCTTGCTACTAAATATAAACGTGTAGAAAGCGTTAAGCTTATTTACCTTTATTGTTTTGATATAAAACTAAATTTTTCTTCTATTGGATTATTATTGTTATCATATAGGCTTGAGGAATCAACACTGAAAATATTAGCAAAGTTATTAAAAATAGGGAGCATTCTTTCTTCAAATGATTCAAGGATATTCCATTTAATAATAGGAAGGCGAATTAAGTTTTTTTTGATTGCTTTTCCGCGATTAAATCCATAATAAGTAGTAGAATATTTATCCCTAACATTTAATAGGGTTAAAGTAATAAAAAATGATGTCCCTAAATCTAATTCAGATAATGCTTTGCAATAAATATATATTTTTTCGGCAATTAATTTTTCTAATTGATCCCAATGATAGATTTCTAAAGGATTTTCATCTCTAAAATCATTTAACAACCTAATTTCACCTGCTTCAAGTTTTCCATCTGTAAATATTTGTAGGTATGAAGAAAATCCGTTATGGTTTGTCTCATATGTTTTCATTAGACCATCAGCATTATAGTATGAGTAATTACTATAATCAGGAGAAATAACACTTAAAGCTCTGTTATTATAGCATTTTTTCAAATCTATAAAATTAGAAACATCTAATGACCATTCAGGTATTACGTGAAGTATTAGGGAAGAACGTTCAGATAAGGACTCATCAATTTCAGAATCTAAGATAGTCGAAATTCTATCTGTGATAAAGTTATATATCTTTTGCTGTGTGATCTCTAATTCGGAAAACCCATTTTTCAAATCAGAATATCTCATTGGTCGAGATTCATTTCCATTACGTTTATAAAATTTGTGTTCACCATCATCAAATGCATGAGGTCTTAATATGCTTTTGGGGATTTCAATAACAATACAGTTATCATTATTTACTACGACATGGTGGAGTTTAATACCATAAATAGCAGGAACTGTTTTTGTAGCTATTTTATTTCGGAAAGATTGTTCCC
>CAMEGD010000003.1 GCA_945916025.1 uncultured Clostridia bacterium
GGGTGTTAATGTGGATTCCACCTATGTATACATCCCCGGTAGTGGGTTTGTCTAAGCCTGCCATCATATTTAAAAGGGTGGACTTTCCAGAACCTGATGTACCTAAAAGACAGACTGTTTCATTCTTGTAGATATTTAGGTTTATTCCATTAAGGGCATAGACCTTTTCTTTTCCCATTCTAAAAACTTTTTTTACATTTTTAACTTCAATAAAAGGCTTCATACCTACCTCCAAAAACATTATATATAATCTCCTTAGGGAATTAGTTACAATATTTACAGAATTTTGTAACCATTTTAAAAATTCTTTTAATTTGATAAAAATACTACCAGAAGACTTATCTCCTGGTAGGTGAAAATTTATATTCTGTTCTTTGTTGCAATTTGGTAGATTTCCTTTAGGTCTTCTTTTTTTAGCCCAAAAAATCCCTTAGTTATTCCATCTCCAAGATGGTTCATCTCTACTAGGTCATCTATTTGGTCTTCTCTTATACCTAAGTCTCTAAAATTAATAGGCATTCCAATACTTAAGAGGAAGTTTTCAAAGGCTTCGATTCCTTTTAGTGCTGTTAATTTTGGGTTGTCAAAATCCATTTCTATTCCAAAGACCCTAGTTGCAAATTGACAAAATCTCATAAGGCCATGTCTTTCTACTACAAATCTCATCCAAGCCGGAAACATTACTGCTATTCCAGCCCCATGGGCTACCTTGTACTTTGCTGATAGGACGTGTTCAAGGTGGTGAGTATTCCAATCTTGTTCTCTTCCTACTCCTAGGATGTCGTTGTGGGACATCATTCCAGCCCACATTATGTTAGACCTAGCTCCATAGTCCTTTGGATTTTTTATTACTTTTGGTCCTTCATAAACTAGGGTAGTCATAATTCCTTCTAGCATCCTATCTGTTAGACTAACATTTTCTGTATTGGTAAAGTACCTTTCTAGGCAGTGGGAGAAAATGTCTGTAATTCCACAGGCTGTTTGGAAAGGTGGAAGGTTTATGGTCAACTCTGGGTTCATTATTGCAAATTTTGGTCTAATTAGGTTTGTTTCTGCTGCTTGCTTGTCAAGGGTTTCTTCCTTGGTAATTATTGCATTTGGTGATCCTTCGCTACCTGATGCTGCTATTGTTACTACTACTCCAATTGGTAGGGCATCTTGTGGGTTTTTTCCTGAGAAAAAGTCCCAAAAGTCACCTTGGTACTTAACTCCCATGGCTATTGCCTTGGCTGTATCCATGGCAGATCCTCCACCTAAGGCTAGGATAAAGTCAATGTCTTCTGACCTTGCTTGGTCTATACCTTCGTAGACTATTCCACTTGTTGGGTTTTCTACTACCTTGCCAAAGTCAACGTAGTCTAAGGCTTCTGATTGTAAGGCTGAAACCACCTTGTCATAAAGGCCAATTCTCTTTACAAAGTTTGAATATACAAGGAGGATCTTGGTCCCTCCAAAGGTTTTTATATACTTGCCAACTTCTTCTTCCCTATTTTTTCCATAAACAAAATAAGTTGGACTAAAATAATCAAATGAATTCATATTATTTAAGCTCCCTTTTTACTTGGCCATAGGTCTTAAAACCTTCTAAAACTTCATCCATTTCCTCATCACTTAGGACATAAGGTTTTCCAACACTCATAGCTCTCACTTGGACTTCTGCTACATACTCCATGCCCTTTGCAAGGCCGTAGGCACTTTCTAGGCTCTTTCCACAGGTTACGATTCCGTGGTTTGCTAGTAAGACTGCATTGGAGTCCTTGCAGGTTTCTACTGCTGTTATTGCTAGTTCTTCTGTTCCATACCTTCTGTAAGGGGCACATGGAACTTCCTTTGCATTTGCATCTGCTACTACATAGTGGACTGCTTGGATAGGCATCCTTAAGGCTGCTAGAGTTGAGCAAAACATTGAGTGGGTGTGGACTACTCCCCTAATTTCTGGTTTGTTCTTGTAAAATAGGGTGTGAAGGTGCCACTCAGACGTAGGCTTTTTTTCACCATCTACTATGTTTCCATCTAGGTCCATGACTACTATGTCTTCAGGTTTAATATCAAAGTAGCCAATACCTGATGGGGTTACTAGGACAAGTCCATCTTCTGGAATGTAAATTGACAGGTTTCCACTTGTCCCAGAAGAAAGGCCTTCTGTACTCATTTTCTTTCCATATTCTATTATTTTATTTCTTTCTTCTATATACTTCATTTGAGATTCTCCTTATATTAGTTGTGGTCATTCCATACTTTGTAGTAATTTTGGTAAAGGCTTATATCTTTAGGTTCATAAACTGTACTTTCTTTTTTCTTAGTATTTTTTATATTGAAATGTGAATTACATATAGATACTAGCCCCATGGAAGTTCCTGAAAAACATCCTTCTTCTAGGACTAGGTCTTTTTTTGAAAGGCTTGATATCATTTGGGACAGGGTCCTTGAGGTAAAACCACTACCATATCCGTAGATTTTTGGGTGAACTTTTCCAAGTTTTCCTTCCAGGTTATTAATTTCCTTCACTATACTAGAAGCTATGTCTCCTATAATGGCAAAGGCGAAGGTCTTTGGGTCAAGGTTTTCTGAAAATGGAGATTTAATATAAAATCCACCTTCTTTTCTAGACTCCTTTTTTGAAAAGTCTAGGGATGTTAGCCTTGCTACTACACTTACTTCTTCAATGGTATCAAAATAGTCTTCTAATTCTTCATAGGATGTATTTTCTAAAAACTTTTCCTTGAAGTTCTTGTAGTTTAGGCCTGTTGCTCCAGGATTTACTTCTGTAATGTAGCCCTTAGCCCCTAGGCTAGAGTTTATCCAAAGGACTTCTTCCTTATCTACAAAGGGGGCTTTGGATTTTGTTAGAATTGGACTGGTTGTACCTGATATTACCATTAGGCAGTCTTCTTCTAAGTCTCTACCTTGGATTGCCAGCTGGGTATCGGCTCCTCCAACTATAAATACTGAATTTTCAAGTTGGGGAAAGTCTTTTTTTATTTCTTCTTTAAGTTGGCCTAGGCTTTGTCCTGCCATATAGATTTTTGGAAATTCTAGGTCCTCTAGGGAATACTTAGCTTTTAGGTCCTGGCAAAAATCTTTTTTGTGAATGTCATAAAGCTGACTTTCACAAGCCTGACTTGGCTCAATGGCAATTTGTCCTGTCAGTATAAAGCCTGCCCACTCACTTAGACTGGTAAAGGTCTTGGTCCTTTTGTATTCTTGGGGGTAGACTTTTTTGTAGCCTAATATCTTCATACTTGGAAAGTCTTCTGTTACCCACTTTCCTGTTTTTTGGTAAATGTCTTCGGGATCTTTTATAAGGTTTAGGTAGTCCTTACCCCTATTGTCTATATTTGGTAGGCCAATAAAGTCCTTGTCCTCCTTGTCTATTAGTACTATAGACTGTCTGGCACCTGCTGAAGTAATTCCATCTATACTAATATTTGGATAGGAAGCTAGGATTTTTCTAAAGCCTTGAAAGATTTTATCTTTTATTTCCTCTGGCTCAAAGAAAAGGCCATCTTGGTAGTTGTTATCTTTGTAGTAGATATTTTTAAAGGAATAAGTTTCTAGGCTTTGTCCTTGGCTAGTATATAAGGTAATTTTTGTTGAACCTGTTCCTATGTCAATAGTAATATAGTGTCTAAGCAAGTTAGATTACCTCCTTGTTAAAGACAATTCTATTTAAGTCTTCTCCTTCTAGCCATTTTTTCAATCTGTCATTTAGTATTTCTGATTGGTGGTCTACTACTTCAAAGGTTGCTCCTGCTATATGGGGAGTTAAGACTACATTTTTGTACTTTAGTATTCTAAGTTCTTCTTCCTTTGGTGGTTCCTTGTCTAAGACATCTGTTAGGAAGCCACCGATTTTTTCTTCTGATAGTATTTTTTCTAGGTCCTTTGTGTTTACTACTTCTGACCTAGATGTATTTATTAATACTGAGTCTTTTTTCATTAAAGATAGTAAGGACATGTCGATCATTTCCCTAGTTTCCTCAGTTACTGGTAAATGTAAGCTGACTATATCTGACTCTGAAAAGATTTCTTCTAGGGTCTTCTTTTGGTAACCTTCAATAATGTCTACGTAAGGATCATAGTAGGACACATGAGCTCCAAAGGCATCAAATAGTTTTGCTACCTTTCTTCCTACAGCTCCTAGGGCTACAAGGCCAACTTTTTTCCCGTAGATTTCATTACCCCTCCATAGAAAATATGGGGTTGTTCCCTCTTTCCACTCCTTGTCTTGGACCCATTTTATTGAGTCTCCAAGGTTTCGGTAGTAGTATAGAAGTATTCCTATTAGGTATTCTGCCACTCCTTGAGCATTTCTAGCTGGGGTACATAGGACTGGTACCTTGTTTTCTGTACAAGCTTTTACATCTATATTTGCTGGGTTTGCCCTACAGTCACCAATCACTTTTAGGTCCTTGTAGTTTTCTAATACCTTTTGGGTAACCCTGTCTAATTCTGTAATTAATATATCTGGTTTTATTTCTTGAAGTTTTTCTAGTAGCTCATCTTCATAGTATCTTTCCCCTCTATCAGTCCAAGGTTCATAAACTACTTCTTCAAATAAATTTTCTAATTCTTCTAAGGCTTTTTTAGAATATGGAGCCCTAACATATACTTTCATATTTCACCTCTAATAAAATTCACTTTCTTCTTCTTCAAAGTATTCCTTCATTTTTTCAGGCTCATATATTCCCTTGTCTGTAACAACCTTTCCTACTAACTTAGATGGAGTCTTGTCAAAGGATGGGTAGTAGCCCTTTACGCCTACTTGGGTTTGCTTTTGGCCGCCAAGTTTTAGGGCTTCTTCTGGGTCTCTCATTTCCACTTTTACATCATCTAGGGTCTTTTTTCCCTTGTCTGGAATTCCTGTAACGTAATATGGAAGGCCATAAATGTTAGCCAGCTGGGCTATTTGTAGGGTTCCAACCTTGTTTGTTACTGATCCGTCTTCTGTTATTGTATCTGCTGCTGAGGTAAATACGTCTACCATCCCCTTGCTAAATACATCTGCCACCATATTGTCTGTGATTACTGTAGTGTCAAAACCTTCTTCTGCAAAACATGAGGCAGTAAGCCTTGCTCCTTGTTGAAAGGGCCTAGTTTCTGCACATATTACCTTAAAGTTCTTGCCTTCTCTTTTCGATGCCCTTATTAGGGTTCCAATTATTGTTTCTCCATAACATTGGGTAAGGACTGTTCCATTTTCTGGAATTAGTTCTAGTAGGTTGTCTCCCACCTTTTGCATTGTTTCGTACCTTCTGTTTAGGGATTTGATTGTGTCTTCTATTATTAAGGGTATTGGATCTTCCTCATTTTCTAGGGCTTCTTTAAAGATATTTAAGGCTCTATTTGATACTTTCCCATACCTTGCTGATGTAGTAACCCTAGAGTGTTTAAAGTCATAGGCAGCTTGTTCTAAATACTTAATTCTTTCTTCTTTATCTAAGTCTTTAGATTCAAAGGCTGCCAAGGCCATTCCCATGCCTATTGCAGTATAAGGGCCGGCACTTTGGGTAACTAGGTTCTTTATGGCATTTACTACTTCCTTATAAGACTTGCAAATCACAAATCTTTTTTCCCTTGGATATACCCTTCTATCTAAAATTTTTACTTGTCCATCTTCATACCAGGCAACATTTTCATACCTTAGCAAAAATGGCATATCGTAGTCTTGTCTATTCACCTTTTGTCACCCTATTCTTTTTCTATTAGTTTTGTAATATCTTTTCCCTCTTTAAAGTCTGACCTATTTAAAATAATTTCCTTTCCTAGTAATACTAGGCTCTTATCTAGATTGAGCCTCTTGTCTAGGTCCTTAATTAGGTCTACTTCCTTTACCTTAGAGTCTCCCACTGTCCTTCTAATTATTTCTGTTCCACAATATCCAAAGGAGTCTTCTATTAGGTCTTTAAGGTAAAAGTCCTTGAATTTTTTGTTTTTAAAGAATTCAAAGGTAATATTATCATCAAAGGATTTTTTTAGTTTTTTAATAGTCAGGTCTATTGTTTTTATTATAATATCCTTCGATTTTTCTATTAGCTTTTGGTCACTTCCTATGGCCATGTGGTAGTAAAGTGGAAACACTAGGTTGCCCCAAACATTTCCAATGTCATAGCCTAAAGGTCCATAGAAGGAAAATTCTGGGTCTATAACCTTTATTCCTTTTTCATTTATAAAGATGGATCCTGAGTGTAGGTCTCCATGGATAAGGCCTTGGGAGTAGTTTTGGAACTTGTCCTTTAGCTTTAAAACTTCAAAGTGCAAGTCTTCATCTTCATAAAGGCTATTTTTTACAAAGTCTTCTAGGCCTTTTGTTATTATATTTCTGTTTTTGTAGTCAAAGTAAGGCTCTGTCAAAACCAAGTCCTCTGTAATGTCACATAGGTCTGGATTTGTAAACCTCTTTAGTCTTTCCTTTTTTTCCTTCCTGTCAATGACTAAGTCTGTAGTTGGGATTAGGGTCTTTTCTAGGAAGGTGGAAATACTTTCTGGAAGGTGGTCATAAATCCTACCTTCTATTAGTTCAGTCCTTAGGTTTTTGTATGTTGAAATGTCTTCCATTATTATTAGGAATTTTTCTTCATCATAGTGGTAAACTTCAGGTACAAGTCCTGGAGCAAGGTGATTTTCAATTTTTAGAACTTCTTGTTCAATCTTGCTCCTGTTTGTATCTAAGGGCCTTTGGGAGGACCTTAGGAGGCTGTCAGCCTGTTTAATAACTAGGGACTTTCCAGAAGAATCCTTTATTCTAAAAACATAGTTTATATTTCCATCTCCTATTTCTTCACAAACTAGGTCCTTGTCTTTTTCAAAAAAGTCAAAGTTTTCTTTTATATAAGTTAGGATTTGATCTTTTGTCATTAAGTTAGATTTCATTTTTCTCCCTCTTTTTCTTCCAATTAATATAGGGCTAAAGCTAGCCCTATATTTACTTTTTCCTATATATATTACTATTTCTTAGTAAATTCTAATTGTCTTTTAGTTTAGGGAAGTCTAAAACTATTGCTAAAACTCCCATAACTAATATTAACATTGGGTACCAAGTAAATGGTACTATTGCAGTTGGAGAAATTTGTGCCATACCTGCAGCTACTAGTAATTGACCGCCGTAAGGAATTATTCCTTGGAAACCTGATGAGAATATATCTAGTAATCCAGCTGTCTTTCTTCTGTCAACTCCAAATTCATCTGAAATATTTCTTGCTAAAGGTCCTGCTGTGATTATTGATATTGTGTTGTTTGTTGTTGCTATATCAAGTAGAGATACTAGACCTGCTATGGAGAATTGTGCACCTTTAGTGGTTTTAACTCTAGATGTTAAAGCACTTAGTAGATAATCAATACCACCAAAGTATTGCATTAGGCCAACAACCCCACCTACAACTATTGCTATTATAGATACGTCTTGCATCCAACCCATACCTGTTTGTAATACTCCAAACATTTCTACAATTGTAAAGTCACCTTGTACTAGGCCGATTATACATCCTACTGCAATACCTAATCCTAAAGTAGCAAATACATTAAGTCCACCTAGGGCAAATGCTATGATTACTATATATGGAATTATGTCCACTAGGTTGTATTCAAATGTTTCTAGTCCTGTTACTTGAACGTTCATAAAGGCAAGTACAATTACATTAATTATTACTGCTGGAAGGACTATTAAGAAGTTAACTTTGAATTTGTCCTTCATTTTTACTTCTTGGGTCCTAGTTGCTGCTATTGTTGTATCAGAGATAAAGGATAAGTTGTCTCCGAACATTGATCCACCAATTACAACTCCACAAATTAGTGGCATTGAAATGTTTGTGTTAGATGCAATACCAACTGCTATTGGAGTAAGGGCACTAACTGTACCCATGGATGTACCCATTGAAAAACTAAGTACACAGCCTACTAAAAACAAGCCTGGTAGAAGTAAATTTGATGGCAATACACTTAAACCTAGGTTTACTGTGGATTGAACTGCTCCCATGGAATCTGCTACTGAATAGAAGGCTCCTGCTAGGATAAATATAAGAACCATTAGGATTAAGGTAGGGTCTCCTGCATTCTTTGCAAATATATCTACCTTGTCACCTAGGGATAATTTTTCTCCATCTTTGTTCATTGCCAAAGCTATAGCTGATGTAAACATAAAGGCAACTAATAATGGCATATTTTCAAATTTGCCTGTTATTATTCCAGTTCCTGCAAAAATCAATAAAAATATTAATAGTGGTAATAAACCTTTCGCTGATCCTTTTTTCATTTTCTTTCTCCTCGTTTTATTTTGATAAATATTTATGTATTAAAATACATTTTTTCTAAGAACATTAATCTTCCTTAATCAATTTCTCTGCGGTTTTTGAGTCAGTTATTAAGACGTCTAAAAAACCACCATTTAGGGCTCCTAATATTGCTTCGTACTTCTTTTCACCTCCTGCAATTCCTACAACCTTGCTTTTATTTTCGTTTATTAATGCGTTATAACCTAGTGTCCTAGTATCATACTTATGCTTTACTAGCCTTCCATCTTTGTCAAACCACCTAAGGCCAATATCTCCCTTGGACCCACTTTTTAAAAGAGTATCCCTGTATTCATCGTTGAATTTTTTAGATGTAAATAGCTGGGTACTTTCATTAATCTCCCCAATACCAACAAATAGGGTCTTACATTTTTTAATGGTTTCCTCAGTATTGATCATGTTTATGTCTTTTAGAAGGATGTTCTTAGTATTTTCATCTTCTAAAATAGCTGGTGCAAAGAATACATAGGATTCTCCCCCTAGTTTTTTCCCTAGACTTCTGGTTATTTGGTCTGGATGAAGGCCTGTGTGGAGGATGTTAGTTCCTCCTGTAAGCTGAACTACAGAGATTTTTTTCATTGTATTTTCTGGCATTAGTTCAGATACTTTTGAGATAGTCCTTCCAAAGGAAATTCCCAAGTAGGAGTTTTCTTCTACATTTTCTAAGATATACCTAACCCCTGCTAGTCCTAAGTCGTATACTATGGATTCTTCGTCTAGTGAACTTGCTACTATTGCTTGTTTTAGGTTGAACTTTTCTTGTAATTTATCTTCTAGTTCAAAGTTATAGTTTTCTAAGTCCATAATAGTTACTGTAACAATTTTTTCTTCTATGGCTTTTTTTAAGATCCTGTTTACCCTTTGTCTAGAGGTGTTCATCTTCTTAGCAATTTGGTCTTGGGTTAAGTTTTTTTTGTAGTACAAGTATGATATTTTTATTATTTCTTTTAAGTCCTTGATTTCTAACACCCCCTGTTACATTTGTCATATTTGTTGATTATTTGTAACGTTTTCTTATGGTTATTATATCATTTATTTTTTATATGTAAACGTTTTTTTGGTCTAAATTTAAGTATTTTTCCAATAAAAAAGATTAGAAGCAAAAACTCCTAATCTCATTGTCTTTTATTTATATTTCTACTGTTATTTCTTCTAGTCTACCAAATTCTATTTGGCCGCCAATAGAATAAACTAATTGTCCATTTTCTTCCTTAGCCCTTACTACTATTGAGCCACCTGGTTGAAATATTTCTTCTTTAAAGTCTCTTCTTTTATCCTTATTTAAGTAATAGCCTGAGGCTACTGTACCTGAACCACAGGATCCTTCTTTTATTAGGGTTTCAGTTTCTGGTACATATACATAGGGCTCCATATACATTCTTTCTTCATCTAAAAACAAACATCCGTATGCATCTTCTTTGTAGGTCTTTTGTAGCTCATTAATTAGTTGTATGACAAAGACCTTGTCTGCTTTTCTATCTGGGACAATTACGTGGATTATTCCATCTAAAAATACTGTAAAGTACTCGTTTCCAACTAAGTTTAAGTAGGCGATTTTCTTAGCCTTGTTAAGGGTAACTTCTGATGTCATCTCTTCTGAGTTTGTGATTACTTCTATGTCTTTGTCAGTTCCACTTACACTAAGAAGGAGCTTGTTTTCTCCCTTTAGTTCATTTAGGATGGCTACAAATAGTCCAAAGGACCTGGTGGCATTTCCACAAAATTCTCCACCCATCATGTCCATACGTAATTTTCCATCTTGGTTTTCTGATATGAAACCTACTTGTTCTACTGTACTATCAATTTGTTCTATAATAGCCCTGGCTATTAGTGACTTTTCAGATTTTTCTACATCTCCTAGGACAAATCCTGTAATGTTTCCTGCTGGGTTTGCCCTAAAGTAATTTAGAATTCTCTCCATTTTTGACCTCTTATTTTGTATTATTTTCTTCTATTAATTTTTGTATTTTGTTTATTAGTTTTTCTGGTTCTACATTTGCCTTTTGGGCTACTTTTTCTATATTTGCATTTTCTGTTAGTTTTGCTGCTAGTTTTGAATTTAGAAGTTTAAATTTTGGAAACCTCTTATTAGTTCATCTTTTAGGAAGGGGTATGTTTCCAAAAGGTCTTTTATTTTTGTTTCTTTGTTTATTATCATTTTTCCATCCTTTATTGTACTCCAAAGGCTTATACCCATTTTGTATTGAAATATTTATTCTCCTATTAGGACTTTTGAGATGTATCCTTATTCTAGCAACTTTTCTTCTGTCATGTAGAAAAATTGATAGTCTACCCAGGCACCTTGGTCTCTGTGGTAATCTTCCTAGTTGGTCTTACTAGGGTGTTTATTATTTTGTAAAACTCCCCCCTTGGAAATAAAGTTGTCAGGCCTAAAGGTTCCATCTTCGTAGCCTTTTACTATTTCTACTCCATAGGCCCAGTTAATTTCTACTTAGCCCAGTGACCCCTTATATCTGTAAAGGGACTACTGGTAAATGTTAGTCCTAAAATTAGGGCAATCACCATCAAAAAAGATAAAATTTTAATTGTTTTTATAAGTTTCATAGGATCCCCTTCTTTATTAAATTTTTTTACTTTATTCTATTTTATCATTAATAGAATTATATAAAAGACAAATTTGTTACAGAAAAAACCAGCCCTTTTAAAAGAGCTGGAAGGTATTACATTGTCTTGTATACATAAAAGGAATAAAAGATTGGGATAAGGATAACCACGAAAAGTAGTACCATTTGGATAATTCCTGGACCTCCTAATAAGGAAGTAACAAGGCCTATGATACCACCAATAACTAAGACTTTCCCACCAAACTTATGGGTCTTGTCCCATACATAGTCTGAGTCCAGAGTCCATGGTAGTTTTATTCCTACAGTGTAGTTTCTCTTTGTCTTTGGAAGGTAATTTCCTATAAATATAAACATGATAAACATTATCATAGGAAGCCAAAAGTTAACATCAGCCTTTTTCCCTTGGACAGAAAATATGGATAGGACAGTGGTAACTATGGATATAATTGGAATTATTAGAAGGACCGCTGACATAGCCTTTTCCCCTTGATATTTTCTCCTAGGGTCTAAATTTGTAATCACGTAAGAAAAAATGTAGATTCCAAGTATTATTCCAGGAAGTCCAAATAAGACAAAGGCCTTAGGCTTATATTCGTCAGGTACCCCTTCTAGGTTAAAGTGACTAGGCATCATATCTGGCATGTCCTTATATACAAGAAAGCCAATAATAAAGGGGATGAGAAGTAGTACAAATCCTATTTTAAAAGCATTTTTTCTATTCATTTTTATCCTCCATAAAGTTCATAATATAGGTCATTAATTCTTCAAAAACTGATGTATTTAGACTATATATTCTAAAGTTTTTTTCTTTATTCATATATATTAAGTCAGCATCTAAAAGGGTGGAAATGTGATAGGACACAGTAGCTGAGGACATATTAAAATAAGCTCCTATTTCTCCTGCTGTCATAGGGCCGTTTTTTAGCATCTTTAATATTTCTCTTCTGTTTTTGTCACTTAAGGCCTTTAGGGTCTTGTCTATTCCCATAATCTTCGCACCTATTTCGATTTATTTCTAAGTAGATTATACTCTAATTTATCTTTTTTTACAAGATTTTCTACTATATTTTAAGAGTCAAATAAGGTATTATTATTAGGAGACCCAAATTTATGTGAAATAGGCTATTTACTGATTTATAGCCCTAAGATTGGGTAAATTTTACTAAGAGGTGAAATTATGAGAAGAGATCTTGTTGAAGGATATTTATATGAAGTAACAAAGTCTTTGTCTAGGAGAGACCGTAATGATGTTAGACAAAGATTGGAAACTGAAATTTATGATGAAATTGATAGGACAAAAAAAGAAAATATTGAAACTAAGGAAGAGGTACTTAGAGTTTTAGAAGGTTATGGTAATCCAGCAGATGTTGCTGCTAAGTATTCTACTTCTAAAAAAAGAGGCCTAGTTCCTCAGCCACATTTTGGTCATTATGTAAAGGACAAATGGATGTCTTTTATTGTTGGACTTTTGGTAATTGGAGCATTATATGCCTTTAATTACCTGTTTATGGAAACCCTTCCACTTAATATCAGTCTAGTATTAGATGTTTTAGCTAAGGTGGGAATTTTGTTTTTAGTAGTTTATATTAGCTACACCCTTGCCTTTTCTTTTGTGTCTGGGTCAAGGCTACCAAGTTGGAAGTCATTTTCAAGCCATCTTAAGCCAGAACCTACCAAGTCAAGTAGGGTATCTGCCTTTGAAATAGGCTTTCAAGTTATACTATCAACTTTGCTTTTCACAGCTTTTGCTTTGGGAAGTGACTTATTAGGGCTTAATTTTGGAAACCTAAATGTTGGCCTTTATAGTATTTCTATTTTTGGCCTATTTGTATTAGCCTTCTTTATTAATGTTTTAAACATTACCTATAAGGAAGTTGATAAAAGGTACACTTTCTCAGTTATGGCTACTACAATTTTGACTAATTTAGCTGTTATTGGCCTTGCCTTTTTAATCTTTGTACAAAATGATTCTATTAGGGCTAATTTTAGGGACTGGCTAGTTGTAGTTTCGCCATCAAATGATTTAATGACTAATATTATTAATAACATTGGCTTGGTAATATTCTTGGTTATAGCCTTGTTTGCTGTAATTGATACTATTTCTACTGGTTTAGGATATCACTCTAATACTAAGGATTCTATTGAGCCAATCTTTAAGGAAGATAAGGCTGAAAGAGACCTTTATACTACAAGTGAAGACTTTACAGAGGATTCCTATCACAACATTTCTGACACTCCAGTAGATGTTATTAATGAACCTATAAGTTCTAATGTGGACTTAGAAGACCGCGAACTTAAGGGTGACAAGGTTGAAGAAACTATTGTAGTTGAAAATATTGATACTAATGAATCTTATTACAATGAAGTTTCTGATGATACTATGATTTTGGAAAAAGCTAATGATGATATGGTTCTTACACAAGTGCCTAGTGATGAGGTGTTAGTAGCTAGTGAAGATACAGTTGATGGTCCTAGTGATGAAGTAATTGTAGTTAATGAGGACACTGCACCTACTCCTAGTGATGAAGTTTTTGAAGAGCCTAAGAGTCCTGAAGACCTTACTCCTTATGAAGAAGTTTTAGTTGAAGAAAGTGACAAGGTTATGGACAATGCTGATGATGAGTTTATTACTCAAAAAATTAACAGGAATGAATTTCACAAGGAATTAAAGAAACATCAAGAAGTTTTTGATGAAAATGTAGCTTCTACTGATGTTGACCCTAATGAAAAAATATAAGATAAGGAAAAAATTTGTATATGACAATTAAGGAAATAAAGGGCTACAGCCTGGTAGATAAGGCTTTTATAGAGGAGCTTAATTCTACTGCCTACTATCTTAAACACAATAAGACTAAGGCTGAAATTTTGTATTTGGAAAACGATGAGGATATTAAGACCTTTGGTATTGCTTTTAGGACTCCTCCTGAAGATTCAACTGGGGTAGCCCACATAGTTGAGCACTGTGTATTATCTGGATCCAGGAAGTACAAGACCAAGGAACCATTTATGGACCTGGTAAATTCTTCTATGCAGACATTTTTAAATGCCATGACTTTTCCAGACAAGACTATTTATCCAGTGGCAACTAGGAATGAGAAAGACTTTTTTAACTTAATGGATGTTTATTTAGATGCTGTATTTTATCCAGCTATTTATGAAGTTAAGGAAATCTTTGAACAAGAGGGCTGGCACTTGGAACTGGAAGATGAAAGTGGAGACATAAAGTACAACGGGGTAGTTTATAACGAAATGAGAGGGGCCTATTCTGATGCAGATGCCCAAGTTCAGGAACTTTTATCCCAAAGACTTCACCCAGATTCAACTTATGCCCATGATTCTGGCGGAAATCCCCACGAAATAACTAATTTAACTTATGAGGACTTCTTAGACTTTCACAAAAGATACTATCACCCATCTAATTCCTATGTGTTTTTAAATGGGAATATGGATATTGAAAAGGTACTTTCCTATTTAGACCAGGATTACTTTTCTAACTTCTCATACCAAGACCCTAAGTCTGAAATAGTTATGAACAAGGACTTTGAGGAAGTTTTAGAGGCTGAGGATGTGTATTCTATAGGAAAGGAAGACCCTACTGAAGATAAGTCTTATTACGCCTATGGAGTTAGTCTTGGACTTTCAACTAATCCAAGGGATGATTTTATGAGGTCAATATTGACTGATATTATTATAGACTCTGATTCTTCAATTCTTAGGGACAAGCTTATAGATTCTGGTATTGGTGAAGACTATTATTCCATAACTTCTTCTTCCCTACCTTTGGACTTTTTTATAGTTGCCAAGGGAACAAGTGGAGATGATTTAGACAAGTTTGTGTCTATTATTGATGAAGGCCTAAAGGAAGCAGTAGAGAACAAAATCGACAAAAACCTTTTAGATGCAACTTTGAATTCCTTTGAGTTTTCCTTAAAGGAACTGGGAATCCACAAGGGAGTCCTACTTGGAATTTCAGCCTTAAAGGGTTGGCTTTACGGGACAAGTCCAATAGAGTCTCTAACTTTTAAGAACTTATTGGAAGACCTAAAGAGGGACTTAGACAAGGGAATCGTTGAAGATTATATTAAAGAAAAGTTTTTAGATAATAAGCAAAAGATCCATCTAGTAGTAAGGCCGCAACCTGGACTATTTTTAGAAAAGGATGAAAGGGCTGATGAAAAGCTTAAAGACTTTAAGGAAGCCTTAAGTCCTGAAGAAATACAAGCCCTAGTTGAAAATACAAGAAGTCTTTTTGATTATCAGCTACAGGAAGATTCTAAAGAGGACAAGGACACAATTCCAAGACTTGGCCTTGAGGACATTTCTCCTGGAGTTAAGAGGATAAATACTAAGACTGAAGAAAAGGACTTTACTTCTATTTATGTAGATGAGTTTACAAATGATATTTTCTATATGAACCTGTCCTTTAATTTAAAAAATCTAACTACAGAAGAACTTGGCTATGGAGGCATAGTTTTAGACTTGTTGGGATCTTTGGACACAGAAAATTATTCTTACAAGGACCTTTCTAATGAAATAGATATTAATACTGGTGGAATCAAGTTTTCAGTTTCTGCTTTTGAAGATTCAAAAAGTGATGACTACCAAGTTCTGGCAACTAGCTCAGGTAGGGCTGTTCCAGAAAAGATTGACGACTTTTTAGGCCTACTTGAAGAAATTATTTTAAGGACAAAATTCCAAGATAAAAAGAGAATTAAGGACATTTTAATTATGAACAAGGGAGATTTGGAAAGTAATATTGAACAATCTGGCCACTCAGTTATTTCTTCTGAAATAAATTCTATGATGAATGATTCTTCAGATATTTTGAATAAGGTAGCTGGAAGGAAGTTCTTGTTCTTCTTAAAGGACCTACTTGAAAACTTTGATGAAAGAGCTGATGAAGTCTTAGAAAAGTTAAGGGTAGTTTATAAAAAGTTGTTTAATAGGGACCTAATCCTTGTAGTTTCTGGAGAGGAACCTTGGTATGATATGGCCAAGGACTTTACAAGGGACCTACTTCCTAAGCTTTCAGAATTTGAGGAAAACTTAGATTATAGTAGGGATGAGATTAAGTCTTTAGCTTTAAAGAGCTCTTCTAATGTGGCATATGTAAGTGATGGCTTTAATTATAAGAATTATGGCTATGAAAACTCTGGAACTTTAAGGGTATTGTCGAGAATTTTAAGCGGAGACTACCTCCATACTCAAATTAGGGCCAAGGGCGGCGCCTATGGATCTGGAATTTCTATAAATAATAAGGGAAATGTTACAACTTATTCTTATAGGGACCCAAATTTGGATAACACTTTCTCTGTTTATGACAATATTCCTAAATACTTGGAAGAACTAAAGCTTTCAAAGGAAGATTTAACTAACTATATAATTTCAACTATGAACCAGTTTGATCCACCTATAACACCTTCCCAATATACTTCAATCGCCTTGGCTAGACATTTTACTAAGATGACGGAAGAAGACTTGGAAAAGATGAAAAAGGAAGCAATTGAAACTAAGCCTGAAGACATAAGGGCCTATAAGGACATGTTTGTTAAGGCAAAGGACTCTAAGTTTTATGGTGTTTTAGGGTCAAGGGAATTAATAGAAAAATCTGAAAGAACTTATCAAGTTGTAGAAGATATGAATAAGTAGGATGTTAAAAGGCAGCTCGTGGGCTGCCTTTTTTTGGTTTTGTGATGGAAAATTTTTGCCTTCGTTGTTTAATGAACCTTTGGTTCATTAGGGTCGATGTGGCCATCGACCACTACTGGAGGGGAAGTTACTTTATTTGTCTTATACTACTAAAATGTGGAAAGGCCGGTTACTTCTTGAATATAATATAGGATATTTTTCCAAAGTTTGTCTTCTGAAAAATCTTCATAATCTAAGGTATAAATGCCCTCTTGATTTTCCCAAATCCTATCCCAATATTCTAAAACATTTTTCATTTCTTCCAGGTCCTTATTCCCTTCTACCCTTAAATCTGTTTCCAAGTTTAGGTCTTGCAAGTTTCTTCTTGTAAAGTTTGCAGAGCCTCCTACTACATATAAGTTTTCTTGGTCTTCTTTAATAAATATTTTTGCATGATATTGTTCCCCATTGGTCTTGTACCATCTGACTTTAGCGCCACTTTTTACTAATTCTGCTGCTACTTGTTTGTTGGGGATTCCAATTTTCTTTACTCCAAAGGCGTCTTTGTTTAGGTCTAAAACTAACCTTACATCTACTCCTTTTTCCGCTGCTTTTTTCAATCCATTTACAATATCCCTATCTCCAATGTAAAAGGCACCTACAAATAACTTGTCTCCATGTCCAGAACTTTTTATATCTCTAAGGATAGAGTCCTTTATTTTTTCTTCTGTCAACACTTGGGTGGTATATGGTCCTTCACTTGTATCCTTGGTACTAAGGGAAAAGATTTGGGAGTCTGCTTTTGAAAACTTTGCTATTGCCTTTTCAGTTTCTAGTAAGTCTTCTAGAGCTTTTCCTGTAAATGAAAACCCAATATTGGAATGAAGGCTTGAACCGTCATGGGGATTTGCAGATATAATCATCCCTTCTTTTTCGTTCATAAGAATTTTTCTGTGATTTGCCTTAAAATTTAATAAGTCCAAGTATGATCCTAAGGACACGCCCCTTTCCCCTGGCCTAAATATATTTGGAAACTTGCCATTTTCTTTAGGGGAGATGTGTTTAAAATAGGCTCTGTATAGGTTTGAGTATAGGGGATTGGAGTCTTTCACCTTGTTTAGGTCAGTTATAATTATTTCTACTCCTGCCTCTTTCATTTCAAGAAAATGTTCAGGTACATAAGACCCATAAAAGGTATTTATTGGATCTGTTATTAGGGTGATTTTTATATTTGGGCTTTCTTTCTTTTTCTTAATTATTTTATTTGCTAGGTCCCTGGAAATAGTTTGAAAGTCAAAGTTTTTATGGTCATAATCGTCGTTAAATAAAAAGAAGTCTAGGACTATAAAGTCTTCAGCTTGCTCAATGAGTTCAAAAACCTTAGAGAAAATATGTCTTTCTTCTTTTAGATTTCCATTTTTATCTTTATATCTTAGGTCATACAAAAACTTTACTTGCCCATTGTGAAAAGAGCCTTCATAGGATAGGCCTTCTTCCATGGGTCTTAATTTTTCTTTTATAAATACCAAAAGTGGTATAATTATTAAAATAAATAGGAGAATTATTTTTATTGTGTTTTTCATTATTTACCTCATACATTGGTGCTTTTATTATATTTTTATACCCAATTTATTTTTTATGTAGCTTTAGGGGTTTTATTTGCCTTCGGTTCGTTATGGTCGATGTGGGCATCGACCATAACAGAGGCGGTTTGGAACTGTATTGGCAAAAATTCGATGGGTGGGATTTGGAGTAAGTGCAAAAAAAAAAGGAGGCTAGGCCTCCAATTTTATAGTAATATTATATTATGTTTTTCACATTCTTCTACCATTTCTTTTGGCCATAGACTTGCTTGTACTTCTCCTACATGGACTCTTCCAAGTAAAAGCATACATAGTCTTGATTGGCCTATACCTCCACCTATTGTGTAAGGTAATTCTCCATTTAGTAGTTTTTTATGATAGTCTAAAGTTTTTCTATTTTCGTTATTAGAAATTCTTAATTGTTCTGCTAAGGATTCTTCACTTACTCTAATTCCCATACTGGAAATTTCCATAGCCATATTTAATGGTTCGAACCAAAACAAGATATCTCCATTTAAGGACCAATCGTCATAGTCTGGAGCTCTGCCATCATGGGGCATTCCATTTGAAAGTACTCCCCCAATTTCTTCAATAAAAACGCAGCCCTTTTCTTTGGCGATTAGGTTTTCCCTTTCTTTAGGTGTCTTATCTGGATACATGTCTAGTAGTTCTTGGGAAGTTATAAAGAATATTTCATCAGGAAGCTTGTAAACTGCTTCTGGATACTTATACCAAACTGCATTTTGAAGGTGTTTTATTACCTTAAAAATTTGTTTAACAGTTTCTCTAAGGGTTTCCTTGTTTCTGTCTTCTTTTCTAATTACCTTTTCCCAGTCCCATTGGTCCACATAACAAGAATGTAGATTATCTAAGTCTTCATCCCTTCTAATGGCATTCATATTAGTATAAAGGCCTTCACCTGGCTCATAGCCATATCTTTTAAGGGCAAGTCTCTTCCATTTTGCAAGGGATTGAACAACTTCTATATCTTCCATTGGAACATCTTTTATATCAAACCTAACAGGTCTTTCAACACCGCTTAGATTGTCATTTAAACCTGAACTTTTTTCTACAAAAAGTGGGGCTGATGCCCTATCTAGATTCATCTGTCTACCAAATTCCTTTTGGAATAGGTCCCTTATAAATTTTATTGCTTCTTGAGTCTCCCTAGTAGTTAATACAGGATTATAATCTTCTGGGATAAATAAACCCATCTTTAACACCTCTTTCTGAATAAATATAAATTCAATTATACATAAGTTTTTATTTTAATTCAACTGTAAATCTTTTATTTATATTAAGCTATTTTAAAATCTAAAAATAATTTTGAATTTTGTACTATAATCTTGTTAGGTTTTATTATTTTTTTCGTATTAACTAGTGAAGATGAAAGTGAGGTGGCTTATGAATGAAATTAGAGATAGACGGATTATTAAAAAGATTATAAAGAAAGATGAAAATGGCATAATTGATTTAGTTGATATTTATGGCGGTCTTTTAAAGTCTATAATTTCTAAAAAGCTTTCCTTTCTACCAGATGAAATAGATGAAGTTATGAATGATACATTACTTAAAATTTGGAGCAATATTGAATATTTTGACCCTTCTAAGGGAACTTTTAAAAATTGGATCTGTGCCATAGGAACTTTTCAAGCTATAGACAAAGTTCGAAAGGTCTATGATAAGTCCTTAACCTTGCCCCTTGATGAAGGTATTGTAAGTCAAGATACTAATCTAGATGAAAACCTCTTGAGAGATGAACTATACGCTCAACTTTTAGACTTAATTAATACTTTGAAATATCCAGATAGTGAGATATTTTTGGATTTATTTTTCAATGACTTGTCCTATGAAGAGGTTTCCAAAAAGTACGGAATTAAAATATCTAATTTATACACCATTGTTTCTCGTGGTAGAAAAAAGCTTAGACAAGCTTACAAGGAGGAAAATAATGAATGAAAAAAACATATATGAAATTTTAAATAGGGCTAAAGTACCTTATGAAGAACCTATATCTGACCTGTCTAAGGAAGATAAAAATAAGATATCTGAAAATTTTCTTTCTTCTATAGAAAGGAAGAAAAAGAGGTCTTTTAAGAAATTAAGCCTTGTTGCAGCTATGTTTATTTTATTATTTTCTATTACTGGTCCAGGAAGGGCCATAATAGATAATTTAATAGACCTTTACGATGAAATGGAAAGCCCAATTTCAGACTACAGTATAGAGCCTAAAAAGATTGAAAACCTAGTTACCCACATAGATAAATCTGTAGAAGACCAAGGGATAAAAGTTACCCTAAGGGATGCCTTTAGGGATGGAGATACTATTTATGTAAATGTAGTTTATGAAGTTGTTGGTGGTGAAATACTGGATCAGTTTCATGAAGATGCTTCACCTATTCCTGGAGCTATGATGGAACTATCTAAAGATGGTCAAAGAATACATGATTCTAGTGGGACTGTTATAGGAGCAATTCCAAATAATAAGTCTGACCAACAATTTTACAAGTTTGAACTATATCCTAATATGAATATAGGAGATTCAGATACTTTATTACTAAAACAGAATTATATGGATGTAGCTGATTTTAGTTTTCTAGATTTTTCAAAGGAAGATTTTGGGCTTACTAATGCAAAAAGAATAAATGTAGAGGGAAATTGGGACATGGAATTTTCCATAAAGGACTCATCCAAAGATCTTAATACTAGGGTAATCCCAGTAAATGAAAGCCCTGTGGATATAGAAAAAGAAAGGTTTACTATTGAGTCCATCAGGATTAATGACTTTTCTATACAAATACAAACAAATTATGAAAACCCAGAGGTTTCAACAGGGGGATATAGTCTACTAGTCACTAATGACAATGAAGAGAGTATGGTAATTAGGCACTCTTCTGGTAGTATGCGGGTAACAAAACACCAAATTGTAGGGTCTGATGATTTTAATTTTGTAGATTCTGACTATATTAAAATTAAACCTGTTGTAATGACTAACTATCTAAGTAATGAATATAAGGAAGTAGAAGGTCGGGAAATTACTGTTAATTTAAGATAAAAGAAAATCCGCCTATTAGCATTTTTGCTAGTAGGCGAATTTTTTCTTATTTGTCTTCTGGTACTATTCTATTTACGGCAGTTTCTATAGCTGCTGTTCTTACTGCTAAGGAAACTGCTGCTGCTACTCTAAGGTCAAAGGCCTTAGGTAGGATATAGTTTTCGTTTAATTCTTCTTCTGAAACTAGGGATGCTATTGCAGTTGCTGCTGCTATTTTCATCTCTTCGTTAATTTCTCTAGCCCTTACTTCAAAGGCTCCTTTAAAAATTCCAGGGAAGGCTAATACATTATTTACTTGGTTAGGAAAATCTGATCTTCCTGTTCCCATTATTCTAATTCCACCAGCTTTTGCTACTTCTGGTAGGACTTCTGGTATTGGGTTAGCCATAGCAAAGGCAATGGCATCTTTGTTCATAGATCTTACCATTTCTTCTGTTACAATGTTTGGTACTGATACTCCTAAGAAAATATCTGCTCCCTTCATTGCTTCTTCAAGGCCACCAGTTCTTTTTTCTTTGTTAGTTGTCTTAGCAAGTTCTAGTCTTATTGGATCTAATTTTGTATCTTCTGGGTCTAAGATTCCCCTAGAGTTACATATTATAACATCCTTTAGACCAGCGCTAAGTAATAGCTTTGATATAGCAATTCCAGCTGCTCCTGCTCCTGATACTGCTGCAACACAGTCCTTTATGTCCTTTCCTACTACCTTAAGGGCATTTATTATCCCAGCTAAAACTACTATTGCAGTTCCATGTTGGTCATCGTGAAATACTGGAATATCTAATTCTTTTTTTAGTCTTTCTTCGATTTCAAAACATTTTGGTGCTTGGATATCTTCTAGGTTTATTCCTCCAAAGGTGGGAGCTATTTGTTTTACTGTTTCTATTATTGTTTCTGTATCTTGAGATTCTAAACAAATTGGGAAGGCATCTACTCCTGCAAAGGCCTTAAACAATACTGCCTTTCCTTCCATAACTGGCATACCTGCTCTTGAGCCTATATTTCCTAAGCCTAATACTGCAGATCCATCTGTTACTACTGCTACCATATTTCCTTTATTTGTATACTCATAGATTAAATCTGCATCTTCAGCTATATCCTTACAAGGTTCTGCTACTCCTGGTGAGTAAGCAAGGGATAGGTCTCTTGCATCGTTAACTTGTACTTTTGAAACTACTTCTATCTTACCTTGGTTATCTTTGTGTAACTTTAGTGCATCTTCTCTTAGTGACATAATCTACTCCTTAATTATTATTTTGTATTTGATTTTATTATAACAGATGTCAACTTAAAGACAAGAAGACTTAAGCTATTTTCCTATCTTAATTGGCTATAAAGGTAGAATTCTCCTGTAATTACTTGTCCTCCCTTTATAACTGGAGAAATGGAATAGCTGTGGTAAGTTTCTTCATTTATATGGGGATAAGATGGAAAATACTTATTGTCGTAGGTTTTAAGATCTGGGGAAGTAATACAAAAAACATAACAATGAGTATGTGTAGATATTTTTTTAACATTGCTCTTTTGTTTTTCATACACTCACCCCTCTTTCCAAAATTAAAATACAGGTGAATAGTATAGGTTGTAATTTTTTTATTACATTGTCAAACATTTAGCATTTTTTTATTCTTCTTTATATACAATTAAAATACTAAGAAATCCGTCTTCCACCTTGGCTGACACCTTATGGCTCATTTTCTCTAAGAGTATCTTTGAGCTATACATTCCAATTCCAGATTTTTTGCTAGTAAATTGTCGATTATTTCCTTGTCTGCTATGCCCCTTTGGATCCTAAAGTATTCTAGGTTGTCCTTGGCTGAAAGGTCTCCAAAAAGTGTTGGGTTTTCTACAATAGAGCTTACTCTTTTTCTAAAGGCCAAGTAGCCTATAATTAAAAGTACTAATCCGAAAATCACACTTGCTCCTATATATGACCAAGCTTCTGGTGGATACTGGTCTATAGGAAGGTAGGAAAAAGTTCTTTGTACATCATAAGGTTGCATATGGCTTAGAAATTCTGCTATTTTAGTAATGTTGTCTTCCCTTGTCATAGTAAAAGCATAAAGCAAACTACAGCTATAAAGGCTAGTATCAAGGTTGTAATTATTGATATAATTTGCATTGATACAAGGTCTAATAGATACATTTGAGTTCTTGACATTCCGTGAGATAAAATTTGAATTTTTGTATCCTTAGTCTAATAAGCTATTATTAAGGCAAAGGATGAGACTATTAAAATTGCAACTTCAGCAAATACACTTAAGGCTGTAAAATAATCTGCATCTGGTCCGGCCGACACATTCCAAACTAACAAACTTAGTATGGTTACTCCTATACTAAAGAATAAAAAATACTTATAGTTTGGACTTCTAAAGGTTCTACTTATTTCTGATTTAATATACTTCATTTTTCTCTCCTATTTTTAATTTTCTTTTTTTACTGTAATTAAATTATAATAGGCAGATGTATTTATAACATTTAGTAAGAATAAATTAAGTATAAAGAAAGTATAAATTTAAAACTCTAAAATGTTAAGGTGTTCTTTACACAATTAAAAAAGGAAGGACTAAATCCCTCCTAAAAGTCTCTATTTAGATATTGTGTTTTATCTTTCCTTCAACATAGGCATCTCTGTAGCCCTTTTCAAATAATGCTTGGTAGATTTTTTCCTTGTGGTCATCATTAAAGGTTTCTAGAACAAGTCTTACTACTGCTGAGTTAAGATCCATTTCTTCAGCTTCTGAATATTGGTTAATAGTTAGGATATTTGCTCCTAGGTCCTTTATTATGTTTAGTAGGGTAATAAGTTCTCCTGGTCTATCAGGAATTACTGTTGCTACTTCTGTAAGTCTACCTGATTCAAATAGGCCGTTTTTAATAATTCTGCTTATGGTATTTACATTAATATTTCCACCACTTAGAACTGCACAAACTTTTCCATCTGAAAAGTCGTATTTCTTTTCTAATATAGCGGCAACACTTGTAGCTCCAGCTCCTTCAGCAGTAGTTTTTCCTTCTTCTATAAGTCTTAGGATTGTCTTTTGGATTTCTTCTTCACTTACTGTTACTACTTCATCAACTAGTTCTTTTACTATTTCTAAGGTTAAGTCTCCAGGAGTCTTTACAGCAATACCATCTGCCATTGTATTGGAAGATGTTAAGGTTACCTTTTCATTTTTGTCTAGGGAAGCCCTCATTGAAGCTGCGTTTTCTGCTTCTACTCCTATGACTTTTACATCTGGTCTTAGGGATTTTACTGCTGTTGCAATACCTGCAATTAGTCCGCCGCCCCCTATTGGTACCACTATATATTTTACATCTGGTAGTTGTTCTAAAATTTCTAAGCCAATAGTTCCTTGGCCAGCTATTACATAAGGATCATCAAATGGAGCTACGTAAGTAAGGTCTCTTTCCCTTTGGATTTCATAAGCCCTTGCTTGTGCATCATCAAAACTTCCATCTACAATTATTACTTCACCGCCGTATCCTCTAGTTGCGTCTACTTTAGATAGTGGAGCTACTGATGGTATACATATGTAGGATTTTATTCCCAGTTGGGTAGCTGATAAGGCAACACCTTGGGCATGGTTTCCTGCTGAACATGAAATTACACCCTTTGCTCTTTGATCTTCTGTAAGGCTGTTCATTTTGTTGTAGGCACCACGAAGCTTAAAAGAACCAGTTTTTTGAAGGTTCTCCATCTTTATATAGACATTATCACCCATCCTATTAGCAGTAAAAATTGGCGTCTCGTTAATCTTTCCCTTTAGAAACTCTCTAGCTTCTTCAATCATTTTTAAATCTACTTTCATCTTTAACCTCCCATTTTCATAACATAAGGCCAATAAAAGTACAGGCCTATTTCTAATACAATAAAATTATATCACTTTAATATATACTTGTAAAATTTAATCCGATTTAAGAATTTTTGTATAAATTTATAATATTTTAAAATATTTTCCATTTACCTATTTACATTCACAGTGAAATATTATATTATTTTTTTATTGTTATTTCAAAGCAGAATGATCTCATTTTCTTGTATATTAACATTTTCCAAGCTTAATAGCTGGATTTTATTATTTTAAAGAGGTGGAAAAATGATTATAGGAATACCTAAAGAAATTAAAGAAGAGGAATACAGGGTTGCAGCTATCCCTTCAACAGTAAATCAACTTGTTAAGGCTGGACACAAGGTTCTAGTTGAAAAAGGAGCTGGAATTGGTGCTGGATTCGAAGATTTTGAATATATAGAAAATGGGGCAGAAATGATAGATACTGCCAAGGAACTTTGGGAAGGATCTGAGATGATCTACAAGGTCAAGGAACCTATTAAGGAAGAGTATGGCTATTTTAGAGAAGGACTTATTGTATTTTGTTACTTGCACATTGCTGCAAATGAAGAACTTACTAAGGCCTTAGTAGATAAGAAGGTTGTAGGTATAGCTTATGAAACTGTAGAAGTAAATGGTGGTCTGCCACTACTAAAGCCAATGTCAGAAATTGGGGGTATTATGGGAGTTATGGAAGGAACTAACCTTCTAAAGAGGACCCATGGAGGCAAGGGAAAAATCCTTCAAGGAATGCCAGGTGTTCCTCCATGTCATGTAGTAGTTATTGGAGCTGGTATTGCTGGTCGTGGTGCTATTAGGACTGCCGTTGGTATTGGTGCTAGGGTAACTGCTATAAACAGGGGAACTGAAAAGCTTTCTGAACTTCAAGATATTTATGGGCCAAGACTAGAGACCTTAACTTCTAATCCCCACAATATTGAACAAGCCCTTAAGACTGCAGACTTACTAATTGGAGCTGTACTACTTCACGGAGCTAGGGCACCTAAGGTTGTTACTGAAGAAATGGTAAAATCAATGCAACCTGGATCAGTAATAGTAGATATTTCAGTTGACCAAGGTGGTTGTATAGAAACTATAGACAGGTATACTACCCACTCTAACCCATCCTATGAAAAACATGGTATTATCCACTATGCTGTACCAAATATACCAGGTACCGTTTCTGAAACTGCATCTGTAGCTTTATCAAATGAAACTATAAGGTACTGTTTAGAAGTTGCCAACAAGGGATGGAAAAAAGCAGCCCTTGAAAGTGAACCTTTAAAGAAGGGCATAAATACTGCAAATGGCCATATTACCTACAAGGCAGTTGCAGAAGCCTTTGGTGCTGAATATGTACCAGTAGATGAATTTTTAAATTAAATATAAGATATAAAATAGACCTCTATTAAGTTTTTCTTAAAGGAGGTCTTTTATTTAGAAGTATTTTATTTTTCTGTGGGCCGATACAGATAGGATTAGGCCAATAAGGGTCAGGTTTGTAAGTTGGAAGGTACCTCCAGCAGAAAAAAACGGAAGTGGAATTCCCGTAATAGGCATAAGTCCAAGGGTCATTCCTATATTTTCCCAAATGTGGAATAAGAACATGGCCCCTATTCCAACTACTAGTAGGGTTCCATAAAGGTCTATACTTTCCTTGGCTATTTTTAAAAACCTTGAGAACATAAATAGGTAAAGGACAAAGGAAGCAAGGCCTCCTAAAAATCCTAATTCTTCAGCTAATACTGGGAAGATAAAGTCATTTTGTTTTTCAGGTATAAAGTTAAATTGGTTTTGGGTCCCCTTGTAAAGGCCCTTTCCTGTTAACTGGCCTGAACCAATTGCTATTCTCCCTTGTAAATACTGATAAGATGTTCCAGTTGGGTTTTTTTCAGGGTCTAAAAAGTCAAAGAACCTGTCCTTTTGGTAGCCATCTAAGTTTATCCATAGTATAGGAGCTGCTATTAGCATAACTATTACAGCTGCCAAAATATACTTCCAGTGGATTCCCCCAATAAATAACATTAGTATTGTTATAAATACATACACTAGGGCAGTTCCTGTATCAGGCTGTCTAAGTATTAAAAATATTGGGAAAAAGGCAAAGACCAAAACCTTTATTAGGGTTTGGGGCTTGTTTAAGTCCTCACGTACTTCTTCTAAATAAGAAGCCAAGCATATTATGAAGGATATCTTTACAAACTCAGAAGGTTGGAAGTTAAAGCCTCCAATATTTAGCCAAGACTTTATAGATGAAGATGGACTAGGTCCATGTCCAAAAATAAGGGTGGCTATTAAAAGGACTACTGATAGTATATATATAAACTTATAAAGGTATTTCCAGTGTCTATAGTCTATAATAGAAAGGACAAATAAAACCCCAAAACCTAGCATAGTTGCTACTTTTTGGGAGGACATAATTCCTGATTTGTTATCTAGACTCAAGGTTGCACTTGACAAAACTACTAGGCCAAAAATGCAAAGTAGTACAATATTTATAAGTAACTTGTAATCAAAATCTTTAATAATATCTCTTCTTGTATTCATATCCATATTGTAATAAATAAATTTTCTAAAGTAAAGGCTTTCAGTTGTTAAAAGCCTTTATTTTATACTATAATAAGATAATGAGGTGGCAAATGAAAAGATATTTAAAAGTCAAGTATCTAGTGGCCTTAATCCTACTAGTCTTACTTCTTTTTGTTTTAAATAAAGTAATTGTAGATTTAATCCAAAGGCCAGTTGTTATGGTTGAAAAAAACTCAATAGTCCAAGATGGAGAAATTCAAAAGTCTAATTTAACTAGTGACTCAATCATTACTTGGGACAATACAAACTTAAAAATATATGACTTTCAAGGTAATTTAATAGAAGAAATTATTGGAAATGGATACTATACCAATGTGTATTTTTTTGATGACATTATTTATGTCTTAGACAAGCAACTTAATGTTTTGTATATATACAATTCAAAGGGACAGTTAGACAGTAAGATAGAGCTTTCAGGATCAGTTTATTCTATCTTTAAAAAGGATGGAGAAATCTATGTCCACAGGAAAGACGAACTTAATAACCAAAGGTTAGAGACTATTTCCAAATTAGAAGGTCAAAAGAGAGAATCTCCAGTTTATGAGACTAACAGGTTTATTATTAACTTTATTATTGATGGACAGAGTCTTTATATGTCAGAAATTACAGCAGAAAATTATGCCTACAAGTCAGTTTTAAATATAATTAATAAAGGCCAAAAGGAAATTTTTGATTTTAGCAACGAAACTATTTTAGATATGAAAAAGGCTGGAAAAAACCTACTTATAGTTACTAACAAAAACCTCTACCTACTTGAAGGTCAAGATAGGAAGAAGGTTGAACTACATGGTTTTAGGGACTATCTTTTTGAAGGTGACAAGGTCTTAGTTTTATATAGCAATAAATTAGTTAAGTTTAATGAGGACCTATCCATAAACGAGTCCTTTGATATTGGGATTTCTAGTACAGGACTACTTTCCCATGATGGAGGCTATTTTGTTTATGGTCCTACTGATTTAATTGGCTATATAGGGGAAAATAGGGAGTTTACAAAAACCTTTGATTCCATAGTTACAAGTGTAAGTTCCAATGATGAGGACTTACTTGTTACTACAAAATACGGAGTAAAACTTTATACCTTTGAAAGAGTCC
>CAMEGD010000004.1 GCA_945916025.1 uncultured Clostridia bacterium
GAAAAATAAATATTTTCTAGAATCATTAATGAAATATATATTTTTAATAAGTGCATTAATATCGGTTTTATGCATTATTTTTATATGCTTTTTTATCTTTCGAGGGGGACTTCCATTTATATTTGAATATGGGATCACGGATTTTGTTTTAGGTACAAAGTGGGCTCCTTCAAATTCAAACCCTAAATTTGGTGTATTACCAATGATATGGGGTTCTATTTATACAACTTTACTTGCTTTTATTATAGGTATTCCTATAGGAATTTTAACTGCAGCATATTTAGCAAAAAGTGCAAAACCAAAGATATACAAATTTTTAAAGCCTGCCTTGAATTTAATGGCAGGTATTCCATCAATAGTATATGGTTTCTTTGCCTTAGTTATTATAGTGCCAATTATAAGACAACTCTTTGGTGGCCAAGGAGCAAGTATACTAGCTGCAGGAATATTACTTGCAATAATGATATTGCCAACTATTATTTCACTTTCTGAATCTGCAATTAGAGCAGTTCCTAAACATTATTACGAAGGAAGTTTAGCTTTAGGAGCCAACCATGAAAGAAGTTTATATAAGGTTGTATTACCAGCTGCAAAATCTGGAATATTTGCATCAGTTGTATTAGGTATAGGTAGAGCTATTGGAGAAACTATGGCAATAATTTTAGTTGCTGGAGCTCAGCCTAGAATAACCTTTGACTTAACAAAAGGTATTAGAACATTAACAACTAACGTTGTCTTGGAAATGGCCTATGCTCAAGGACAACATAGGGAAGCTTTAATAGCTTCTGCTGTATTGTTGTTTATATTTATTTTATTTATAAATACAGCTTTATTTATGTTTAAAAGAAAGGGTCTAAAAAATGGATAATTTTAATAACAAAGATATGGGTTCAAAGATTTTTTATTTTATATCTAGATTTGCGACACTTTTTACTTTTGCAGTTTTGCTATTTATAGTTGGATATATTTTATTTAAAGGAATAGGGTATTTAAATCTTGATATGTTTGCTTGGAATTATTCTACTGATAATGTATCAATGACCCCTGCTATTATAACTACTTTGATTATAATAGGGATTTCCTTACTAATATCTGCTCCTATAGGTATATTTACAGGTTTTTATCTAGTAGAGTATGCTAAAAGAGGATCAAAATTAGTAGACTTAATAAGATTATCGGCAGAAACTTTATCTGCTATACCATCAATTGTATATGGTTTGTTTGGTATGTTATTCTTTGTAACTTTCTTAGGGTTAGATTTTTCTATTTTATCAGGGGTTTTAACTGTATCAATAATGATATTACCTTTAATTATAAGATCTACAGAAGAAGCTCTTTTATCAGTAAATGATTCATTGAGGTTTGGATCTTTTGCCCTAGGTTCTGGTAAACTTAGAACGATTTTCAAAGTTGTTCTACCAACTGCAATGCCTGGTATTGTATCAGGAATAATTCTTTCAATTGGTAGGATAATAGGTGAGACTGCTGCCCTAATATATACATTAGGAACTACAACTAATATGCCAAAAAGCATATTTAGTTCAGGAAGAACCTTATCTTTACACATGTATGTATTATCAAATGAAGGTTTTCACGTAAACGAAGCTTACGCAACTGGAGTTATATTACTAGTAATAGTAATAATATTAAATCAGATTTCAGTGTGGCTTAGTAATAAATTGACAGGAGTAAAGTAAATGAGTAAAATCGAAGTAAGAGATTTGGATTTGTTTTATGGTGATTTTCAAGCTCTTCACAGTATAGATATGGATATTAACGAAAATGAACTTACGGCCTTTATTGGCCCAAGTGGGTGCGGGAAATCAACTTTTATTAAGTCGTTAAATAGAATGAATGACTTAGTCGAAAACTGTAAAATTTCTGGAACTGTCTTATTAGATGGACAAGATATTTATGATCCAGGATATGATGTAAATATTTTAAGAAAAAGAGTTGGAATGGTTTTCCAAAGCCCAAATCCTTTCCCAATGAGTATTTTTGACAATATTGCCTATGGGCCTAGAACCCACGGTAAAAAAGATAAAAGAACTTTAAGCATGACAGTTGAAAAATCATTAAAAAACGCAGCTATTTGGGATGAAGTAAAAGATATTCTAAATAGAAATGCCCTATCTTTATCAGGTGGACAGCAGCAAAGAATATGTATAGCAAGAGCTTTGGCAGTAGAACCAGAAGTATTATTAATGGACGAACCTACATCAGCCCTAGATCCTATATCTACTATGAAAATAGAAGACCTTGTAACTGAATTAAAGGAAAAATATACTATAGTAATGGTTACTCATAATATGCAACAAGCTACTAGAGTATCTGATAAGACAGCCTTTTTCTTGCAAGGTAAGGTATTGGAATTTGGAGACACGGAACATATTTTTAATACTCCACAAAATAAGGAAACTGAAAGGTATGTTACTGGAAGGTTCGGTTAATGGAGGAATATTTATGAGATTTATGTTAGAAAAACAATTAAGTGAACTTCACGAAATGCTGGTAGAAATGTGTGCCCACGTTGAAAAAGCATTAAGAGATTGTAAAATTGCCCTTGTTAATAAGGACAAGGACCTAGCAAAAGACATTATTAAAAGGGATAATGTTACAGATCAAATGGAACATAATATTGAACACCTTTGTACCCAAATAATTATGAGACAACAACCAGTTGCATCTGACCTTAGAAAGGTAACGGCTTCTTTAAAAATCATTACTGACTTAGAGAGGATTGGAGATCAAACTCAAGATATTTCTGAAATAATTACTATGATGGATGATAAACCATACAATATTCAACTAGTATTAATTTCTCAAATGTTTGATGAAACAGCTATAATGTTAAAAGAAGCTATAGATTCATTTGTCCTTGAAAATGTAGATTTAGCAAATGGTGTTAGACAAAGAGATGATGTAGTTGATGATTTGTTTGATGAAATTAGAAATAGATGTGTAACAGCTATAATGGATAGTACAGAAGAAGCGGCGCAAATAATAGATTTAATTCAAATTGCTAAGTATTTAGAAAGAATTGGAGATCATTCTGAGAATATTGCAGAATGGGTAATATACGCAGATACTGGAAGTCACTAATCTAAGGAGCTAAAATGATTTATTGTATTGAAGATGATAAAAACATTCAAGAATTAATAATATACACCTTAAACAACAATGGTTTCGAAGCAAAGGGCTTTAATGATGGAACTACCTTATTTGTAAATTTAGATAAGGAGGATGTAGACTTAATACTTTTAGACATTATGCTTCCTGGAGAAGATGGTATTGGTATTTTGAAAAAATTGAAAAAAGATTCAAAATTCTCAAATATTCCAGTGATAATGTTAACTTCAAAGTCGACGGAATTAGACAAAATAATTGGACTAGATTCTGGGGCCGATGATTATATTACTAAACCTTTTAGTATATTAGAACTTCAATCCAGAATTAAAGCAGTTTTGAGAAGAACTAGTAATAAAAAATCAGAGGATGTAATTGAACTAGATGGTTTAGTAGTAAATTTATCAAAAAGAGAGGTTATCTTAAATAATGACCAAAAGATTACCTTAACTTTTAAGGAATTTGAACTACTTGTTTATTTATTAAGAAATAAAGATCTAGTAATGACTAGAGAAAATATTATATCTGAAGTGTGGGGATTTGATTTTGAAGGGGAAACTAGAACAGTAGATGTTCATATTGCTACCCTTAGAAATAAACTAAAAGACTGGTCCAACTCAATCCAAACTATTAGAAACCTTGGATACAAGATAGGTGATCCTAATTGAAAAAAAGAATTTCATTATTTTTAGTTGTTATGCTTATTATTGGAATGATAATAAGCTTTTTAACAACTTTTTTGTATCTATATACTGATAATATTAATAGGTATAAAAAAGAACTAGTAAACCTAGTTAGTAATGTTTCCGAAGAGATAGAAAAAAGTGATAAACTTAGAACTGAAGAAATAATTGAGGATATTAACATATCCCCTGAGGTAGGCCTTTATTTATTGGAAGATGGTGAAATATTATTTGAAAATATTTCTTCAAAAAAATATCCGAGTCTTAGGGATTTTATATACAATAAGGATATATCATCCTACAATAGCGACGTCTTATATGATAACCATAAGGATTTAAGATTTATTATAAATTCAAAGACTATTGATAGTGGAATTACTTTAGTTGGACTTAGAGTTCTAAGTGACATGTCTAGTGAGATAAAAAGTATATTTCCTTATTTATTTTTTTTATTTGTCTTAGGGTCACTAGTTGCTCTTTTCATTTCTGAAAGAGAAATTGATGAGTTTGTAACTACTATAGAAGATAATACAAGGCATTCATCCTATGACACAGATTTAAATAGCAAATACAAAGAAATATATCCACTACTAAAGATAATTAGAGAACAAAGACTAGACATAGAAGACTATATCAAGGACTTGAAAACTAAATCAAATACTATTGAAGCCATAATTTCTAACATGAAGGAAGGAATGATACTTTTAGATAAAAACTTGAATATTTTATCTATAAATCAAGCAGCAATTCTTTTAAGTGGACTATACTATGAAGACATCGAATTAAAAGGGAAAAATATTGATAATTTAGTTAGAAATTACAAATTAAAAGAGTCCATATTAAATATTGATACTGATGAGTTAGTTGGAAACTTAAAACTTGAGATTAATAATAGGTTTATAGATGTTTTAATTAACCCAGTTGTTGAAGATTTTCAAAAGGTAGGCTATGTATTGATTCTCTTTGACAATACAAAAAACACTGAGTTAGAAAAAATTCGTAGAGAGTTTAGTGCTAATGTATCCCATGAACTAAAAACTCCTCTAACTTCTATTAATGGTTATGCTGAAATGATTAGTTCTGGTATAGCAAAAGATTCAGATATAAAAAAATTTGCAGGCATTATTAACGAAGAAGGTCAACATCTATTAAAAATGATAGAAGATATTATAAAACTATCTAGATTGGAAGAATCCAACGAAGAACTAGATGAAGACTTTATTGACATTAATACTACTATTTATGAAGTTTTAGAAACACTTAAATATAAGTTAGAAAGTAAAGAAATATTAGTGGACTTTTCACATGGAAAGATACCTATATTTAATGGCAATAAAAGATTAGTTTTTGAGCTAATAATGAATATTGTAGATAATGCTATAAAATATAACAATCATAAGGGATCAATTTATATTAATACTAATTTACAAAATCAAAAAATTAGTATTAAGGTGAGGGATACGGGAATTGGAATTAGCGAGCAAAACCAAAAGCGAATATTTGAAAGATTTTATACCATTGACAAAAGCCATAATAAGAAGGATAGTTCAGGTTTAGGACTTTCTATAGTAAAACATATAATAAAATTATTGGATGGAGAAATAAAAATTAAAAGTCAATTGAAAAAAGGCACTGAATTTACAATTTTTCTTCCTACTCAAGAGCACTAGAATTACAGTGCTCTTTTTTTAAAATTAATAGAGAATTAATATTATATATTGGTATTAAAGGTAAAAATATATTATTATTAAAAGGGAAGTAAAAAAATGGAGGGAAAAATGTATAAAGCACTTTATAGAAAGTACAGGCCTAGAACATTTGATGATTTAGTAGGTCAGGAACACATTAGTCAAGTTCTTAAAAACCAAATAGACACTCAATCTATTTCTCATGCATATCTTTTTTCAGGTACCCGTGGAACAGGGAAAACTTCATGTGCAAAAATTTTTGCCAGGGGGATTAATTGTCTTTCAGATGGGGATAAGCCTTGTAATATTTGCGAAAATTGTCTGGAAAGCCTTGATGATTCAGCTATTGATATCGTTGAAATAGATGCAGCTTCTAATAATGGAGTAGATAATATTAGGGACTTAAAGGACAGGGCTTTTTATCAACCCACATCATTAAAATATAAGGTTTATATAATAGACGAGGTTCACATGTTAAGTAAAGGAGCCTTTAATGCCTTATTGAAAATACTTGAAGAACCTCCATCACACTTAGTTTTTATCTTGGCTACAACTGAGCCTGAGAGGATACCATTGACAATATTATCTAGGTGCCAAAAATTCCAATTCAAGAGACTTGATTTTAAGACAATTGAAAGGTCTTTAAAAGAAATTGGTCAAAAAGAAAAAATAAATATTGATGATAGGACCTACGAATTATTAGCAAATAGTGCCGATGGATCTATGAGAGATGCACAAAGCATATTAGAGCAATTGGTATCATCAGGACATAAAGACATAAATTATGATTTGGCAATTAACATATTAGGACTTGTCAACATAAACACAGTTACAGACATAGTAACTAGCTTAATTGAAAATAATCCTCAAAAATTATTAGAATCTTTAGATAATGGCCTAGGACTTGGAAAAGATACCGAACAGCTTGGAAAAGATATCTTAAGTTACTTTAGAAATCTTATGATTGCCAAGGTTACAGGAAAATCAACGGAAAGATTTATTAATTCTAATGTTGACTTATATAAAGACCAAAGCTGTAAATTAACAATAGATAAAATCCTAGGAGTGATGGAAAAATTAATAAATCAACTTAATGAAATAAAATATTCTCAACAAAAGAGAATTCTCTTAGAAATTAACTTAGTTGAAATATTAGAATTTTTACATGAAAATCAGAAAGAATCAAAAAATGAAGTCAATAATACAAGTGAAAAGAATATAGAAATCAAATTTGAGAAAGACCTTAAATTAAAAGATGAAGGGAAAAATGAAAATAAAGAATCTTTTGAAGTAGTAATGGAGAAAGAAGACAAAGAACAAGAACAAGAAGAAGAAAAAATAGACATTAGTTCTCCTAAGTTGACAATTGATATAATAAGAGGGGATTGGAATAATATTTTAAAAGAAATCAGAAATTCACCTCAAAAGTTATTACAAGCTATAGTAATAGAGGCATCAATAGTAGATTTTAAGGAGGATACTCTGACCTTAGGATTTTTAAAGGATTATACCTTCCATAAGAATAAACTAATGGAAGTTGAAAACAGAGAATTCCTTGAAAAGGTTATCAGTATGTTTTATAATATAAAAGTGAAGATTAATGCTATATTTATAGATTCTGAAGATAAAGATTCTATAGATGAAGATATTAATGTACTAACTAATTTAGTTGGAAAAGATAATATTCAAATTTTTTAGGAGGAAAGATGGCAAGAGGATTTGGCGGAATGCCGAAAAATATGAATAACATGATGAAACAATTTGAAAAGATGCAAAGGGAAATGGAAAAGACTCAAGAAGAGTTGAATTCTAAGACCGTAGAATCTACTTCAGGTGGTGGAGCTGTAAAGGCTGTTATGAATGGACAAAAGGAACTACTTGAACTACACATAGCTGAAGATATAGTAGATCCAGAAGATATTGAAATGTTACAAGACCTTATAATTGCATGTATTAATACAGCAATTAAAGATGTTGATCAACTTCAAAACAAAGAAATGTCTAAACTAACAGGTGGAATAAATATTCCAGGTCTATAATATGGATAATCCAATTGATAATCTTATAAATCAATTATCCAGGTTGCCCGGAATTGGTAATAAGACTGCACGCAGACTAGCTTATTATATTATTAACTTAGATAAAAGTAGAGTTGACCAACTTACAAATGCAATTACCAGTGCTAAAGAAAACTCTAGTTTATGTGAAGTATGTAATAATGTAACTGACATGAATCCTTGTGCTATTTGCAGTGATGAAGACAGGGACAAAAGAACAATTTGTGTAGTAGAACTACCTAAAGATGTAAATTCAATTGAACAAGCTGAAAAATACAGAGGACTTTATCATGTTCTACATGGCGATATAGTGAGTACTCCTGACGGTGATAAAAAAGTCGACGACTTATTAGCTAGAATAAAGAAAGATAACGTCAGTGAAGTCATTTTAGCCTTTAGTCCAAATGCTAGTGGCCAAGCTTCAATAATGTATCTTTCTCAAGTTCTAAAGGACTTGAATATAAAAATTACTAAAATAGCATATGGTCTTCCTTATGGAAGTGACATGGACTTTTTTGATAAGGAAACAATCAATATTGCGATTGCTAACAGAACAGAAATTTAATCGCAAAGGATGATGAGACAATGTTTACAAATGAACAAATATCAAATGCAATGAAAATCAAACTAGACGATATTTTACCAGAATATCCAAAGTTTGAAGGTGGAATAAGAAGGGCTCCAAAAAGAGAAGCTGATTTATCTGAACAAGAAGTAGAAATAGCTTTAAAAAATGCCTTAAGATATATTCCAGAACAATTCCATGAAGAACTAGCTCCAGAATTTTATGATGAGCTAGTAACTATGGGAAGAATCTATGGTTATAGATTCAGACCTAATGAAAGAATCTATGGTAAACCAATAGATGAGTATAAGGGTAATTGTATTGAAGGTAAAGCCTTCCAAGTAATGATTGATAACAATCTTTCCTTTGAAATTGCCCTATATCCATATGAGTTAGTAACATATGGAGAAACAGGATCAGTATGTCAAAATTGGATGCAATACAGACTTATAAAAAAATACTTGGAAGTATTAACTGATGAGCAAACTTTAGTTTTATATTCAGGACATCCAGTAGGATTATTCAAATCTCCAAAAGGAGCTCCAAGGACTATTATTACAAATGGTTTAATGATTGGTATGTATGATAATCTACATGACTTTAATAGAGCAGCTGCAATGGGAGTTGCAAACTATGGTCAAATGACAGCTGGTGGTTGGATGTATATTGGACCTCAAGGTATCGTACACGGAACATATAATACTTTATTAAATGCTGGTAGACTAAAACTAGGTATACCGGATGATGGAAACTTAGCAGGAGTATTGTTTGTAACTTCTGGACTTGGTGGTATGAGTGGTGCTCAAGGGAAAGCTTGTAATATAGCTGGAGGAGTATCAATTATAGCTGAAGTTGATGATTCTAGAATTGGTACAAGATATGAACAAGGTTGGGTAGACGAAAGAGTTAATACAGTTGAAGAAGCATTTGAATTAGCTAACAAATTCCTTGAAAAGAAAGAGCCAAGAGCTATTGCTTTTCACGGAAATATAGTTGATCTTTTAAGATATGCTGTTAAAAACAATATTGAAATACCACTACTTTCTGATCAAACTTCATGTCACGAACCTTACACTGGTGGATACTGTCCAGTAGATATAACCTTCGAAGAAAGAACAGAATTACTTGCAAATGACAAGGATAAATTCCATAAGTTAGTTGATGAAACTTTAAAAGAACACTTTAGCTTAATTAAGGAATTAACCGGCAGAGGAACTTACTTCTTTGACTATGGTAACTCATTTATGAAAGCAATATTTGATGCTGGAGTGAAAGAAATTTCTAAGAATGGTCATGACGACAGACATGGATTTATTTGGCCATCTTATGTAGAAGATATCTTAGGACCAAGATTATTTGATTTTGGATATGGACCATTTAGATGGGTTTGCTTAAGCGGTAAGCCAGAAGATTTAAGAAGAACTGACAAGGCTGCTATGGAAATTATTGATCCTGATAGAAGATATCAAGATAGAGATAACTGGATCTGGATTAAAGATGCTGAAAAGAACAAATTAGTTGTGGGCACTCAAGCTAGAATTCTTTATTCAGATGCTTTAGGAAGAAGAGATATAGCTTTAGAATTTAACAGATTAATTAGAGAAGGAGAAATTGGACCTGTTATGTTAGGTAGAGACCATCATGACACAGGGGGAACAGATTCTCCATTTAGAGAAACTTCAAATATTAAAGATGGATCTAATGTAATGGCAGACCAAGCAACTCAAATCTTTGCAGGGAATGCTGCTAGAGGAATGAGTTTAATCGCTCTTCATAATGGTGGAGGAGTAGGTATTGGTAAATCAATTAATGGAGGATTTGGTTTAATATTAGACGGATCTGAAAGAGTTGACAATATAATAAGAACTGCTATGCCTTGGGATGTAATGGGTGGTGTAGCTAGAAGATCATGGGCTAGAAATGACAATGCAATTTCAACTTGTATAGAATACAACGAAATAACTGAAGGAAAAGATCATATTACTATTCCTTATCTAGCAAGTGATGATTTAATTAAAAATACAATTAATAACTATAATAAAAATAATAGTCACAATAATTGATTCTTTTTAGGTAGCTTATACTACATAGGCTGCCTTTTTTTGGTTTGGCAGATATAGGTAATCGATGAACCAAAGTCTAAGTCTCGTCCCTATAAGTAATCTTTTTACCACTTTACAAATTATTAAAAAGAGTTTATAAGTTATAACAGATGGGTAAATTTATAATTAATTAATGTAATTTCAGAACCTGATTGTTATAATTACTTTAGGTTTTGAAACTATTTAATTGTAAATTTAGAAAGAAGGTATAAATGAAAAAAGATAATAAAAATAAATTACCTAATTCAGCTCTATATATAGGAGTAATTATTCTAATGATATTAGTTAATTTTTTTGTTCTTCCTTATTTTACTCAAGAACAAATAAATGAAGTTACTTATGATAAGTTTATCAGCCATACACAAGAAGGAAAAATTGAAAAGGCAGATGTCTTGGATAGGTTAATTAAATATAAACTTAAAGGCGATGAACAAATTTATTCTGTTCAAAGATTTGAGTATGGTGAAGATAGCGATTTAATAAACAGACTTTACGAACAAAATGTTGAATTTGGTAGAGTTTCAGAGGAAAGAAATGCAATATTAACTCAACTTCTTGGCTTGGTTATTCAAGTAGCATTTTTAGTAGGAATCTGGATGTTATTTAGTAGGTTCCTATTTAAAAACATAGGTGGTGGAGCAAGCCCTATGAATTTAGGAAAAAGCAATGCAAAGATCTACGCTGAATCTACAGAAGGTATTACTTTTGAAGATGTAGCTGGGCAGGATGAAGCCAAGGAAGCTTTGACAGAAATTGTGGATTTTTTACATGATCCTAAGAAATACTCTAGTATTGGAGCGAAACTTCCTAAAGGTGCTTTACTAGTAGGACCTCCAGGAACAGGTAAAACTCTTATTGCAAAGGCTGTTGCAGGGGAAGCGAAAGTTCCATTCTTTTCTATCTCTGGTTCAGACTTTGTGGAGATGTTTGTTGGGCTTGGAGCGGCTAAAGTAAGAGATCTGTTTGAAGAAGCTAATAAAAAAGCTCCATGTATAGTATTTATTGATGAAATTGATACTATTGGCAAAAAGAGAGACTCCCATGGATTTAGTGGAAATGACGAAAGGGAACAAACCCTAAATCAACTACTATCTGAAATGGATGGATTCGATTCTAATAAGGGTGTAGTTATTTTAGGAGCAACAAATAGACCAGAATCTTTAGATCAAGCACTCCTAAGACCAGGTAGATTTGATAGAAGGATTCCTGTGGAACTCCCAGATTTAAGGGGAAGAGAAGCTATTTTAAGAGTTCACTTAAAAAACGTAAGGCATGCTCCAGATTTAGACTTAAATCTAATAGGTAGATCTACTGCTGGTGCTAGTGGGGCAGATTTAGCTAATATGGTAAATGAAGCTGCCTTAAGAGCTGTCAAAAATGGCCGTGATAGGGTAGAACAAGAAGACCTAGCTGAAAGTGTTGAAGTTGTAATAGCAGGACATCAAAAGAAAAACGCGGTCATATCTCAAAAGGAAAAGGAAATTATTGCATACCATGAAGTTGGTCATGCTTTAGTAGCTGCTAAACAAACAAATTCAGCCCCAGTTACAAAGATAACTATAGTACCTAGAACATCTGGTGCTTTAGGTTATACAATGCAAGTGGATGAAGAAGAGAGATATATCTATACAAAGGAAGATGCCTTTAATAAAATAGTTACTTTTACTGGCGGAAGAAGTGCAGAGGAACTTGTTTTTAATACTAGGACTAGTGGAGCTAGCAATGATATTCAACAGGCTACAAGAATTGCAAGATCAATGGTAACTCAGTTTGGTATGAACGATGTAATAGGCATGGTAAATATCGATACTCAAGTAAACCCATATTTAGGAGGGGAAGTATCTACTAATGCATCTAATGAAACTGAAAGAATTATTGATGAGCAAATTAGATTAATAGTTGAGTCTGCCCACGAAAAAGCAATTGAGATTTTAAAAGAAAACATGGATAAACTCCATGAAATATCTAGATACTTGCTTCAAAAGGAAACTATTACTGGAAACGAATTTATGGATATATTAAATAAGTCTGAAGAAATTAAAATTTCAGAAGATTTAGAAATAGAAGAATAAACAAACCCTGAGCAATTTTGTCAAATAATGCTGGCAAGTATAGCTCAGGGTTAATTTTTTGATATAAAAAATTTTCTTAATTTTTAAAGATATCAAAAGTGTTCATTTCTTCAGGATTATAAAAGTTTCCATCTTCATCCATTAAAGTAGGTACTCCAACTCTATTACCTTCCTTAATTTCATCAAAATATGAATTATAATCTCTAACTTTTAAAAATCTCTTTAGATTAGCCATAGATTCTGTAATATCAACATTCTCATAATCTATGTTCTCTTTATTTAATCTTTCTATCACTGGTGGACAATCTGGACATTTTCCACTGCTAAATAAAATTATTTTTTTCATACAAAATCCTTTCAATTTATTTTATACTATTATAGCCTTAATATGTTATTATTATTCATATAGAGAAAAATTTTGGGGGAATAATGGATTTAATATTTTATTTTGTAGTTGGGATAGTAATTTTGACTGTACTGAGTTTTGTACTAAAACTCTCCTTTAGACTAATTGTAAAGCTCTTAATGAATGCTGTAGTAGGTGGTATTATTATCCTACTTATAAATTTCTTTGGGGGAAGTATAGGTATTTCAATAGATTTAAATATTTTTAGTGCCCTTATAGTAGGTATTTTTGGGATTTTAGGGGTTATTATTTTATTAATTGTGGGATGATAATATGAAAGATAATAAATTAATAAAATTATTTATGGTAATGATTGTCATAACGGGAATTTTTATGTTATATGCTGTTATTATGTTGTTACCTGAACTTGTAGAATTTTCAATAGTTGAATATTCAGAAATAGCATACTTAGCTCGACCTGTTAAATATATTGTGTTGGTAAGTGCTCTTCCATTTTTTATAGTTTTGTTAGAAACTTTAAAACTATGCAAATATATTTTAGGAGATGAAATTTATTCTTTAAAGCCCCTTATGTCCTTAAAGGTAATTTCATATTCCAGCTTAATTATTTGTATGATATTTCTAGTAGTTATGCTTTTGTTTATTTTTAATAATTATTTTACTCCATTACTTGCAATAATACTATTTTTAGTGATATTATCTTCTTTTATAATAGGTATCTTCTCTAGAATTTTGTTAATTTTAGTTAAAAATGCGACAAAGTTAAAAGAAGATAACGATCTTACAATTTGAGGTGCCTAATGATTATTATAAACCTCGATAAAATTTTAGAAGATAGAAAAATGACAGTAACTGAATTATCAGAAAAAGTTGGAATTACAATAGCCAATATATCCATTCTAAAAAACAACAAGGCAAAGGCTATTAGGTTTTCTACCCTAGAAAGTATATGTAAAGTTCTAGAATGCCAACCAGGAGATATTTTAGTTTTTAAAGATGATGAGTAAATAAAGGAGAAGTTATGACAATAGTATTTTTATGTGTAATGGGGTTTATAGCCTCGTTTATTGACGCTATAGCTGGTGGCTCAGGTCTTATTACAATTCCTGCCTATATGTTAGCTGGTCTTGATCCCCACGTTTTATTAGGTACTAACAAATTTGCATCTTTTGCTGGAACATCAATGAGTACCATGACCTTTGCAAAGTCTAATAGAATAAACTGGAATTTAATGTTAAAATTACTTCCTTTTTCTTTTATTGGAGCTGCCATAGGTGTATATTCTGTTTTAAGGGTTGATGCAACTATTCTTGAACCTTTGATTTCAGTAATATTAATAAGTGTTGGTCTATATACAGTCTTCAAAAAGGAAATAGGCCTAGTAGATACTTACAATGGTTACAATAAATCTTCCTTAATTAAGGGGATATTTTTTGCTTTAATTTTAGGTTTTTATGATGGATTTTTTGGACCAGGGACTGGATCGTTTATTATATTTTCTCTTATAAAAATATTTGGATTTAGTTTTTTAAATGCCAGTGCAAATTCGAAGGTCCTAAATTTAGGTAGTAATGTTATGAGTTTAATCTTATTTGCTATTAATGGAGCTATAAACTACAAAGTTGGTATACCAGTAGGTATTTTTATGATGTTTGGCGCAATGGTTGGAGCTAGAACAGCAATAGACAAGGGTAACTTATTTGTAAAGCCAATATTTATTATTATGGCTTTAGCTGCAGCTGGAAAAGTTTTATATGGATTTATTTTTTAAGGGAGAATTTATGAAGAAAAAATTATTATATTTTATTATATTTAGTATGTTTTTATTGGTAGGATGTAATGAAAAAGAAAGTAGGGTATATGACAAATATACTTATAATTTTTTTGGGACTTTCGATACAGTAGTTCAAACTGTAATGTATGCTGAAAATCAAGAAAAAGCTGATGAATATAACAAATATATTGAAAAAAGATTTAATGACTTTCATAAAGAATTTGACAAGTATAATACCTATGACAATTTAAATAATTTAAAGACGATAAATGACAATGCTGGAATAGAGCCAGTCAAAGTATCTGATGGACTATTTTATTTAGTTCAAAATTCATTAGATTATTCTAATAAGTACTCTAAGAAAACTGATATTAGTTTTGGAGCTGTTTTAAATGTATGGAGTAAGTATAGGGACATAAATGAAGAATTAGATCCTAGTGAAGAACACAAAGAAGAGGATTTACTCCCTAACCTTGAAGAGCTTGAAAATGCAAATGAATTTACTGGTTCAGAACACATAGTTTTAGATGAGAACAATAAGACAGTATATATTGATAATAAAGACACACAAATTGACCTAGGAGCAACAGCTAAGGGCTATGCAGTAGAGATTATTTGTAACGAAGCAAAGGACCTAGGTCTAGATTCTTTATTAATTTCAGCAGGAGGAAATGTAAAAGCAGTTGGTCATCCTCTTGATGGAGTTAGGGGAGCTTGGGGAGTAGGAGTAATAAATCCTGATATGATTTATCCAGAAGGAGATAACCCTAATATAGTTGATACTTTTTTTGTGAAAGACTTTAGTGTGGTTACAAGTGGAGACTATCAAAGATTTTTTCACGTAGGAGACAAGTCTTATCATCATTTAATTGATCCAGACACCTTATATCCAGGAGATTATTTTAAATCAGTAACAATATTCCATGAAGACTCTGGTCTAGCAGACTTTTTGTCTACTGCAGTATTTTTAATGCCTTATGAAGATGGCTTAAAATTAGTTGAATCTTTGGAAGGTACAGAGTGTATGTGGATTGATAAGGAAAGTAAAATATATGTGACAGAAGGACTAAAAGATATAATGCTTTCAGAGGGGGCATCAGGAGCTAAATAATGATTAAAGATAATATTAAAACTTTATTTTTCTATTTTTTAATATTAATTTTAAACTTTTTACTATTAAATCTAATTTATTTCTTTAGTGAAAGTAATGTTTATAATGTAACTTTATATCTTAAGTTTTTAATATTGTTAATTTTCTTATTAGTTTTTTTTCTTTACGGAAAGCTTACTAGTAGAAAGGGATTAATAAGAGATATTTCTACCTTTTTATTTACAGGTTTTTTTTGCTTAGTATTATTTCTATTAGGAAATTTAGCTGGTGGTATTAATTTTACAGATATTACAAATATAGTTACTTTGCTAAGTGTTATTTTTTTAAGTCCTATATTGCTAATAGAAATTATATTGAAACTTGATTTTACTTTAGTAAACTTATTGATTATTTTAGGGTATTTTTCTTTAATAATAGGTCTAGGTAGACAATTTAGTAAAAGGTAGATAATATTAAACTTTGGCAAAGCTGAAAAATAGATTTTTATTTTTAATATATAGAATAAAGTTTCTTATGATCTTTCTAACAAGATAATAGTAGGGTAGTTTAGTTATAAAAAAAAGTAGATTATAGCATTTTTCAGCTAAAATCTACTTTTTTATATTACCATTTATTCACTTGCAAAATTATCAAAATATCCTTGGACAAGAATTACAGGTGTTCCTTTATCTCCACTACCTGACATTAAGTCACAAAGAGAACCTATTAAGTCTGTTATTTGTCTAGGAGTAGTTCCTAATGATTCCGCTCTACCAAATAAGTCTTGGTCTTTTGCGTAAATCTTTTGTTTTATAAGATTAACAGCTTCCTCACCATAAACATTTTCTAGTTCTGTATCTGCTATATATTTAATCTTTATTTCATTTGGTATTCCCTTTAGTCCATCTGTAAAGGCAGGTGATACTACAGGGTCTGCTAGTTCCCAGATTTTGCCAACAGGGTCTTTTAGAGCGCCATCACCGTAAATCATAACTTCGACTTTTACATTATATTTATCTATTAGTTTTTGCTGTAATTCGTCAATGTACTTTTTGCCATCCCTAGGAAAAAGTTTTAATTCTTCTGCAGATGCAAGGTTTGAACCAAGTACACCAAAATCAGTGTTATAGCCGCTGCCATTGATAGATTGACTTAATACATCAGTAAGAGAGTATACAATCTTACCCCCTGCATTTTCAATTAATCTTTTTGTTCTCTTTCTTGTGTGAATATCAGCAACTAAAATTTGATCTGTATAGTTCAAAATTACTCTTGGGTCATTTGCAAAGATAATTTCTAAGTTATCTCCACCAATATCCTTATACATTTTCACATAATCAATACCAGTAAATTCATGATAGATTTCTTCACCAAATAATTCTCTATATTCTTTTTCAGTTAATACTTTATCATAGGGATTAATATTAAGTTCATCTAGTCTATCCAGGCTCATTAAGTGATTTCCCACTTCATCAGAAGGATATGAAAGTAAAAGTGTAATTTTTTTACCACTTTCAACAATACCTTTTAGAATTATTGAAAATCTATTTCTACTTAATATTGGAAATACTAGACCAATATGATCACCTGTAAATTTTTGCTTGACATCATCAGCTATATCTTTAGTAGTTGCATAATTTCCTTGAGCTCTTGCTACTAATGACTCAGTAATACCTACAACATCTTTATCATGTAATTTGATGTTTTCTGCTTCAATAGCCTTATTTAAAGATTCAAATACTATTTGTACTAAGTTGTCTCCCTCTTTTACTATTGGTGTTCTTATTCCTCTAGCGACAGTTCCTTGAGTTCTACTCATAATTAGTTCCTTTCTTTAGTTGCGATTTCAGTTACTATTTTATCCACTGGGACATCATGGCTTTGAGGGTCAACAGAATCAATTATTTGGAAATCAAAACAAATACCTACTAATTTTGCAGATATTCTTTCATTGCTCAAATACTTATCATAGTATCCTCCACCATAACCAATTCTATAGAAATCCATATCAAAAATCAAGCCTGGGACTAAAATTAAATCTAAGTTTTTAGGATCTACAATTTCAATTTTATCTTCTGGTAAAGAAAGTATATTATAAAAACCTACTTCTAAATCATCAAAATTTTTTAAAGAAACTGCGTGCATTTGGTTATTTTCAATATGAGGAATATAGACTTCTTTTCCATTTAATATTGAATTTTTGATGAAATCATGTGTATAAATTTCTGAACCAAAGCTAACAAAGACAAATATTTTTTTTGCTTTTATATAATTCTCATCTGCTGAAAGTCTCTCGAATACTTGATTTGACATTTTTAAACGAAGTTCTTTAGAAAGTTCACCTCTTTTTCTCATCATTTCCTTTCTCATCAACTTCTTGTCCATAGCTTCCTCCCACTTTTAATTTTACCTTAATTATACTATAATATTTAAATGAATATACTCCAAAAGGTGAAATAATGATTAGATTTGAAAATATTTATAAAAAATACGATAATGGTGTAGTTGCCTTAGATGGAATTGACCTTAATATAAAAAAAGGTGAATTTATTTTTATTGTTGGAGCAAGTGGGGCTGGTAAATCTACCCTTTTAAAGTTATTAACAAGGGAAGAACTTCCAACAAGGGGCAATGTTTTTTTTGAAAACACCAACATAACAAAATTGAGCAGAAGACAGGTTCCTTTTTATAGAAGAAAATTAGGTGTTGTCTTTCAAGATTTTAAATTATTAAACAATAAAACTGTCTTTGAAAATGTTGCTTATGCTTTGGAAATAATAGGGACTAATCGTAACGAAATAAAAAGAAGAGTTCCAATAGTATTATCATTAGTAAATCTAAATGACAGAGCAAATTCTTATCCTACTGAATTATCTGGAGGAGAGTCACAAAGAGTAGCTATAGCTAGGGCAGTAGTTAATAATCCCAAACTTCTTATGGCTGATGAACCAACAGGTAACTTAGATATTGATACTGCATTTGAAATTATGGAAATCTTAGAAAATATAAACAAAAAGGGAACTACTATTTTAATGGCGACCCATGCCAAAAATATTGTGGACCAATATAATAAGAGAGTTATTAACATAAAAAATGGACAAATAATTAGAGATGAAATTGGAGGCTATTATAGTGAGGAAGTTTAGATCTTTAAAAACTATGCTGGCTAATGGTTTTACTAGTATATGGAGAAATAAAGGAATTGGCCTAGTTTCTACTCTTACCATTTTATCAGTTATGCTTTTAGTTGGTATTTTATTATTGGCTGTTTTAAATATCAATGGATTCGTAAATTCTATAAATGACAGTTTGGATCAAATTGAAGTATTTTTATACGATGATACTACAGGTAGTGAAACTGAAGATTTAATAAACCAACTTAAGGTAAGGCCTGAAATAAAGCAAATAACCTATATATCAAAAGAGGAAGCTATTATTGATGCTAGAGATATGTTTGATGAAGAAAGCTACGTATTAGATGGACTTGAAAAAAATCCACTACCTGCTTCAATAAGAATAGAGCTAAATGATATAGATAAGGCTGAGGATTTAGTTAGTTTCATTAAGAAAAATGAAGGTGTTGAAACAATTAGATACTTCAAAGACTTAATACTGCAATTTTTAACTATTGATAAAGTTGTAAAATTTGGTGGTTTTTTTGCATTTGTAATAATAGTGTTATTGTCAATATTTGTAATATCTAATATAATAAAAGTGGCGATTTCTGCTAGGGGTAAAGAAATTGAAATTATGAAGTACGTAGGTGCTTCTGAATCCTTTATTAAAGGTCCTTTTATCATAGAAGGCTTATTTTACTCCTTATTTGGAAGTATATTGGCATTTTTAATATTAGGCTATTTGTATGGAACATTTACTAGTCTTTATGAAATACCAATTTATGAGTATGTATCATACAATATTATTGATTTTGCAGATATAGATTTTGATATCATTTTAATATTTATATCAATTGCAATCGGAATAGGCGTAATAGGAAGTATAACTTCTATTAGAAAGTATTTGAAGGTGTAAGATTGATTAAAGAAAAAATTAAAAAGATTTCTGTAGTAGCTGTGTGTGGACTAATTTTATGTCCAAGTTTAGTTACTGCAACTTCTGAAATTGAAGATTTAAAAAATGAAAGAACTCAGCTTGATGTACAAATTCAAGAACAAGAAACTGAAATTCAAGGAATTAACAACCAACTTGATAAAGTTGTAGGTGAAATTAAAGCCTTAGATTTCCAAATTAGCAAGTCCCAAAAAGAACTTGAAAATTTGAATGTTCAAATTGCTCAGCTTGAACTAGATATTAAAAAAAATGAGGAAAATCTAGAGAAAGCAAGGGAATCTCTTGAAGCTAAACAAGATGAACTGAATACAAGAATTAGAGAACAATACAAAAGTGGAGATGTAATCTTTTTAGAAGTACTTATGGGTTCTTCTAGTGTAAAAGAAATGCTTACTAAGTTAGATATAGTGGAAGATGTATTAAATCAAGACAAAGAACTATTAGACTTTACAAGTAAACAAATAAACTACATTGAAGAAACGGAAGAAAAACTTAGAAATCAAAAAGAAGAACTTCAAATAAAGCTAGATGTTGAAAAAATTAAAAAACAAGAGCTAGAAGCAGCTAATAATAAAAAAATAAGGTATATGGCAGTTTTAGAAGAAAACAGAATTGCTGCTGAATCCCAATATGATGAATTCATAAACTTAACTACATCTTTAGATCAAAAAATTGTTCAATTAGAAGAAGAATTAGAAGCTAAAAGAAAGGCTGAAGAAGAAGCTAGAAAGAAAGCTGAAGAAGCTAGAAGATTAGCAGCAGAACAAAGAAAGCAAAGTCTAAATGCTAGCAGTAATAACGGCTATAGTGATTCTGAAATAGCCTCAGCTAGGGGAGAAGGAGGCCTTATATGGCCAGTATCATCTAGCTCAAGAATAAGTTCTTATTATGGATATAGAGTTCATCCAATATTTAATACTAGAAAATTCCATGCAGGAATAGACATTCCAGCACCAACAGGATCAGCGATTTCTGCTGCAGAAAGTGGAATAGTTATTTATTCTGGTTGGCAAGGTGGATATGGAAATGTAGTAATGATTTCCCATGGCGACGGATTAGTTACTGTTTATGCTCACAATTCTGCTAATTTAGTTTCAGTTGGAGATTATGTGGATGCTGGAGATACTATTTCTCTTTGTGGAAGTACAGGATATTCAACAGGTCCTCATTTACATTTTGAAGTTAGAATAAATGGAAGTACAGCAGACCCACTTAGTTTTTTATAGGTAATAAGTATGAAAAGAAAATTTAGTATCTTATTAGTTTTAGTGGCGATTCTTACAACAAATTTATTTTCATATAATTTCGGTAAATCTATAGGTGATGATAACTTAAATATTTTCGGAGACGTATCTGGGATAGATTCAAAACAAGAAGACAAACTTGTCCATTTAGAAAACTATATTAATGAAAATTACCTTAGAGATGTATCTAAAGAGCAATTATATACTGGTCAATTAAAAGGGATGGTAGCATCCCTTGATGATCCATACTCTGTTTACCTAACATCAGAAGAATTTGATGAACTTGTAGAAGATACTTCTGGTAAATTTTTTGGAATTGGTGTATATATAAATTCTTCAGATGGATATATCACCGTAGTATCGCCAATTAGAAATACTCCAGCTGAAAGAGCTGGACTTCTTTCTGGAGACAGAATATTAAAAGTAGATGGTGTTGAGATTTCTGGGGATAATCCAGATGAAGCATCTAAGTTGATAAAGGGTGAAAAAGGTACTAAAATAACCTTAACTATTTTAAGAGAAGAAGATGGAAAACCTAAAACCTTTGACCTTGAAGTTGAAAGAGATGAAATAAACGTAACTACTGTAGAGTCTTCTTTTATAGAAGATGTTATATTTTATCTTAGCATTTCCCAATTCAATGAAAATACCTATAGTGAATTCAAAAATGAAATTGGGAAAATTAAACCAACAACCAAAGGTATGATATTAGACTTAAGATCAAATCCAGGTGGAGTTTTAGACGTAACTACTCAAGTAGCAGATGAATTACTTCCAGAAGGTTTAGTGTATTATACTAAAACAAAATCAGGTCAAATTAGTGATAAAGGTAATTCTGATCCAGAATTCTTAGACTTACCTATAGTTACATTAATAAACGGTGGAACAGCTAGTGCCTCAGAAATTGTATCTGGAGCCTTAAGGGATTATAAAAGGACAATTTTAGTAGGAGAGAAATCATTTGGAAAAGGAGTTGTTCAAAGTATCAATAGATTTTCTAGCAATGATGGAATTAAGTTAACAATATCCGAGTATTTTACTCCAAAAGGGGTAGTAATACAAAACAAAGGAATAGAACCTGATGTTGAAGTTGCACTAGATGATAATACAACAATTATAGGAATAGATAACCTTGAAAATGACAATCAACTAAAACGAGGTATCGAAGAACTAAAGAAAATGATTAATGAGTAGAGTCGACAATTTTGTCGGCTCTATTATTTGACATAAAAACATGCTTCGTATAAAATAAACATATGTTCGAAAGGAGTGGAAATGAATAAATTTAGAATAAAATCAGATTACGTACCCACAGGAGACCAACCTTTTGCAATAGATAAAATAGTAGATAGCTTAAATAAGGGAAATAAAGATCAAATTTTACTTGGTGTAACAGGGTCTGGAAAGACTTATACTATGGCTAATGTCATAGAAAAAGTTCAAAGGCCTACTTTAGTAATTGCCCATAATAAAACCTTGGCATATCAATTAGCAAGTGAGTTTAGAGAATTCTTTCCTGATAATGCTGTAGAATATTTTGTTTCTTATTATGATTATTATCAACCTGAAGCGTACGTTCCGCAATCTGATACATTTATAGAAAAAGATTCTTCTATAAATGATGAAATAGATAAACTTAGGCACTCTGCGACCTTATCTCTATTTGAAAGAAGAGATGTAATAATTGTAGCCTCTGTATCATGTATTTATGGTTTAGGAGATCCTATTGACTATAAAAACCTAGTTGTATCTTTAAGGCCAGGAATGATAAAAGATAGAAACGAAATTATAATGAAATTAGTAGATATTCAGTATGATAGAAACGACTATGATTTTCAAAGGGGATGTTTCAGAGTCAAAGGAGATACTCTAGAAATTTTTCCAGCATCTTCATCAGATAATACTTATAGAGTAGAGTTTTTTGGAGATGAAATTGATAGAATTACAGAAATAAATTATCTCACTGGGGAAATTATAGGACTAAGGAAACATATATCTATATTTCCAGCATCACATTATGCAACTACAAAGGATAAAGTAGATAATGCAGTAATAACTATTGAAGAAGAATTAAAGGACCGAATAAAATACTTTGAAGATAACAATAAGTTATTAGAAGCTCAAAGAATTGAACAAAGAACTAGATATGACCTTGAAATGCTTAAAGAAGTAGGATTTTGTCAAGGAATCGAAAATTATACAAGACATTTAAGTCAGAGAAAACCTGGATCAAGACCTTATACTTTAATAGACTACTTTCCTAAGGATTTTTTAACTATAATTGATGAGTCTCATGCTACTATCCCTCAAATTCGGGGCATGTATGCTGGAGATAGGTCAAGAAAAACTACTTTAGTAGATTATGGTTTTAGACTTCCTTCAGCCCTTGATAATAGGCCACTACAATTTGATGAGTTTGAAAATATGATGAATCAAACTGTATATGTTTCAGCCACACCTGGTCCTTATGAAAAAGAAAGGACTGAAGTAATAGCCGAACAAATAATCAGGCCAACAGGACTTTTAGACCCTATAATAGAAATAAGACCATCAAAGAACCAAATTGATGATATTATTAGTGAAATTAACAATGTTGTCTCTAAGGAAGAAAGGGTTCTTATTACTACACTTACAAAGAAAATGGCAGAAGATTTAACAAAATACCTAAAAGAAGTCGGTATTAAGGTAACATATATGCACTCTGATATTGATACAATAGAGAGAATGGAAATAATAAGAGACTTAAGACTCGGGGTTTATGATGTTTTAGTAGGTATTAATCTACTTAGAGAAGGCCTAGACCTTCCAGAAGTATCATTAATAGTTATTTTAGATGCCGATAAAGAAGGTTTTTTAAGAAGTGAGACCTCTCTTATCCAAACTGCTGGTAGAGCGGCTAGAAATGTAAATGGTAGAGTGATTATGTATGCAGATAAGGTTACAAATTCAATTGAAAGAACTCTAGAAGAAACTAACAGAAGAAGGGAAATTCAAAATCAGTATAACGTTGAAAATAATATTAAACCAAAATCTGTAAGCAAATCTATAAGAGAAGTAATAGAAACTACCTTAGTAGCTGAGGAGGCTTCTTCTTACAAGACAGAATACAGCGAAGATGAACTAGCTGGAATGATAGAACTAGTGGAAGTTAATATGTTAGAAGCTGCAGAAAGATTAGATTTTGAAAAAGCTGCAGAATTGAGAGATAAAGGTATGGAACTTAAGAAACTTTATAATAAGGCGAAAAGAAAAAATGACAGAAAATAAAATTAAAATTAGAGGTGCCAATGTTCATAATCTTAAAAATGTGAATTTGGAACTTCCCAGAAACAAGTTTATAGTCTTTACTGGATTATCTGGTTCAGGAAAGTCTTCACTTGCCTTTGATACAATATATGCAGAAGGTCAAAGAAGGTATGTGGAGAGCCTTTCAAGTTATGCAAGACAATTTTTAGGACAAATGGACAAACCGAACGTGGAGAGTATAGAAGGTCTTAGTCCTTCTATTTCTATTGACCAAAAGACAACCAGTAAAAACCCAAGGTCAACAGTTGGAACAACAACTGAAATATATGATTATTTAAGGTTACTTTACGCAAATATTGGCAAGCCATATTGTCCGTCATGTGGAAAACCAATTGAAAGTATGACAGTAGATCAAATGGCAGATCATATTTTACACTTAGAGGAAGGATCTAGGATAATGATTCTTGCTCCAGTTATCAAAGGCAAAAAAGGTGAACACAAATCAGTAATTGAGAGGATTAAAAAAAGTGGATATAGTAGATATTCACTAGATGGACAAATCTATACTATTGAAGATGAAATAGAAATTGAAAAAAACAAGAAGCATGATATAGATATAATTGTAGACCGTCTTATAATTAGGGGAGACATAGAATCTAGGCTTATTGATTCACTAGAGCTTGCTCTTAAAGAATCAGATGGTCTAGTAGTCATTGACACTATGGACGGAAATAGACAAACATATAATACTAAACTTAGTTGTATAGATTGTGGTATTTCTTATGAAGAAATTACTCCAAGATTATTTTCTTTTAATGCTCCATTTGGTGCCTGTCCAACTTGTAATGGTTTAGGCTCATCTAATAAACCTGATGTAAGAAAAATTATACCAGATATGTCTAAGAGTATCTCCCAAGGAGGAATAGCGGCCTATTCATCTGCAAAAGACACATATTATATTACTATGTTTGAAGCCCTAGCAAAAAAATATAATTTTGATCCAGATAAGCCATTAAGTGAAGCTCCTAAAGATTTTATGGACGCATTATTACATGGGAGCAATGATAGCATACAATTTAGATTTAATAGTCACTATACAGGTAGCAAAGTATACAAGGGGCCATTTGAAGGCATATTTAATAATCTAGAGAGAAGATATAATACAGGTGGCGACTTTGGAAAAGACAGAATAGACGAATTTATGACCGAAGTAAAGTGTCCAACATGTGAAGGTAAAAGACTTAAACCTGAGGTTTTATCTATTAAAATAAAAGATAAAAGTATTAGTGATTTTACTGAAATGAATGTAGAAAAAGAATTAGCTTTTATAAAATCATTAGACTTAAGTGAAAAAGAAAAGATTATTGCAGATCAAATTGTAAGAGAAATTAATAGTAGGCTTACATTTTTAGTTGAAGTAGGATTAAATTATCTGAATCTATCTCGAAAAACTGGAACCCTATCGGGAGGTGAAGCACAAAGGATTAGATTAGCTACTCAAATAGGATCTAAGTTAGTAGGGGTAACCTATGTTCTAGATGAGCCTAGCATTGGTCTTCATCAAAGAGATAATAACTTGCTAATAAAAACCCTTAGAGACTTGACTGATATTGGCAATACTTTAATAGTAGTTGAGCATGATGAAGATACAATGAAAGAGGCAGACTTAATTATAGATATAGGACCTGGTGCAGGAAGCCATGGTGGAGAGATTGTAGCAATTGGCAATATAGAAAAAATAAAGAAAAACAAAGATTCTATAACTGGTCAATATCTATCAGGGGAAAAATTTATTCCCATTCCTGAAAGTAGAAGAGAGGGAAATGGCAAAACTCTTAGAATAGTAGGCGCAAGAGAGAATAATCTTAAAGATATTGAAGTAGAAATTCCATTAGGAAAGTTTATTGCAGTTACAGGAGTATCTGGATCAGGAAAATCATCTTTAATAAATGAAATATTAAGCAAGAAATTATGGCAACACTTTAATAATCCTAGTATAATTCCAGGAGAATTTGACAAGATTGAAGGGATTGAAAATATTGACAAGCTAGTTAGTATAGACCAAAGTCCAATTGGAAAAACTCCAAGGTCAAATCCAGCGACTTATACAGGGATTTTTGATATAATAAGAGATGTTTTTTCATCTACAAATGAAGCCAAAGCTAGAGGTTATAAAAAGGGTAGATTTAGCTTCAATGTTAAAGGTGGAAGGTGTGAAGCCTGTAAAGGTGATGGAATAATCAAGGTTGAAATGCACTTCTTATCAGATGTTTATGTTCCTTGCGAGGTATGTAATGGAAAAAGATACAATAGAGAGACTTTACAAGTAAAGTACAAGGGAAAGACTATTTCTGATATTTTAGATATGACAGTAGATGATGCCTTAGAATTTTTTGAAGTTCATTCACGATTAAAAAACAAGTTAAAAACATTACAAGATGTTGGTCTTGGCTATATTAAAATAGGACAACCTTCAACCCAACTATCTGGTGGAGAGGCTCAAAGAATTAAATTAGCTACTGAGCTAAGTAAAATTTCCACAGGAAAGACTTTATATATACTAGATGAGCCTACTACAGGACTCCACGCAGCTGATATTCATAAGTTAATTATAGTATTAAATAGACTAGTAGAGACTGGGAATACTGTAATTGTGATTGAACACAATCTAGATGTTATTAAGACTGCAGATTATATTATTGATCTTGGTCCTGAAGGTGGAGATGGTGGAGGTCAAGTAATAGCAACAGGAAGTCCAGAAGAAGTTTCAGAGAATAAAAAATCATACACAGGACAATTTTTGAAAAAAATTCTTTTCAAGAGTAACCAATAAAATAATTAAGGAATTGTTTTTTGTGTTTTTCTTAATTTATATTATAATGTATGGAGAAGGTTGAATATAGAGCATTTATATAAATGCTCTTTTTAAATGATTGGAGATTTTATGAATAAACATTTAATAATTGATGGAAGTTCTATTTTATTTAGGGCATTTTATGCAATTCCTCTTATGAATACAAAAGACAATAAGTATACAAATGCAGTACTAGGCTTTATGAATATATTATTAAAAGCTATAGAATTAATTGAGCCAACAAACGTTGCAGTTTGTTTTGATTTAAAAGAAAAAACATTTAGAAAAGACTTATTTGATAATTATAAGGCCAATAGGTCAAAATCTCCTGATGAACTCTTAGAACAGTTTACTTATATAAAAGAAGTTCTACAAGCCTTTGGTATAAAGTATTTTGAATTAGCAGGCTATGAAGCTGATGACCTAGCAGGAACTTTATCAAAGGATGCAAGCGAAAGTGGAGCAAGTGTTTTTTTACTATCTGGTGACAAGGATTATTTACAATTAATTGATCCTAATACAGTATTCTTGTACACAAAAACTGGAATCTCTGATATTAAAAAATATACTTTAGAAGTTTTGAAAGAAGAGATGGATTTAGTTCCTGAGCAAATTGTAGATTTAAAAGGCCTTATGGGAGATAAATCAGATAATATACCAGGGATTCCAGGTGTAGGTGAAAAAACAGCTTTAAAACTTCTGTATCAATTTGGAAGTGTAGAAAATCTATATGCCCATAAGGATGAATTACCAAAAAATAAAACTAATCAAAAAATTATGGACAATGAGGAACTTGCAAGATTATCAAAGTCGTTAGCTAAGATTGATAGAGATG
>CAMEGD010000005.1 GCA_945916025.1 uncultured Clostridia bacterium
CTAGATCCTAAAAGTGAAAAGGTAGAAGAAATTTTTAGTTCATCACTTAAGGATGTAGACTTGTATAACCTAGGTCTTAGTAAATATCCCCTTATGTTACTTTCCCAAGATGATAGTGAGCTGAAAGTCTACTATCCAGAAAGTATTATAATAAAAAAAGACCCAACAGAGTCTTTTTTGTATAAATTATACGATAAGTACTACTTCTCCTCTTGGGGTGAAAGTGGAGTCTTACAAAATGGGATTTTAGGATCAGATTATGAGTACTTCGAAGACCTTGTAATTAAAGATAAAGATGGAAATATTCTCTCTAAGGAAAGAGGTTCCATAGAAGAAGTAGAAGATGGAATCTTTTGGATATACTAAAAAAACCCTTAAACTTGGTTTTCAAGTTTAAGGGTTTTCATATATAATTATGTGGGGATTGTAGTTGGAAGTGCCGTAGCTCCAGCCTTTTCAGCCCAAAACCTAGGAAGAATATTCTTCTGGTTCGGCCTTGTATCTTTAGGATTTTTACTTGTTCTTATTGTAATTACTGCCATAAGTCTAAAGATGACAAATGGATTCTTAGTTGCATCTAACAATCCAATTTCATTTTTTCCTACTTTGGTCTTAATAGAAACTGTAATAGCTACTCTCATCTAGAGGCCAATCTTTAAAACTTGTAAAAGAACACCAAGCCTGCTTTAATGACAAGGTTGCCCTTGGATTTGACAAGTATCCTGAAAAGATGAACTGATAGGGTAGTAGATTTGAAAAAGCCTTTAATGGGTGGAGAAGATTTTGCCTATTATTTGGAAAAGAAACCGGGTGCTTTTTTCTTTTTACAAAATCCTTTAGAGATTAATGGTAAGGCCTATGCCCACCACAATCCTAAGTTTGCTATTTCAGAAAATATATGAATATGGTACCAGCTGTTATGGTCCAATATGTTTTAGATAATTTTAAGTAATAAGAACCTCACCTAGCTTACCCATTGGGTGGGTAGCCGACAAGCTTGTTGATTGCTCAATAAAAACCCTGCCAGAAAAATTAATCTGGCAGGGCATTTTTATACTATTTTTTCTATTTCACTTTTCATTTTTTCTAGTATTTTCTTTTCTAGTCTAGATACTGTCATTTGAGAAATATTGAGTTCCTTTGCTATATTAGATTGGGTCTTTTTGTTAAAGTACCTATCTATTAGTATCTTCTTTTCTGTTTCTGATAGTATTGACATGGCTTTTTCTAAGAAGTCATTATTTTCTATTTTTTCATAATAGGCTTCTTCTTTGCCAATAAGATCAGATAGGCTAATATCTGAGTCTTCTCCTCCATCATAAGTAAGGTCTAAGGACTGTGGTGAATATACCTTAGATGCTTCCATAGCCTCTAGGACTTCTTCTTCAGTATTTCCTAAGTGCTCAGCAATATCTCTTACTGTTGGTGATTTTTGAAGGGTTTGGGCTAGTTCTATTTTTGCATTATTTATTCTTTTAGATAATTCTTGAATCCTTCTAGGAACTCTTATTGTCCAGCCCTTGTCCCTGAAGTGTCTTTTTATTTCTCCTATTATAGTTGGAGTTGCAAAACTTGAAAACTGGTAACCTCTTTCTGGGTCAAACCTATCTACAGCATAAATTAGACCGATTGATGCTACTTGAAATATATCATCATACTCGATACCCTTGTTGGTATATTTTTTTGCAAGGATTTCAGCTATATAGAGGTTATCTTCGATTAGTTTGTCCCTAATAGCCTTATCTTTAGTTTCCTTGTATTTTGCAAAAAGAAGATTCTGGTTATCTTTTTCTTGTTGTTTTTCGTCTGTATTTCTGCCAGTCATATTCTGCTCCTACTTGGAGAGTTTAAGAATAATTGAATTATCTAAAAACTCCATTTCTTCTACTAATGCTTGTAAAATCATCTTACTCATCTCAAAGTTTTCAACTTTTTCTTCTTGAATTTTAAAGTCTAAAAACCTTACTTCTATTTCATCATCTGATAGGTGATATTCTAGGTTTATTGTGTCATTAACTTGACTACTTATTCCAATATTGCATACTTCAGAAAGACATAGTTTTAGGTCTTCAACTTGGTCAATTGAAAAGTCTTGACTTGATGCTATTGCTGATGATGCAAGTCTTAGTACTGTTAAGTACTTTGACTCAGCTGGTATAGAGAATTTAATTATTTCTTTATTCATCTAAATCACCTTCAAATATAAACATATCTTCTAAGCTTGTTATTTTAAAGAGTTTTCTAATTCTTTCGTTTACTTCTCTCAAGTATATTTTTTTATCTTTTTCTTGAGCATCTTTAAGGATAGTAATTAAGGCTCCTAGACCTGTTGAATCAATATAATCTAAGTCTGTAAAGTCTAGGTATATATCATCATCATAGGTGTTTAGTACATTTAATACTTCCTCTTTAAAATCTGGAGATGCATTAATATCTAATTCCCCAAATAGCTTTATTATTGGGGATCTTCCTTCTCTTTTTTCATGTTCAGTTCTAAAGTCCATAATTTTTTACTCTCCTATAAATATTGCTACTGCTACTACCTTAGAGTTTTTAATATTTATTAATTTTACTCCTTGGGTGTTTCTTCCAAATGTTGATATTTGTTCTACGGATATTCTTATTACTGTTCCTTGTTCTGTAATAATCATAAGATCGTCTTCTTTTCCTACAACAAAGGATGAGACTACATTTCCTGTTTTTTCTGTTATCTTGTAGCTTATTACACCTTTACCAGCCCTGTTTTGGTTATTAAATTCCTTTAGGGAGGTAAGTTTTCCATATCCATTTTCTCCAACGGTAACTAGGAATTTATCATCATCTACTATGGAGAAGTTTACTACTTGATCATTTTTGTTTAGATTTATTCCCCTTACTCCCATGGAGTTTCTGGAAGTTTGGCTAACCTGAGATTCATCAAATCTAATAGCATTACCATCTTGGGTTGTAAGAATAAGTTCTTCTTTTCCATCTGTAATTGCTACTCCAATAAGTTGGTCATTTTCTTTAAGGTTTATTGCCTTTAATCCTGATGATCTAATGTTTTTAAATTCATCACAAGATGTCCTTTTTATTATACCTGTACTTGTTACCATAGTAAAATATTTATCTGGATCAAATTCTTTTACATCTAGAACTGTTGATACTTCTTCTCCTTCTTTTAGGTTTAGAAGATTAACTATGGCTGTTCCCCTAGCCTGACGACCAGCTTCTGGTATTTCATATCCAACTAGCCTATATACACTTCCATAATTTGTAAAGAATAATAGGTTGTCGTGGGTATTTACTATAAACATTTGGCAGACAAAGTCACCATCTTTTGTAGTTAAGGCCCTAATTCCTTGGCCCCCTCTATTTTGTGGTTTATAAGCTCCTTCTGGCATCCTCTTAATATAGCCGTTGTTAGTAAGGGTAATTACTACATCTTCTTCCCTAATCATATCTGCTATATTTATTTCTTCAGCTGCTGGCATAATAGCTGTTCTTCTCATATCCCCAAATTTGTCAGAAATTTCTTGTAATTCTGCCTTTATTATTGAGTCTCTAATATGAGGGTTAGCTAATATTTCTTTTAGTCTTGCAATTTCTTTTATAAGGTTTGCATATTCTTCGTCTAGTTTTTCCCTTTGTAATCCTGAAAGTCTCTTTAATTGCATATCCAATATAGCTTGAGATTGTATTTCAGTAAGACCATATCTTCTCATAAACTCATCTTTAATATCTTGGTCTGAATAATTAGTCCTAATTATTTTTATGATTTCGTCTATGTTGTCAATTGCAATTTTAAGTCCTTCTAAGATATGGGCCCTTCTTTCAGCCTTATCTAGTTCAAACTGAGTTCTTCTTTCTATAACTTCAATTTGATGGTCTACATAGTGTTTTATTAGGTCTAACATAGTGAGAACTTTTGGTTCCCCATTTACTAGGGCTATATTTATAATACCAAAGGTTACTTGTAGTTGGGTGTGTTTGTATAAGTTGTTTAGAACAACATCTGGGACTGCATCTCTTTTAAGTTCAATTACAATCCTCATACCATTTCTATCAGATTCATCCCTTAAATCAGAAATGCCTTCGATTTTTTTGTCTTGGACATATTCTGCAATTTTTTTGATTAATCTAGACTTGTTTACTTGGTATGGAAGTTCTTTTACTATTAAAGCTGTTCTTTTTTTATTTTCTTCTTTGTCTACAACTGCCCTAAGGGTAAGTTTTCCCCTTCCAGTTTCGTAGGCTTCTTTAATGGACTTTTTGCCCATTATCATCCCACCAGTGGGAAAGTCTGGTCCCTTTATGTGGCCCATTAGCTCATCTACAGTAATTTCATTATTGTCTATATAAGCTATAACTCCAGAGATTGTCTCTGTAAGGTTATGAGGTGCCATGTTAGTTGCCATACCTACAGCTATACCGGAAGATCCGTTTACTATTAGGTTTGGAAATTTTGATGGTAGTACTAAAGGTTCTTTTTCTGAATCGTCAAAGTTTGGCCCAAAGTCTACTGTATTTTTGTCTATGTCCCTTAGCATTTCTAGGGCAAGCTTTGTCATTCTAATTTCTGTGTAACGCATAGCTGCTGCTCCGTCACCATCAATTGAACCAAAGTTTCCTTGTCCATCTGCTAGGGGATATCTAGTTGAAAAGTCTTGGGCAAGTCTAACTACTGCATCATAAATTGCATAGTCTCCATGGGGGTGAAATTTACCCATTACATCCCCAACTAGTCTTGCTGATTTTCTATATGGTTTATCTGGATATAGGTTTAGTTCATTCATTCCATAGATAATTCTTCTATGAACAGGTTTTAGTCCATCTCTTACATCTGGAAGAGCACGAGATACTATAACACTCATGGCATAATTCAGATAAGAGGACTTCATCTCCTTTTTTAAATCTATATCTACTATAGTTTGCGAATTAATTGTTTCTGACATTTTTCCTCCTATGCATCTAGGTTCTGAACATACCTTGCATTTTCTTCTATAAATTCTCTTCTTGGTTCAACCTTGTCTCCCATTAACATGGTGAAGGTCTCGTCTATTGCAACTTCATCATCCTCATCAATTACTACCCTGTTAAGGATTCTGTTGTCTGGATTCATAGTAGTTTCCCAAAGTTGTTCTGCATTCATTTCCCCTAGACCCTTATATCTGGAGATTTTTATGTTCTTCATATCTAATTCTTTACTTACTTGTTCTAGCTCACTTTCGTCATAGCAATATCTAATAACCTTAGATCCTCTAACAAGTCCATAAAGTGGTGGTTTAGCTACATAAATATGGCCCTTTTCTATAAGTTCTGGCATGTATCTATAGAAGAAAGTTAATAATAAGGTCATAATGTGGGCACCGTCAACATCGGCATCTGTCATTATGATAATCTTTCCATATCTTAGTTTTGATATATCAAAATCATCTCCTATTCCAGTACCAAAGGCTGAAATCATAGATAGGATTTCTTCATATTCTAAAACCCTAATTAAATTAGCCTTTTCAACATTCATTATTTTACCCTTTAACGGTAAAATTGCCTGGTGGGAATTGTCCCTTCCCATTTTAGCTGAACCTCCCGCAGAATCACCCTCTACAAGAAAGATTTCTGTAAGGTTTATATCATCTGATTGACAGTCTGCTAATTTACCTGGTAGGGTAGTTTTTTCTAACATGGAAGTTTTTCTTTGGGCAGTCTTTAGTTTCCTAATAGCTTCCCTTTCTTCCTTAGATTTTATTACTTTTCCTACAATAGCCTTAGCTTGTTTAGGATTTTCTACTAAATATTCCTTTAAAAATTCATTTACTACGTTTTCTACTATACCTCTTGTTTCAGAGTTTACTAACTTTCCTTTAGTTTGTCCTTCATATTGAGGGTTAGGAAGTTTTATTGAAATTACAGCAGTAAGTCCAAGTCTAGTATCTTCACCTAAGAAGTTGTCATCCTTTTCCTTAAGCATATTGTATTCTCTAGCATAGTCATTTAGGGTCCTAGTTAAGGCTCCCCTAAAACCTGAAACATGGGTACCACCTTCTATGGTATTTATATTGTTACCAAAGGAGATAACTTGTTCAGAATATCCTTCTGTATATTGGATAGCTACTTGAACATTGTGACCCTCCCTGTCTTGTTCTATATAAATAACATCCCTGTGAAGGGGATCTTTGTTTTTATTTATATCTTCTACAAAGGACTTAATTCCTCCTTCATAGTGGAATACTTCTTTTTTGCCACTTCTTTCATCTTCTAAGAGTATTTTTACTTCTTTAGTTAAGAAAGCAGTTTCTTTAAATCTTCTAAATAGAATTTCATAATCAAATTCAACTGTTTCTTTAAAGATTTCTGGATCTGGCTTAAACCTAATTAGGGTACCTGTTTTTTTGCTTTTTCCAACTTCTTCTAGTTCAGTTGCCCTAATTCCTCTTTCAAACCTTTGTTTATATTTTTTGTTGTTTCTGCTTACTGTTACCTCAAGCCACTCTGACAAGGCATTTACAACAGATACACCTACACCGTGTAGTCCTCCAGATACCTTATAAGCTCCTTGATTAAACTTACCACCAGCATGTAAAATTGTAAGTACAGTTTCTACAGTTGAAAGTCCAGTAGTTTTATGGGTCTCAACTGGTATACCACTACCATCATCTTCTACAGAAATAGATCCATCTGTGTGAATTGTTACAGATACTTCTGTAGCAGCTCCTGCTAAAACCTCATCAATACTATTGTCTAGTACTTCATATACTAGATGGTGTAAACCCTTTGTTCCTGTAGAACCGATATACATGTGGGGTCTTAACCTTACAGGGGCTAAGCCCTCTAAAACCTCAATATTATCGGCACCATAATGTCTATTATTTTCCGACATCATTACCTCCATTTACTTTCTTTATATTACTGTCCTTGACCAAGTATATGTTGGCAAGGATGTTTTTAAATTCTTCTACATTCTTTTTTTCTGCCATTGATATAAATGATTGAATTCCATCAATATTTTCTATAAGTCTCTTTCTCCTAAGGGGATCAAGTTCAGAAAATACATCATCTAATAACAAAATTGGGGCAGAAGATTTTTTCTTTTTTATTAGGCTAATTTCTGCAATTTTCATAGACAAAATAGCAGATCTTTTTTGGCCTTGGGACCCATAAATTTTTAGGTCCCTGCCATTTGCAAGTATTTCCAAATCATCCCTTTGGGGGCCATAAGTAGAATACTTTACAAACAAGTCCTTTTCAAGAGCACTATTTAAGCCTCTAATAAGCTCTTTTTCTATATCCTTAATATCTTCAAAATCCCTTAAGGGAGATATATAACTAAAATCTAACTTTTCATCTCCATCAGAAATATTAAAGTGAATATCCTTTATTTCCTTATTTAAATCCCTAATAAACTTTATTCTACCTAAAACCAAGTAGGCTCCTAGAGAAGCAAGCTGAATATTATAAGCCTCAAATAAGAATTTTTCATTTAGTCTTTTGTTTCTAGTTTTTAGAAGGTCGTTTTTTTCCTTTAGGATTTTGTTGTATTTAGACAAGTTGTACCTGTATATTAAGTCTAAATTTGAAATTGCTGTGTCTATATACTTTCTTCTAAGGGAAGGTCCTCCCTTAATAATTTCTAAGTCCTCTGGAATAAAGGTGACTATTTGTCCTTGCCTTCTAAGGTCCTTTAGAGAATTTATATTAGATAAGTTTACAGTAATCTTTTTTTTCTTGTTTTGGGAATATTCTAAAAAATAGTCCTTTTCCAAGCCTCCATTTTCTATAAGGGCATCAATTTGAAAAAATTCTTCCCCAAATTTTAGAATTTCCTTGTCCTTATTTGTCCTAAAGCTCTTTCCTGAAATCAACATAGAAATTCCTTCTAAAATATTTGTTTTTCCTGCTGCATTTTTTCCATAGAAAATATTAATATTTTCATTTGGTTTTATTGACAAGTAAGGATAATTTCTAAAGTTTTTTATATTGATTTCCTTAATTTTCATCTAAATAACTTTTATAACCTCTCCCTCTAATTCAACTTCATCATTGGGATAAATCTTTTTTCCCCTTCTAGTTTCTACTTCACCATTAACTAGGACATAACCTTCTTGGATAAGGGTCTTTGCCATTCCTCCACTTTCTACTAAATTTGAATACTTTAGTAGGGAGTCTAGTTTTATATATTCAGAATCTATTTTAATTTCCATTATGCAAGCCTCACTGGAAGAACTAGGTATAGGTAATTAGAATTATCTACCCCTTCAATAATCATAGGGTTTACATCATCTAATAACTTAAGTTCAATTTCCACATCATCCATATTCTTGATACCTTCTAGAAGATATTTAGAATTAAAGGCTATAAGCTGGTTAGAACCTTCTATTTCTACATTCACTCCCTCTTCTACAGATCCTAATTCTGTATTGGATAAAATTTTAACATAATTGTCCTTGAATTCAAGTTTTACTAAATTTGCCTTTTCTTCTTTTGCTAATAATTCAGCCCTTTCTAGGGATTGTTGTAGAAGATGTCTATTTACTATTACATTAGTTGAATGGTCTTTTCTAATAATATCTTCGTATTTAAAGAACTGTCCATCAATTAGTTGGGCATAAAAAACTGTATCTTCAAGTTCAAATTTTATATTGTTTCTTGAAAATGTAATTTTTATTTCTTCATCTTCATCTCCAAGTATTTTTGAAAGTTCATTTAGAGCCTTTCCTGGTACTATGGCAGAACATTCTTCTTCTGATGATATTTTTTCTTTATAAACTGATAGTCTATAACCATCTAGGGATACAAATCTTATTTCATCAGCCTTTACTTCAAACAAGACTCCTGTTAAGGCCCTTCTATTATAGTCTAAGCTTACTGCAAAGGTTGTTTGTTTAATTGCTTGTTTTAAGGTTGATGTTTTTATTGTAATAGATTGATCATTTTCTAAAACTGGTAGGGATGGATATTCCTTATAGTTGTGGGTAAGTAACTCAAAGTTAGAGTTTTGTACCTTTATATACATCCTGTCGTCTTTTACTTCTATATTAATAGTGTCATTTGGAAGTTTTCTAATTATATCTCCAAACAATCTAGAATTAACAAGGGTGGTTCCTTCACTTATAACATTGCAGTCCTTATAGGTTTCTATACTTATAATTTCTGAGTCAGTTCCTGTAAGTTTTATCTTGTTATCTTCAAGGCTTATTAAAACACCTTCTAATTCTTTAGAAATAGCCCTTGATGATATTGCTCTTTGTACTATTGAAATACTTTCATTTAATGAATGTTGATTAATTGTAAATTTCATGTTTGCTCCTTAGTATAATATATTGTTCTAGTAGTAGTAGGTCCTGTTGATATGTTGATAAGTTATTCTATGCCTATTAGTTACTAGAAAAGTTAACTTTATAAATTGTGAATAACTAATTGCTTTTTATTTTCCTTCTTAATTCATTAATTGTATTTTTTAAGTTAGGGTCTTTCTTTATATCTGTTTCTATTTTTTCTACTGCATGTATAACAGTAGTATGGTCTCTGCCTCCAAAGTCAGCTCCTATCTTAGGTAGGGATAGGTCAGTTAAATCTCTACATAAGTACATGGCTATTTGTCTTGGGTAGGCAATATTTTTTGGTCTCTTTTTAGATTCTAATTCTTCTATGGAAACTCCATATTGATATGAGACAAAGTTTTTTATCCTATTAGAATCAATTTTTATTTTCTTTCTTTGTTCTAGGACGTCCTTTAGGACATGGTGGGCCATATCTAGGTCCACTTCCCTAGAGGTTAGATTTGAATAAGCAACTATCTTAAGTAGGGCCCCTTCAAGTTCTCTAATATTAGAGTCTATATTTTCTGCAATATAGTCAATAATATTATCAGTAATTCCAAAGCCTTCTTGTTCGTTTTTGTTTCTTAAAATTGCAATTCTAGTTTCTATATCTGGGGTCATAATATCAGCTATTAGACCTCCACCAAGTCTAGTTATAATACGGGTTTCAAGTCCCTTAAGTTCCTTTGGTGGTTTATCTGAAGTTACTACAATTTGCTTTTCGTTTTGGTATAGGACATTAAAGGTGTGGAAAAACTCCTCTTGGATTCCTTCCTTTCCTATTAGAAACTGGATATCATCTACTAATAAAAGATCTACATTCCTATATTTTTTTCTAAACTCTGGTGTAGTATCCTTTCTTAAGGCCTCTACTAGCTCATTTGTAAACTGTTCGCTGGACACATACATTGGTCTAAGGTTAGGATCTTCTTCTAGCATATAGTTTCCAATTGCATGCATAAGATGGGTTTTTCCTAGGCCTGAATTTCCATAAATAAATAGTGGATTGTAGAGGCTACCAGGTGATTCTCCAACTGAAAAAGCAGCTGCATGGGCAAATTCATTACTCTTTCCTACTACGAAATTATCAAAGGTGTATCTTGAAATAATGTTGTTAATATCGTCCTTTTCAACAGTATTTACAGTATCTTCTTCTAAAATTTCGAATTTTAAGTTGTACTTATTAGCAGTAACATTAAAAATAGCATTTTCAATGTTATCTGAATATCTTTTTTCTACAAAGGATATTTGGTGTTCTGTAGGAAATTTTAAAACAAAATCATCTTGTTCTATGGAATATCCTACATTTCCAAACCAAAAATCATAGTTTGTACCAATATCCCTTTCAATTTCACTTAGGATCCTCTTCCAAGTTTCCTGATTTATCTTCGACATAATTACTCCTTATTAACAATTTCCACTGTGGATAAAGATATAAACAAAAGGCTACAAACTTATTCATGTGGATAATGTGGATAACTAAAACATTTAGACTTATTAACAAGTTGAAAAATTTGTAGCTGTTAATAAGTTTTAGGTAAATTATCCTGTTTTTTGTAAAAAATCTGTAAAAGTAATGTGAATATCCACATACTTATCAACAGGTTGTTAATAACTACTTAACCACAGAAATCTAAAATGATTCAATTTTGATAAAGGGATAAGTTGTTAATAAAATGGGTTTTTAGAAAAATATAATTAAATTTCCCTAGAAAACCTTTGTTTTACAATAAAAAAACCAGACAAAAAACAAAAAATTTTCTCTAGTAAAAAACTTATAAAAACTTTGAAAATCCTACATTCACAGGGATTTTTTTACTATTAGTATTTTAACAGAAAAAAGCTAAAGTTTCAAGACTTATCCACAGGCACTAAAAGTACAAGGAGACTTTTCCACAGGAGTTTTTACCTTTTTCGTTGACAAAATTTTAAAAGATTTATATACTATTATAACGTGATTAAATGGACAAATTATAAGGAGGTGCCTAGTCATGAAAAGAACGTACCAACCTAAGAGAAAAAAAAGATCAAGATTGCACGGTTTTAGAAACAGAATGAAGACTAAAGCTGGACGTAATGTAATCGCAGCTCGTAGGAAAAAAGGAAGAAAAAGACTAACAGTTTAATTATGATCACTGTTAAAAGTTACTTTGATTTTAAAAAGGCTTATGATAAAGGAAAGTCCTATGGAAATAGGAACTTAGTTTTATATGTTAGAAAAAACAAGCTAGATTACAGCCGCTTGGGTATAACAATTTCAAAAAAAACTGGAAAAGCAGTAATAAGAAATAAAATAAAACGTCAAATGAAAGAGATATACAGAAAGTATTCGCCAAATATTAAGGAAGGTTACGACCTTATATTTATTATTAGGAGAAATGTTCCTGATATCTCTTTTAAAGAGTTAGAAAGTGCTTTTAAGCATATTCTAAAGGTATCTAAAATGGAAAAACAAAAATGAAAAGATTTGCTATTCTGATCATAAGATTTTATCAAAGATTTATCTCAAAATATTTGCTGCCAGGGGCTAGATGTAGGTTTTATCCAACATGTTCCCAGTATGCAATAGAGGCTTACGAAAAATATGGGTTTTTTAAAGGGACCTACAAGGCAGCAAGTAGAATACTAAGGTGTCATCCCTTCCACGAAGGTGGATATGACCCATTAGATTAGGAGGAAAAATGGTATTTATTTATCAGTTTATGGGATGGGTTCTTAGGTCTTCGTATGAGTTTGTTAATGGGGTTTTGCCAGGAGATTCTAGACTTATGTCAAACTATGCAATTGCAATAGTTATAATGTCTATAATCATAAAACTAATCACCCTACCGCTTACATTAAAACAACAAAAGTCTATGGCTAAAACCAAGGCTTTACAACCAAGGCTAAGAGAATTACAAGAAAAGTATGGTAATGATGCTCAAACTATAGCGAGAAAACAACAAGAACTATATAAAGAAGCAGGAGTAAGTCCTTTAGGTGGATGTCTACCTCTTCTAATACAGTTTCCAATACTAATAGCAATGTGGAGGGTTGTACAACAACCTACTACTTATGTATTTACAGAACCAGGATTTTATGAATCAATAAACAAATCATTTTTTTGGATTAAAAATCTAAATAATGTAGATACAACAATGATTCTACCAATCCTAGCAGCTGTAGTTTCATTTGTAAATACTAAGTTAATGACAAAAAATCAAGCTCAACCAAGTACGGGAGACAGGGAAAAAGACGAGGCTATGAAAAAGTCTAATAACATGATGCAATATATGATGCCTTTAATGTTTATCTTTATCTACAGGTCTCTACCAGCTGTACTACCACTTTATATGATAATTAGTATGGGGTTATCTACTATCCAACAACTATTTATAAATAGAATGTTTCAAGAAGCAGAAGGTGAAAATAAGTGAGTTTTATAATTAAAACAGCAAAGACTGTTGAAGAAGCAATAGATGCAGGTCTTTTGGAACTTGGCTTAAGTAGAGATGAAGTTGAAATTGAAGTTATAGAAGAGGCTAAGGCTGGATTTTTAGGCTTTGGTCAAAAAGACGCAATGGTTAAACTAAAACAAAAAGAAGACATATCTTCATTTGTTAGAGACATCCTATACGACAAGCCAAAGGAAGAAAAAGACCTTCCTAAAAAAGAAGAAGTAAAAAAACCGGTAGAAAACCTACCAAAAAAAGAAAAATTAGTTAAAAATGATTCTAAAAAAGAAGAAATCATTGTAGAGTCAGTCGAAAAATTCGAGACTGAAAAAGAAGAAGTAAAAGAAGAAAAAGTAGTAGAAGAAGTAAGAAAAGAAGTTAAAAAAGACTTAGTTTATGAAGAAGACTTTGACGATGATGAAGATGTAGTAGAAGAAAGAGGCTTTTCTAGAAGAAACAGAAGTGTAGAAAGCCTATGGAATGACATTGAACTTAAAAATAAGTCAGAAGAATTCCTATCTACAATTATCGACGAGTTCCAAATAGACTATTTCTTAGTAACAGAATTTGAAAATAACGAATTAAAAGTTGAAGTTAAGGGAAAAAATTCCAACGATCTAGGAATAGTAATTGGAAAACATGGCTCAACACTTGATTCATTACAATATCTATTAAGTCAAGTAGTAAACAAACACAAAGAAGACTTTATTAGGGTTACCGTAGATGCCAACGAATACAGGGACAAGAGAAAGAAGAGCCTTGAAAAAATGGCAAGACGTGGAGTTGAAAGATTAAACAAGTTTAATAGACCTGTAAAATTAGAGCCAATGAACCCTGCAGATAGAAGAATTGTCCATATGGTTTTACAAAACTATGATGACATATCTACCCATTCGGAAGGAAGAGATCCTTTTAGAAGAGTAGTAATAACAAAAGAAAGAAAACACTAGAAAATCACACATTTAATCACGGATAGAGACGGGTAAAACCGTCTCTATTTTGCTAAATAATCCTTTACAAATTGAGCCACTAATTTGGACATAAATACTACCTATATCAATTGATTAATTTATTAAAATCTTTTTCATATAAATATACTAGGGTTTCATCCCCACTTTTATCTAAATATTCTTTTATAAGGGTCATATTATTTTTTTCTGCTACTAATTTTGATGGTATATTGTTTTTCTTCATATAGGAATAAACTCTTCTAAAAGGTGTATTTTCAAAAGTCCATTTTCTTACCGCTGATGAAGCTTCTGTTGCATATCCATTATTATGATAATCACGTCTAATATGGTAACCGATTTCTGGAAGATAGTCTCCGTCTATATTTTGGATTGTTAGACCACAATCTCCTATAAGTTCGTCATTTTCTTTTAATATAACAGCCCAAAGTCCAAAGCTATAATCTTTATAACGTCTAATATTTTTCTCTATCCAAGACTTAACCCTATCCTTATCAAACTTAAATGTATAGTAAATCATATTTTCATTATCACCTAGAACTTTATATAAGTCATCTAAGTCCTCTAATTTAAGTTCTCTAAGGTAGAGCCTGTCTGTTTCTAGGATTATCATTTAAAATCTCCATAATAGTTTTCAGTAAGTCCTAACTTATTGTAATGAAGGTAGAGATTTTCTAAGTCTTCCTTTTCAATAACCTTGTCTATATAAACAGTAAGACCTTCTTCTTTGTAAGGTGTATAAAGGTTGATATCCTTGTCATCTGGTTTATAGATTCCAACAACAGGGTTAAATTCAAATCCCTTACAAGATGGGTTTCCTTTTAAGGTAATAGTTATATTATCTTCTTTTCTTTCCTTTAATAAATTTAGAAATTTTTCTTCAAATTTTATTTTCATAAAAAATCATCCTTTCTCACACTATATACCCAATCCTTTAGGTGAAAGTATTAAAAATTTTTATATAAGTATACTAAAATCATAGGTCTTTATGTTTTATCCATTATCCTTTATAATAAGATGGATATAAAAAAAGAAAGAGGGATTTAATGGGAAATACTGTATGTGCAATTTCCACATCTGTTGGAAGGGCTGGTCTAGGCATTGTTAGAATGACTGGTGATGAGTCCTTAGATGTAATAAAAAAGGTATTTACTAATTATAATAATTTAAATAATAAACAAATGACCTATGGTCATATTATAGATGAAGGAAAACTAATAGATGAGGTTTTATTAGTATTTATGAAGGGACCCCACACCTATACCTGTGAAGATGTTGTAGAAATATATTGTCATGGTGGAGTTATAGCTGTGAGAGAGGTTCTAAGGTCCTTACTTAAAAACGGGGCCAGCCTTGCAGAGCCTGGAGAGTTTACTAAAAGGGCCTTTTTAAATGGAAGGCTAGATTTAACCCAAGCTGAGGCAGTCTTGGACCTAATAGACTCATCTACTTCTTTAAGTTATGAAAACAGTCTTTCTCAACTATCTGGTGGAATTTCTAAGGAAGTTGAGGATATTTTTGATGACCTTTTAGGGGTTATGGCCTCTACTGTTACTGAAATTGATTTTCCTGAAGATGAAAATGACACCTTAAGTAATGATGAAAAAATAAATAAGTTAAGTCCTCTTTTAGATAGAATTGACAAGTTAATTATGTCTGGAAAAAGGGGCAAGGTCCTAAAAGACGGCATAAAGACCCTTATTTTGGGTAGACCAAATGTTGGGAAGTCTTCCCTTTTAAATGCCCTTTTAAAGGAAAATAGGGCTATTGTAACTGATATTCCTGGAACTACTAGGGATACTATAGAGGAAGTTCTAGACCTAGACGGTATTCCAATAAAGCTTATTGATACTGCTGGCATTAGGGAAACTGAAGACACAGTGGAACTTATTGGGGTAAAAAAGGCCAAGGAAGAAATATCTAGGGCTGACTTGATCTTAGTCTTACTGGATTCTTCTTCTGAAATAGGAGAGGAAGATTTGGATATTTTAAAGGCTTCTAAGGACAAGGAAAGGATTGTTATAATTAATAAAACAGACCTTGAAAGTAAAATTGACTTAAGTGCCCTTGAGGGAGAAAATGTTATAATGACTTCCCTACTAAATAATTTTGGGGTAGATGAATTACAAGAAGAAATCAAGTCCTTGTTTTTTGATGACAAGATAAGTTCTAATGATGAGGCCTATGTATCTAATATTAGGCATATAGACCACCTAAACAAGGCAAGAAGTGCTTTACATTCTGCTATTGAAGACTTAAAACTTGGAATTCCTCTAGACTTAGTAGAGGTAGATTTAAATATTACAATGGATGAACTTGGAAATATAACTGGGAAGACTACTAATGAGGATGTTTTAGACAGAATATTTTCAGAATTTTGTATTGGAAAATAGGTGTAAACAATTTGAGAAAAAATATAGATTATTTTTATGATAAATATGATGTTTTAGTAATTGGAGCTGGACATGCAGGTGTTGAGGCTGCTTTGGCTGCTGCTAGAATGGGAAAAAAGACAATTTTATTAACTATTAACTTAGATGGAATTGCCCTTTTGTCTTGTAATCCAAATATTGGAGGTACTGGCAAGGGTCATTTAGTTAGGGAAATTGATGCTCTAGGTGGAGAAATGGCTGTAAATATAGACAAGACCTTTATCCAATCTAGAATGCTAAATACTTCTAAGGGGCCAGCTGTCCATTCCCTAAGGGTTCAAGCTGACAAGAGGGCCTACCATGATGAAATAAAACAGGTCCTTGAAAACCAAGAAAACCTAGAACTAAAGGCTGCAGAAGCTATAGACATATTAATAGAAGACAATAAGGTAAAGGGTGTAAGGACTCTTACAGGTGGAATTTATGAGGCTAAGGCTGTAGTAGTAGCCACTGGAACCTATCTTGGTGGCAAGGTCTTTATGGGAGAAGTAAACTTTGAATCAGGACCAGATGGTCTAAAAGCTGCTACCCTACTTTCTCAAAGTATGAGAAGGGACTTTAAACTTAGAAGGATGAAGACAGGAACCCCTGCTAGAATGCACAGGGACACCATAGACTTCTCAAAAATGGAAGTCCAAAAGGGAGATGAAGAAATTGTTCCATTTTCCTTCTTAAATTTTGAAAAGGATCTGGGCATTGAACAGGAAGATTGTTACCTAACTTATACTAATGAGAAAACCCACGAAATAATACGTGAAAACATTAACAGAGCAGCAATGTATATTGGGGATATCGAAGGTGTAGGACCAAGGTACTGTCCTTCCCTAGAAGACAAGGTTACAAGGTTTAAAGATAGAACTGCCCATCAAATCTTTATTGAACCTGAAGGAAGAAATACTAAAGAAATGTATATACAAGGGGCGAGCTCTTCCCTTGCAGAAGAAGTCCAAAATGAATTTTACAAAAATATTATTGGGCTAGAAAATGCAAAGATTATGAGGACGGCCTATGCTATAGAATATGATGCAATAGATGCTAGGGACTTACAACTTACCTTGGAATCTAAAGAAATTGAAGGCCTCTATTTTGCTGGCCAAATTAACGGCTCATCTGGATATGAAGAAGCAGCCTGCCAAGGACTTATGGCTGGAATAAATGCAGTATTAAAAATAGACAATAAGGAGCCTTTAATCCTAGATAGGTCTCAAGCCTACATTGGAGTCCTAATAGACGATCTAGTAACTAAGGGAACAGATGAACCATATAGGATGATGACATCTAGGGCCGAATATAGACTAACCCTAAGACAAGACAATGCAGACCTTAGACTTACCCAAATAGGTAGAGATATAGGCCTAGTAGATGATTATAGGTATGACAACTTTATTAAGAAAAAAGACCTACTTGAAAAAGAACTTGCAAGGGTGAAGGAAGTAAAAGTAAACCCAACTGAAGAAGTAAATAGCTTTTTAGAGTCTTTAGGTTCAACTCCAATAAAAACAGGACTTGTTCTAGCTGATCTTATAAAAAGGCCAGAACTTAACTACAAGATGTTAGAAAATCTAGATCCAGAAAGACCAGAGCTTCCAAGATCAATAACCTTAGAAGTAGAAACAGAAATAAAGTACGAAGGATATATTAAAAAACAATCTGCCCAAATTAACCAATTTAAAAAACTAGAAAAGAAAAGTATCGAAGGAGTAGACTTTGATGAAGTAAAGGGTCTATCCAACGAATCTAGACAAAAGCTCAAGGCCTTAAGACCTATTTCCATAGGCCAAGCATCTAGAATAACAGGTATAAGCCCTGCAGATATAAATGTCCTATTAATATATTTGGAACAAAAAAGGAGAAGTAATGACTAAAGAATTCCTAGAGAAGAAACTACAAGAACAAGGAATAGAACTTAACTTAGACTACGATGAGTTTTCTAAATACTACGACCTTTTAAAAGAGTGGAATGAAAAAATCGACTTAACTAATATAATAGAAGAAGAAGACGTATATATAAAACACTTTTTAGACTCCCTTACCCTATTTAAAATAAAAGAATTTTATGAAGATAAGAAACTAATTGATATAGGAACAGGGGCAGGCTTTCCAGGTCTTCCTTTAAAGTTAGCAAATAAAAATCTAGACATTACCCTTTTAGACTCTTTAAACAAGAGACTAGTTTTTTTAGACCAAGTTATAGAAGATTTAAAGCTAGAAAACATTAAGACCATCCATGGCAGATCAGAAACTGCAGGACTAGACAAAAACTATAGAGAAGCATACGATATAGGAGTATCTAGGGCAGTATCTAGGCTAAACAAGTTAGTAGAAATGTCCCTTCCCCTAATTAAAGTAGGTGGAATATTCGTAGCTATGAAGGGAAAAGATTTAGAAGAAGAACTTAAAGAAGCTGAAAATGCTATTAAGGAATTAGGAGGCCAAGTTAAGGAAATAATAGAATTTGAACTTCTACCTGGAGATTATCAAAGAACCCTAGTTGTTATAGAAAAAGTAAAGAAAACTCCTAAGGCTTATCCAAGGTCTTTTGGAAAAATTAAGAACAAACCCTTATAAGGAAATGTTTCACGTGAAACATTATGGTGACATATGATTTTAAGAACGATAATATTTTTAATAATATTAGGATATTTTATAAAGGACTATAAAGAAGACAAAAAGAAATTTAAACTGCTTGTACTTCCCATTATTGCTCTTACTTACTTTGGTGGTACAGAAGTTTTCAGTAGCTTAGATTCAAGGTTTAAACTAACAATAATTATAATAAGTGGATTATTAATAATGAGGACCTTATACGAATATTACAAAGACTACAAAAAAGAGAAATTTTTCCACGTAAAGGAACAAAGAAAGATTAGAGAGCAAGAAAGACTAGAAAGGGATTTACAAATTATAAAAGATATTGAAGAGAAAAGACTTCAAAATTCTTTAGAAGAAGATAAAAATCAAGAAGTTAGAAAATCTAGTAAAATAGCAGAATTTGAAATATCATTTGACAATGAAGACAAAAATAAATAAGGACTAATAAAAATGTTCCACGTGAAACATATTGAATGAATGTTTCTCGTGGAACATTTTTGTATCTATAAATAAAAAGTAAGATATGTTATCATATCTATGTGAGGTGAAATATGGGAAAAATAATATCAATATTTAACCAAAAGGGAGGAGTTGGAAAGACAACTACCTCTGTGAACCTAGCCGCTGGTATAGGTAGAAGAAACAAAAATGTATTATTAATAGACCTTGACCCACAAGGTAATGCAACTAGTGGTCTTGGTGTAGACAAAAGCACTTTAGAAAAAAGTGTATATGACTTATTTACAGAGGATATTAATTACAAGGATATAATAATAGAAACAAAGGCAAAAAACCTGACTTTGTTACCTGGTGGAATAGATTTAGCAGGATTAGAGCTAGAACTATCAAAAACAGAAAAGTGGCATTATATACTAAAGGAAGAATTAGATTCAGTAAAGGAAGACTATGATGTTATCATATTAGACTGCCCTCCTTCCTTAGGTATTATTAGCCTTATGGGTCTAATTGCTTCAGACTATGTGATTATCCCTATCCAATCAGAATTTTACGCCTTAGAGGGTACAACTCAACTACTGGAAACTACTAATATGGTAAAGGAAAACTTTAATAAAGACCTTTCTATTTTAGGTGTAGTTATGGTAATGCATGATTCTAGGACGAGGCTTGCAACAGATGTAGTAACAGAGGTTAAAAATGCCTTTGGTGACCTGGTATTTAAGACTATAATAAATAGAAATGTGCGTCTTGCTGAAGCTCCATCTTATGGCTTGAGTATTTTTGATTATGATAGATTGTCAAAGGGTGCTTGGAACTATAAGGCTTTATCAAAGGAAGTTTTAGAAAGGATTAGTAAAAATGACTAAGAAAATTGGCGGGCTAAACAGGGGCTTAAGTGCCTTTATTAATGATAAATCCAAGGTGGATGATATCCTTAATGAGGGTAAAACTGGTCAAGTAATAGAAATAGATTTAGATAAGATAACAACTAATAAAAACCAACCTAGAAAGGTATTTAATGAAAGTGCTCTTAAGGAACTTTCTAATTCTATAGAAAAACACGGTGTTATCCAACCTATTATAGTTAGGGAAAAAGATGGTATTTATGAAATTGTTGCTGGAGAAAGAAGGTATAGAGCATCTAAACTTCTAGAAAAAAAAACTATACCAGCAATTATAAAAGATTTAAGTGACTATGAACAAGAAAACTTGTCTCTAATAGAAAATGTCCAAAGAGAAGACTTAAGCCCTTATGAAGAGGCTTTAGCCTACAGGTCAATTATTGAAAACTATAAGATGACCCAAGATGATTTAGCTAAGGCTTTAGGCAAATCAAGACCTTATATATCAAATACAATAAGACTCTTAAGACTAGATGAAAGAGTCCTAGAATTGCTTAAAAATGGCGATATTTCTTATTCTATAGGAAGAGAACTTTTATCTATCTCCAATGGTGATGAGCAATACAAAAAGGCTTTAGAAATTGTAGAAAAGGGTACAAGTGTAAAAGAAGTAAGCAAGCAAAAAAAGAGAAAAAGAAGACAAAAACCTACAAACTTCCACCTTGTAGAAGTTGAAGAGACCTTTATGGACAGACTTGGAACTAAGGTGCGAATAGATGAAGAAAAGAAAATAATTTCTATAAACTATTACGACAACGAAGATTTACAGAGGATAATAGAAATTATAACAGGTGAATAATGCAATACAATATTTATTATATAGAAATACTTGGAGAAGAAAAACTCAAAGGAGTTACAATTCCAGTAGTTGTAGACAATAAAAGAACTTTAACCAATGAACAAATGGCAGATGTTGCCAAAATCCTAAACACCTACAGGACTGTATTTGTTAGGTCTAATTCTGGAGATAACATATCCAGCAAGGTCTATAATGTAAAAGGAGAAATTTGGGACTGTCTATATGGAAACGTAGCTTCTATCTTTACTTTAATTGAAACATCCTATATTAGAGAAATTGAAGTTGGAGAAAAATATATAACCTTAGAAAATGCTGGTATTAAAAGCAAGGTTTCTATAACTTATGAAAACTTAACTCCAATTAGCGTAAACCACGAAACAGATATAACTTGCCTAAACACAAGAAATAGTATGTGTCAAGATGGTTATTGTTTGGATGTTGTGGAAAATGAAAACAATAAGGACCAATATACAAAAATTATATATACTGAAGACGCAATAGCCTTTTCTAAACTTAGAAAAAAGAAAATTAAAAGTATAAACTCAGACATGGACTATCTACTTGTCTTTTATGACAAGGAAAACAAGATGACCTATTTCCACGTACAAAGGGTTTACAATAGTAAAAGCAAGCTAGACTCCAGGACCCAACTTGGTTTTATAGTAAGTTATCTACTTTCCAAAGGTATAGATAAGGAAGATATAAAGAGAATCTGCCATGTCCTAAACACTGGGCAATATGCAATTATGAAGGTAGGAATAGAAGAAGAAAAAATTTATATTAAAATGGAAGCCTCAACCCTTGTTGAAGGCATACTAAATATTTAGGAGGATATAAAATGCTTAGAAACTTAAGTATAGAAGAATTTGTTAATCAGACAGCATCAGGAGCTCCAACTCCTGGAGGCGGTTCAGTAGCTGCCCTTGTAGGATCTATTGGCGCTGCCCTAAATGTAATGGTTTACAACCTAACAGAAGACAAAAAAGTATATAGAGAATTTGAACCTGCCTTAAGGGATGAAGTAGACCAAGCAGCTAAAAAACTAACTAAACTTTATAATGAGCTTTTAGTAGAAATGCAAAATGATACTACAGCCTTTGATAAGGTTATGGAAGCATATAAATTGCCTAAGGAAACTCTAGAAGAAAAGGAAAAAAGGCTAGAAGCAATCCAAGAAGGCTACAAGGTAGCTATGGAAGTTCCATTAAAAACTGCTAACTTATGTCTAGAGTCTTTGTTCCTAATGGAAGTACTTTCAATTCATGGATCATTACATGCTATATCTGACGTAGGAGTAGGATGTCTCCTAGCCTATGCAGGAGTTGAAGGATCTTTATTAAATGTAAGAATTAACTTAAACTCTATGAAACCAGGCCACTATGCAGATGAAATAAAAGAAAAAATGGAGAAGATTTTAAATATAGCAAAAGACACTAGATCTATTATTATGAACAATGTGTATAGCAGGTTAGAAGGATAAAAAATGAAACAATCATTAATATTAATGTTAATGACTATTTTTACAAAAATATTTGGATTACTAAGGGAGGTCAGCTTATCATACGTATATGGTACTAGTGAAATAGCTGATGCTTTCTTAGTATCTTTTTTTATTCCATCAATAATAATAAACTCAATTACAATAGGAATAGCCACAGGCTTTATTCCAACCTACTCTAAGATTATAGCCGAAGGTCCTAGAGAAGAAGGAGATAGGTTTTTAAATAAGGTAGCAAGTCTTACTCTTTTAATTTCTCTAGGTCTAACTATTCTGGGAATATTATTTTCTAAAAATTTACTAAGAATAATAGCAGTGGGCTTAGACGAAAATACCATGGAAATGGCAGTATACTTTGTTCAAATGGTAATGACTAGTCTTATTGTAAATGCCCTAGGTGGAGTTTATACAGGTTATCTACATGTGAACAACCAATTTTCCATTACAGTTCTAAATAAGATAGTTATGAACATGTTGATAATATTATTCTTGTTTTTATCTATAGGCTTTGGATATAAATTTTTAGGAATAGGTACAGCCATAGGAATGAGCGCCCAATATCTCATATTTATTCCATATTTAAAAGACTTAGGCCATAAATTTAAGGTGGATTTTGATTTTAAAGACAAGAGTCTTGTGGAGCTAAAAAACATAGCCCTGCCCTTTTTGCTTATTGTAGTATTAAATGACCTAAACCTAATAGTAGATAAGGCTGTTGCCAGTACACTCCATTCAGGATCAATCTCTGTCCTTAACTATTCATCAAATATTCAAGACTTTGTAAGTGGTGTAATAATAGTATCTATAATTACTACAAAGTATCCAGAAATGAGTAGAAATATAGCAGATAAGAGAGAGGATTTACTAGACAAGACCTTTAATGAAACCCTAAAGCTCACCTTGTTTTTAGTAATACCGGCTGCCTTTGGAATAATAGTGTATTGTAAAGAGATAATTGGCCTATTATTTTTAAGGGGGGCATTTAATTATAGTGACCTTATCCTTACCTCTAAGACCCTTTTTTATTATGCCTTTGGACTTATTGGAATTGCCCTTACAATAATATCCCAAAGGGTGTTTTTTGCAAAAAGACAAACTAGAGTTCCAATAATAGTATCTGTTGTTTCAGTTGTTATTAATCTAGTTTTAAATATATCCTTAAGTAAAATCTTTGGAATTATGGGTCTACCAATATCCACAAGTATAACTATGTTGATATGTGGATTAGTTCAAACCTTTTTCCTATTAAAAGGTGGCCTTAAAATAAAGAAGGATACAATAGTAAAGGGTCTTGGCCAAGGACTAGTAAATTCAATTATAGTTATATTATTAACAAAAAATTTATATAATATGTTCCCAAACAATGTAACCTTCCTCCTATCTATTATTTTAGCAGTAGCCCTATACATTTTCCTTGGAATAAAAACAGGGATTATTAGTAGGGATCAAGTAGAAGAAGTATTTAGAAGAGATATTTAAATCTATTTTAAATTTTAAATGGAAATAATTATCAATTTCTGCTATAATAAAAGTGTACTAAAAAACAGAAGTTTAAAGAGTATAAAAGAAAACTACGAGGTGAAAAATGAATTTTATCGGAAGAAAAGTTGAAGAATTTAAGGCGCCAGTCTATTATAATAATGAATTTTCAGAAGTTACAGAAAAGGACCTTACTGGAAAATGGTCAGTGTTATTTTTCTACCCTGGAGACTTTACATTTGTATGTCCAACAGAGTTAGAAGATTTAGCTAACCACTATGAGGAATTTAAAAAAGTTGGGGCAGAAATTTATGCAGTTTCAACAGACTCAGAATTTGTTCATAAGGCTTGGAAGGATGCATCGGAAGCTATTAAAAAAGTTCAGTATCCTATGGTATCAGATAGAAACCTAAAACTTTCTGAAATGTTTGGAGTTTTATTAGAAGAAGATGGACAATCTCTAAGGGGATCCTTTGTAATTAATCCAGATGTCCAAATAGTGGCTTATGAAGTTCACCAACCTGGCATAGGTAGGTCAGCAAAAGAATTACTAAGAAAAGTAAAGGCATCTAAATACGTTTACGAACATGGAGACAAAGTTTGTCCAGCTAACTGGGATGAAGGTGGAGAAACCCTTACACCTGGAATCGACTTAGTAGGAAAAATTTAAGAATAAAGTACTAAACCCTAAAATCATTTATTGTACTGCCCCACAAAAAGTTGGCCCTAAAATCTAATTTTTTGTGGGGTATATTTTGTGCGCATCAGATGTTTAAATGAAATATTAATTTTCGTTTGCAATTATAAATACAATCAAGGCTATTATAGAAGAAAATCCTAATAAAATTAAAACAGTCTTAAATTATGATATCAAATTGAACTTTTTCCTTTATAAGTTTTTCTTAATCCTAATTATTTAATCCTCTATAAACTTCTCTACAGGTGTTCGGTAATTTAAAATTTTCTTGGCAAATTATTCTTGATATATTTTTTATAAGTTTATTATAATAAACTTATAAACGTTTGCGTTAGGGAGAGATATAATGACTAACAAGGAAAAGGCTATTAGTTTATCCAAAAAATCTATTATTGCTTATATTATTTTGAGCATGTTAGACTATTTTTTGGGATATATAAATTTTTATCCTAGTAAGCTACCCATAATCATTTTTATTGCTATGAATGTGATGACCTTTATTATAGCTTTTGGAAAAGATTAAATAAGATATAGTTGGAATGCCTGGAAAGATAATAAACTAAGAAGTTAGCGTGATAGCTAGCTCTTTTTTTGTATGACGGGTATGCCCTCAATCTGTGGCGAAAGTCCACGTGGGGGGAGCTACCGACAAACCTCTAGAGTATCGCAACCTACTACAGGTTTCTAATTAATATAAAAAGAGAGATAAGTACAATATGCACTCATCTCTTTGGGCCAACTTGGTCACTCTATCATAGACTTTAGGGTTTTTCTTCTTTAATCAAGTTTTAAAGTTTCTACTTGTTCATCTACAATTTCTGTAGAACTTAGACGTTTTTTTACATTTTCAAGCAGCATTTCAATTGCAATTTTATTTTTTCCACCATAAGGAATAATTATATCTGCATATTTTTTAGAAGGGGCAACGAACTGGTCGTGCATAGGCTTAACAGTATTTCTGTATTGGTCTATTACAGATTGTAAGGACCTTCCACGGTCGACAGCATCCCTTTGAATCCTCCTAATTAATCTCTCATCATCATCAGTTTCAACATAGATTTTTATATCCATAAGGTCTCTTAAGTCCTTATTTTCTAAAACTAAGATTCCATCTACAACTATGACGTTTTTTGGCTTTACAATTACCTGCTCATCAGACCTATCGTGGATAGTGTAGTCATATACAGGTCTTTTTATTTCATTTCCCTTAATAAGTTCCTTTAGATCTCTGATCATAATATCAGTATCAAAAGCATTAGGGTGGTCATAGTTTAGCTTTACACGTTCTTCAAAAAGAAGGTTAGAATGGGACTTGTAGTAGCTATCGTGACACAATACTATAATTTCATTTTTAAACTTTTTTCTTAATTCATCTACAATGGTTGACTTGCCAGAAGCAGTACCTCCAGCAACACCAATAACCGTAACTTTATCCATAAGGCACCTCATATAAATTACTTTATTGTTACTAGGATATATTATTTAGTAGGATTTGTAAAATATAAAAGTAAATTTGCTATAATTGTCTTGGAGGATGACTTATGAAAGTAGAAGTATTTGGAGATTCTATAAGAGCAGGATATAAATTAAAGGGAGAGTCTTATATAGAAAGGGTCTTTAAGGACAAGCTAGTGAACTATTCTTTTAATGGGGCTACTATATTTGATATCGCAAATATTATATATAACAATCTAGAAAGAGAAAAGGCTCTTGCCATAATAGGATGTGGAATAAACGACCTAATAATGGGAAAAAGTTTAGAGACCCTAATAGATAGGACCTTAATTTCAATAAAAAAACTTAAAGAATTAGACAGGATAGTATTAGTAGAGGGAATTCTTCATATAAAAAAAGATTACTTTCTGGCCCTCCATGATTTTTCAGAAGAAGAAATGAATGAAAAAATCCAAAAATTTAATAGGAAGATGAAAGAGATGTCCTTGGGAAAAGATTTTTTATTTATAGATTACAATAATTTAGAAATATCTACCTTTGATGGCCTCCATCCAGATGAAAATGGCCATACAGCTATGTTTGGACCATTAAAGAAATTTGTTAAAAAACATGTAGATTTAAAAAGCTTATAAAAAATCCTACTTTTTCATATAATTTTGAGTGTAGTTTATCCTATGGGGTAAAAACTCTATGATGGGAAAGCGATTTTATAATAGAATTTAGAAAATTGAGAAAGGAGACAGAAAAATGACAGAAAAAAAGAAAAAAAGAAATTACAGATTAATCCTTTTGTACTAGTATTTCTGGT
>CAMEGD010000006.1 GCA_945916025.1 uncultured Clostridia bacterium
ACAGCCTATTTATATTAACAAAGGACATATACCTTTGTCAACACCTTTTTCTAATAAAATTTAATCTCTTTTTTAGCAATTCCTTCTGCCATTGTGTTTATTAAGGTATCGTAGTCGTAACCAGCTACATTAGCCACATAAGGAAAGTCACTATAGCCTGGTGTAAGCATAGGCATTGAGTTTATTTCTATTACTGATGGCCTTCCTTCTTTATCAAGTCTAATATCAATTCTAGAATAGTCTTCTAATTCTAGGGCCTTATATGCCTTTAAGGCTATTTCTTTTATTTCTTCTTCAAGGTCCTTGTCTATTTTTGCTGGACAAGTCTTAATAATTTGGTCTTCGCTTTTTACTTGCTCTGATTGGAACATGTCTGTATTTGTTTCTGGAAAGCCTATTTCTAAAATAGGTAAGACTTCTGGATCTGTATTTCCTAAAATCCCAACTGTAAATTCTCTTCCAGGTAAAAAATCTTCTACTATAGCTTTTTCTTTGTATTCATTGATTACATACTTGACCCTCTTGTATAGGCCTTCCTTGTCATATGCTATGGAGTCTCCAGTAATTCCTAAACTGTTACCTTCGCTGTCTGGCTTTACTATTAAGGGAAAGCTTAGGTCTTCTCTTAGAATTTCATCTCCTGTCTTAAAGACTTGGTAATCTGCAGTCCTTATGCCAAAGTCTTTAAAGATACTTTTTGTTAGGGACTTATGAAGACATTTTATTTGAGTTGGCAAGGAAGATCCTTTAAATGGAATATAAATCATCTCAAGCATACCAACTACATTTGCAATTTCCCTTTTAAAGTTAAGTCCAGAGGACATATTAAAAACTATATCTACTCCAAGGTCTTTGATCTTGTCTAACATATCTATAGCTGTAGCCATTAGAAAAACTTGGTGACCGTTTTTTTCTAGGGCTTCCTTTATAGCTTTTCTAGTAGTAAGCATATACTTTTCACCATTTGGATTTAATTCTTTTTGTTTTTCTGTCTGGTTTGAGTAGTCTGTGTAAAGTAAACAAATTTTCATCTAATTCCTCCTATGTTAGTTTTATATTTATTGTAACAAAAATAAAGACCTATGTCTTGTTTTTAGTGAATAAGGGCATAAAAAAAGCACCCATAAAATATGAGTGCAAATAATGGTCGGGATGAGAGGATTTGAACCCCCGGCCCCATGGTCCCAAACCACGTGCGCTACCAAACTGCGCTACATCCCGAACAGCATAAACTATTATATAATGCTTTGATTTAAAATGCAAGCATTTTTTTACAAAATTTTTATATTGCCTTAATATCTTACAAAAACCTGATTAAAACCATATATACAAGGGTTCCTAGAACAATACTTAAAATGGTGTTGTCCTTTATTTTTTGTAAAATTGCAACTAAAGCCAAGGAAACAAACTCTGGAATTCCATAAGGTCTTATGTGAATGTTAGTATGCCTTAGTCCATAAATAACCAGCGTAATCATTATTGCCGGTGGTAAAACCCTACCTAAATAAGTAAGAGTCTTTGGGATTTCCTTATCTTTAAATATAAAAAATGGCAAGGCCCTCATTAGAGCATTCATTAAGGCTACTATTAATATAGAAGATATAATATAAGTATTATTCATTTTTTCCCTCAAGTCTTACCTTGTCTTTTAAAAGTGTAAGTATAATTAAACTTGTAATTAAAGATGGAAGTATAAAGGCATCAGGCCCTAGTACCAGCAAATAAAATATAGAAGCTAGGCTACCTATAAGCAAAGAGCTTTTGTTATTAAAGGCCATAAATTGGTCCACAACTATAGCCATAAAAAAAGCTGTAGCAGAAAATTCTATTCCACTTAGGTCAAAGGGAATTAAGTCCCCTCCTATATAACCCATGGCAGAAGCAACTATCCAAAGTAAATATGTAAGGCCATGAACCATAAGGTTCATTTTCTCCTTTGAGTGGGCGTTTTTCCCATAACCTGGTTTTACTTCGATAGAGTATATTTCATCAGTAAGGGTTAAGGCCAAAAATATCCTTTTTAAAAAGTGATAATCTTTATAATTTTCTAAAAAGGCTATGGCATAAAATAGCTGCCTTCCCCCAATAAAAAGACCCATTAAAGCAAGCAAATACAAGGGTTCTCCACCAGCTATAAGTGGGGCTAGCATTAACTGGATCGACCCTCCATAAATAGTCATAGAGGACAAGACCATATCAAATAAAGAAAAGCCAAGTTCCTTATATAAAACTCCACAGGCTATACCTACAAATAAATATGCACTTACTATAGGAATAATTTCCTTTATCGCTAGTTTGAAATCCCTCATAAAACCCTCTATTAATTAAGAATTTGCCCTACTTTGCAAGTAACCATTTATAAAGACATCTAAGTCTCCATCCATAACTCTTCCAGTATCCCCAATCTCAATGTTTGTCCTGTGGTCTTTAACCATAGAATAAGGATTAAAAACATAAGATCTAATTTGGGACCCCCAAGCTATTTGAGAATAGTTTCCTTGCAAGTCATCTATTTTTTCCTTTTGTTCTTCTTCTGCCAAGGCCACAAGCTTTGCTTTTAGCATTTGCATAGCCTTTTCTCTGTTTTGGATTTGGGACCTTTCATTTTGGCACTGAACTACTACACCAGTTGGAATATGGGTAATTCTAACTGCTGAATCTGTAGTGTTTACGTGCTGTCCACCAGCCCCTGATGACCTGTAAGTGTCTATCTTTAGGTCTTCATCCTTTATATTTACTTCAACTTCATCACTAAATTCTGGATAAACATCCACACTGGCAAAGGAAGTATGACGTTTTTTTGCTGCATCAAAAGGAGAAATTCTCACAAGTCTGTGTACTCCCTTTTCTGCCTTAATATAACCGTAAGCATTAGTCCCTTCAATTGCAATTGTAGCAGACTTTATTCCAGCCTCGTCTTCTTTTAAAATATCTAAAATCGAAACCTTGTAACCCTTAGACTCTCCATACCTTGTATACATTCTAAGGAGCATATTAGCCCAGTCTTGAGCTTCAGTTCCCCCAGCTCCTGCATGGATAGATAAAATTGCATTTTCTTTATCATATTCTCCACTTAGGAGGGTCTCTATTTCAAAGTCCTTAGACTTCTTCTCTAAAGTTTCAAGGGCCTTTAAAAGTTCTGAATAGGTATCTTCATCTTCCATTTCTCCTAAAAGCTCAACTAAAACATAGGCATCTTCTATTTCCCTAACAAGGTGATCGTATTTGTCTACTGAGCTTTTAAGTTGATTAATTTTAGAAATCACCACTTGGGCTTCTTCTGAATTGTTCCAAAAGTCTGGCTCAAGGGTTTTTTCTTCAAGACCCTTGGCTTCTTGTCTATTACTTTCAATATCCAAAGACTTCCCAAGATTTTCCACAAGGGTCCTGACACTATTTAATCTTTCTTCTTCTATATATAAGTTTTGCATCTAGTCTCCTAATTATGCTCCACAACACTTCTTATATTTCTTTCCACTTCCACATGGACAAGGGTCATTTCTTCCGATTTTTTCCCCTTTTCTAACTACAGTTCTTCCCTTAAGGTCTTCAGAAGAACTTGATCCTCCAGCTTCAGTAATGTTTTTAGCTACTCTTTTTCTTTCCATTCTTTCAGGGTTTACTACGTGGTACAATGCCCTTACAGTGTCTCTTCTTATGGCATCGTTCATAGCCTCAAACATGTCATAACCTTCGTTGTTGTAGGCTCTAACTGGGTCTTCATTACCCATAGCTCTTAAGCCAATCCCCCTCTTAAGTTGGTCCATAGCATCAATGTGGTCCATCCACTTGTTATCTACAACTTGTAAAAGAATTACCCTTTCAACTTCTCTAAAGGCATCAACACCAAACTGAGCTTCCTTTTCACCATATTTTTTCATAGCTAGGTCAAAGACAATTTCTTCCAATTTAGCTGGGTCTTTTTCCCCTTCTAAAACCTTAAACTCTTCTGGTCCAAAGGAAAATAATTCTTCTAATACTCTAGCAAAGGCTTCATAGTCTCTTAGGGACTCTTCTCCCTTGGAAATAATGTTAAAGTTTACCTCATCATTAATAAGGCCCTCAACCATCTTTACAATGTCTGAATGAATATCTTCCCCTTCAAGGACTTTTCTTCTTTCAGCATAGATAATTTCCCTTTGTTTATTCATAACATCATCATATTTTAGGACGTTTTTACGAACACCAAAGTTGTTAGACTCTACCTTGCTTTGGGCAGATTCAATTAACTTAGTCAAAATTGGGTTTTCAATAGATTCAGTTTCTTCCACATCAGACCTATCCATTACAGTCTTAAACTTTTCTCCAGCAAAAAGCCTTAACAGGTCATCTTCTGCAGAAATGTAGAATTTAGAAGAACCTGGGTCTCCTTGTCTTCCAGAACGACCCCTAAGTTGGTTGTCAATTCTTCTAGATTCGTGTCTTTCAGTACCTATAATGTGAAGTCCACCAGCTTCAACTACTTTTTTGGCCTCGTCTCTAGTTTCATCTTCATATTTTTTAACTAGGTTCTTGTAAAGGGTCTTAGCTTCTAAAATCTCTTCATCATCTGTTTCAATAAAGCTATCAACTTGCTCTAATACTTCTTCAGGATAGCCCTTTTTCTTAATTTCTTGTTTTGCTAAGAATTCTGGATTACCACCTAAAACTATATCAGTACCACGTCCCGCCATGTTAGTAGCTATAGTAACAGCACCAAAACGACCAGCTTGGGCAACAATTTCAGATTCTTGCTCATGGAACTTAGCATTTAGAACATTGTGTTTTATGCCAGCTCTTTTTAGAAGACTTGATAAAATTTCTGACTTGTCTATGGAAACTGTACCTACTAAAACCGGTTGTCCCTTAGCATGTCTTTCTTTAATATCTTCAATTACAGCTAGGTATTTTCCCTGTTCAGTAGAATAAATTCCATCATTGTCATCTATTCTAATAACTGGTTTGTTAGTAGGAACTTCCACAACATCCACATTGTAAATTTCCCTAAACTCTTCCTCCTCTGTCTTAGCAGTACCTGTCATACCAGACAACTTCTTGTACATTCTAAAATAGTTTTGGAAGGTAATAGTAGCTAGGGTCTTAGACTCTCTTTTTACTTCTAAGCCTTCCTTAGCTTCTATGGCTTGATGAAGGCCTTCAGAGTACCTTCTGCCTAGCATCATCCTACCAGTAAATTCGTCAACTATAATAATTTCTCCGTCTTTCACAACATAGTCAACATCTCTTTTCATAACAGAATTAGCCTTTAGGGCTTGTTTAATATTATGGGCAATTTCTAGGTTAGAAGCATCTGCCAAGTTTTCTATATTAAAATATTTTTCAGCCTTTTCAACCCCAATATCAGTTAGAGATGCTGCCTTAGATTTTTCATCTACTAAATAATCTACAGTTTCTTCCTTAAACTCCCTATTAAATGGGTCTTGGGACCTTTCACTTTCTTCAATATACCTGTGAGTAAGCCTCTTTACAAAGGCATCTGCCCTAGTATAAAGATCAGTAGAAGCATCCCCTTGACCTGAAATTATAAGTGGAGTCCTAGCTTCATCAACTAAAATGGAGTCAACCTCATCTACAATGGCGAAGTTCAGGTCCCTTTGTACCATTTCCTCCTTGTAGATAACCATATTGTCCCTTAAGTAGTCAAAGCCAAACTCGTTATTAGTTCCGTAGGTAATATCAGCATTATAGGCTTCTTTTCTTTCTGTAGAATTAAGACCATGGACAATATTCCCTACTGTAAGTCCTAAAAATTCATAAACTTTACCCATCCACTGTCTATCACGAGTAGCCAAGTAGTCATTTACTGTAACTATGTGAACGCCCTGTCCAGTTAGTCCATTTAAATAAGCAGCCAAGGTAGCCATTAAGGTCTTACCTTCTCCAGTTTTCATCTCAGCAATCCTACCTTGGTGAAGAACTACCCCACCTTGAAGTTGAACCCTGTAGTGTTTCATACCTAAAACCCTAAAAGATGCCTCTCTACATACAGCAAAAGCTTCAGGCAAAATATCATCTAGGCTCTCGCCATTTTGGAATCTCTCTTTAAATTCATTAGTTTTTTCTTTTAATTCATTATCGCTTAATTTTTGTATTTCTGGTTCTAAGGATATGATTTTGTCGATTATTGGATCAATTTTCTTCAGTTCTTTTTCACTATAAGAACCAAATAGTTTATCAAATAAACCCATGTTTATCCCTTCCTTTATTGGTAATTTCTATTATTTCTTCTCATTGATAACTTTACTTATTTCCATTATGAATTATAACACAGTATAAATAATAATGTTTAAAAAGTAGTTACTAAAGCAAAAACATCTTTATATTTATACCCTAAAAGAGGTAAGAAATAAAAGATGTTTTATAAAATCTAGACTTTAAGCTTGTTCTTCAATTGCTTCAACATAAGTGCACTTGTCACTTGAACACTTTAATAGCTTGCCATTTTTTGTAGTTGGTTCAGTTAAAAGAGAGCCACATTCTGGGCACTTCTTATCAATTGGTTTTCCCCAAGAGACAAAGTCACAGTCTGGGAAATTGGAACATCCATAAAATACCCTTCCCTTTTTGGACCTTCTCTTAATAATTTCTCCATCTTCACACTTTGGACACTTAAGATCAATTTTTTCTAAAAGAGGCATGGTGTTTCTACACTCTGGAAAACCAGGACAAGCTAAGAACTTTCCAAATTTCCCCATTTTTACAACCATGTTTCTTCCACACTTGTCACAAACTATATCAGAAACTTCAGGTTCTATTTCAACCTCTTCCATTTCACTTTCCGCAATCCTTAGTTTTTTCTCAAAACCCTTATAAAAGTCTGAGATAACTTCCTTCCAGTTTTCATCTCCATCTGCAATCTTGTCTAGTTCATCTTCCAGTTCTGCAGTAAATTCCTTGTTGGTAATCATTGGGAAGTATTCATTTAAAAGGTGGTTTACAGTCTGGCCAAGTTCAGTAGGAATAAATTTCTTTTCTTCTATTTCCACATAATTTCTCTTAGTAATGGTAGAAATTGTAGGGGCATAAGTTGATGGCCTTCCTATACCAAGTTCTTCTAAGGTTTTAATTAGAGATGCCTCAGTGTACCTTGGAGGTGGATTTGTAAAGTGCTGTGCGTCATCTAAGCTAAGAAGTTTTAGCTTTTCATTTTCTTCAAGTTTAGGAAGGATATTTTCCTTGTCGTCTTCATCTCCCTTTCTCTTTAAAATCAAGAAACCATCAAAGGTTAGGTTTGAGCCGTTTGCCTTAAAAAGATGCTTGTTAGAAGAAATGGTAGCATTTACAGTGTCATATTTTGCAGCAGTCATAAGGGAAGATAGAAACCTTTCCCAAATTAGCTTGTATAACTTAAACTGGTCATTAGTTAAAGAGTCCTTTATATCCTTGGGAACATTAAAAACATTAGTAGGTCTAATACACTCATGGGCATCTTGGACCTTGCCTTTGGACTTGTATTTTCTATAGGCTTCCTCATATTCCTTCCCATAGGTGTCCATAATATACTTGTAAGCTTGCTTTATAGCTTGTTCAGAGATATTTACAGAGTCAGTTCTCATATAAGTAATCAGACCAGTAGTTCCCCCTTGACCAATATTTATACCTTCATAAAGTTGTTGGGCAATTTGCATGGTCTTTCTACCTGTAAAGTTTAGGTATCTGGAAGCTTCCTGTTGCAAAGTAGAAGTAGTAAATGGAGCCTTTGGATTTCTAGATCTAGTTCCCAGTTTGATATTAGAAACTGTAAAATTCTTTTCATCTAGACCTTTCTTCACCTTGTTAACTTCATCTTCAGACTTAAGATCAGCTTTTACTTCCTTAGTCCCTTCTAAATAACCATAATAAGAAGACTTAAACTTTCCTCCCTTGGCCTTTAGATTTGCATCTAGGGACCAATATTCTTCAGGAATAAAGTTTTCAATTTCTTCTTCCCTGTCGCAAATTATCTTTACAACTACTGATTGGACCCTTCCAGCAGAAAGTCCCCCTTTAACTTTCTTCCATAATATAGGGGAAATTTGGTAACCTACCAACCTGTCTAAAACCCTTCTGCCTTGTTGAGCATCTACTAGGTCTTCGTTAATAACCCTAGGGTTTTTTATGGCTTCCTTAACTGCATCTTTGGTAATCTCATTAAAGGTAACCCTGTTTTTGTCATTTTTGTCCATTCCTAAAATATAGGCAAGGTGCCAGGAAATAGCCTCTCCTTCCCTGTCATTATCCGTAGCTAGTAATACTGTCTTAGCATTTTTAGCTTCTTTTTTTAAGTCTTTAATTAGGGGACCCTTGCCCCTTATATTTATATATTTAGGTTCAAAATTGTTATCAATATCTACCCCTAAAGTAGACTTAGGAAGATCTCTAATGTGTCCAACAGAAGCTACAACCTTGTACGTACTTCCTAACATCTTCTTTATTGTCTTTGCTTTAGTCGGAGACTCTACAATTACTAATTTATTCGCCATATTCACCATCCTTGAGTACAAAAGGTATCATATTATATCTATAATTTCAATTATTTTTAAAAAAGAAATAAACTATGGTTTACATTCTAAAACTCCTCTTTAAAGACTTTTCCCCTCCTAGCCTTAACTTCACCATAGATTTGCATACCTAAAACAGCAGCAAAAACTACAAGACAACCAAGTAGTTCCCTTGGAGTTAGAACTTGGTCCAAAATTAGCCAGCCACTTAAAGCAGCAAAAACAGACTCTAAGCTCATAATAATAGAAGTAGTAATATTACTTAGGTGTCTTTGGCTTAGGGCCATTAAAGTAAAGGCAATTCCAGAACCAATAATTCCAGAAAACAAAATAGCAGGCAGGGCATTTTTCATTAAACCAAGATCTATATCTTCAAATAATAGGGCTAGACTTAAACATATAAAACCTGCAAAGAAAAACCTTAAAAAAGAAAATTGGAAAGAATCTACCACCTTATTAAAATGTCCAGCAAATAAAATGTGCAAGGCAATGAAACAGGCAGAAAGTAACATAAACAAATCTCCAGTATTTATACCAGTAACTTGGTTTAGGCTAATTAATCCAACGCCGATTAAAGCCATTATTATTCCAACCCATTGATAAAGCTCTACCCTTTTCCCCCTTAAAACTCCAATAAGTGGAACTATGATTACACTTAAAGAAGACAAAAACCCAGCCTTGCCAACAGTAGTAAGACCAATGCCAGCCTGTTGACTGGAGATTCCCCCTACTAAAACAAAGGCACAAATTATACCACCTTGTAAGGTCTTCTTCCTTTTATCCCTTGGCCTATAAAAGCTAAGGTCCTTTGTTTCTATATAATTTCTCATAAGTAAAATAGGTAAAACAACAGCAGCCCCTATAAACATCCTAGTAGTATTAAAGGTAAAAGGTCCCATAAACTTTGAACCTTCCTGCTGGGCTATGTAATTTAGGCCCCACAATATAGTTGCAAGTAAAAGAGACAGAGCACTTAAGACCTTAGTCCTTAAAGATATATTTTCCATAATTCCACCTTGATAAAAATATTTTATAATTGCTTCATATTCTATCATCACAAATTCTCAATAGCAAACCTTAAATTTTTACATTAAAAAAACCCGAAGAATTTTTCTTAGGGCTGATAATCCTATAATTATTTTCCTAAATCTGGAAAATAGAATCTTTTATCTTCAGAAATAATTTTGATAGACTCAAGGTCTTTTTCATCACTTTCAAAAGATATGTTTACACTACCATTTTTCCCAGGATTTTGTTCATGAAAATCTATACCTTCCTTAGAATTTTCAATTTCAAAAAAGTTCCCACTTTAACTGTGTATATACTGTTATAAGCTCGAAAGAAATAGTGTATCCTACCATAAAAGGAAAGGCCATCTAGGTCTCTCATCCTAGCTAAATGTACACTGTCAATCCCCTTAGGATAGTCTGAATCACCATAGTCTAGGCCAAGTAAAATTTCAGGAACTACTTCTTTATCTTCTATTATAATAGGTTTTAAATCCAAAAACTGATAAAGTACTTCATTTTCCATATTAGAATTAGACTTTAAAAGCACTTAAAATTTTCTCACTAGCCCCATCAACTTCTAAGGCATTATACATTAATCAATTTAATATAGACAATATTAATTATTACCTAGATTATATAAGTGTTTTTTCAAAATTAGAAATTAGAATAATATACAATATAGCAACCTTGGGTTTTTATCTTAACTATGAAAATATAAGCTTGAAAATCATGGATAGTTTAGTAGAAAATATTGATGAGAGTTGGAATTTTTTTTGACTTCTTATATAACATTAATTCCTATGAAATTCGGAATTTCCACTTTGTCTAATAATATCCTTCATTTCTAAAAGTGTTAAAGTAGATGAGACTTCTTGGATGGACATCTGTGTTCCCTCCATAATCTTATCTATATGGTTTAGGCCTCTATCTATAAGGTCTAAGACTGTCCTTTCACTTTCATTCAATTCAAAAATAATTTCTTCTTCCTTCTTTTCATAGTCTAAAAATTCAGGAATTACTGATGTAATATCTTCGATTTCTATTAATGGAATAGCTCCATCTCTAATTAACTTATTAGTCCCCATACTATAAATAGAATTAATATTTCCAGGAACTGCAAAGACTTCCTTTCCCTGTTCTGCTCCACACCTAGCAGTTATTAAAGATCCAGATTTTTCTTTAGCCTCTGCTACTATAACCCCTTGGGATAATCCTGAAATTATCCTATTTCTCTCTGGAAAATAAAAGGCTTGGGCCTGAGTTCCCAGTGGATATTCACTAATTATGGACCCTTCCTTATACATCCTTTCATAAAGCCTTGAGTTAGTAGCTGGAAACTTAATATCAACTCCGGTTCCCAAAACTCCTATGGAATAGGCCCCATTATCAAGGGCTACCTTGTGGGAAGTAGCATCTATGCCCTGGGCCATACCACTTACAATAGTAACATTTAGGCTACTTAATTCCCGTACAAATTTCTCAACTACATACTTTCCATAGTCAGTAGCCTTCCTAGCCCCAACTACGGCAATCCTTATATTTGACAGATCCAATTCCCTTCCCTTTACATAAAGGACCCTTGGTGGTCTTTCTATAAAGTTAAGGTCCATTGGGTAGTCATCATCCATTATTGTAATTACTTGGTCTGCCTTTTTATTAATATTTTCAACTAGCTTTTTTATGTAGTCCTTTTTTCTACTTTCTAGGATTTTTTCTATACTAGTTTCCTTTGAGTTTGGAATATTCCTAAGTTCTTCTTCAGTCATAGTTAAGACTTCCTCTAGGTTTTCCAATTCCAAAATAGAATCTAAATATTTGTCATTTAAAAACAAGGAGTGTAAATAAATTAAAATATCCCTATCTTTCATTAGTTATTCCCCCAGTAGTTGGTATCTATTACCCTGTATCTAATAGCCTCTAGTAGGTGATAGTCCTTTATTTCTTCAGACCCTTCCAAGTCAGCAATTGTCCTGGAAACCTTTAGGATTTTGTTATAGGCCCTAGCTGAAAAAGCATACTTCTTAAAGGCCATTTGAATTATTCCCTTTAGGTTCTTGTCTAATTTTACGTACTTGTTTATTAACTTGTCTGGGATTTGGGAGTTAGAATAAATCCTTTGGCTCTTAAACCTTTCAAGTTGGATTTCTCTGGCCCTGTTTACCCTTTCTAAAATTGACTCTGAAGATTCAGACTTTTCAGAAGAGGAAAGATCAGAAAACTCCACAGGCTTTACTTCCACATGGATGTCTATCCTGTCTAATAAAGGAGCAGAAATCTTTCCAAGATACCTGTTAATATCCCTAGGACTACAAGTACACTCGTGGGTAGGATCTCCATAGTAGCCGCATGGACAAGGATTTAATGAACACAAAAACAAAAAGTCAGATGGGTACTGTAAAGTAGCACTTACCCTGGAGATATTTACTACTCCGTCTTCCATTGGCTGTCTTAAGGATTCTATAACATTTTTATTAAACTCTGGTAATTCATCTAAAAACAAGACTCCATTGTGGGCAAGGGAAACTTCCCCTGGCTTTGGAATCTTTCCACCACCAATTAAGGATGCCATAGAGGCAGTGTGGTGGGGAGACCTAAAGGGTCTCTTAGTAATAAGGCCTTGGTTTTTCAAAAGGCCTGAAACAGAATAGATTTTTGTAACTTCAATAGCCTCCTCAAAGGTAAGCCTTGGGAGGATAGATGGAAGCCTCTTAGCTGCCATGGTCTTTCCAGATCCAGGAGGTCCCAGCATTAAAAGATTGTGAGATCCAGCAGCTGAAATCTCAAGGGCACGTTTTAGCTGTTCCTGGCCTCTCATATCTTCAAAATTTAAAGAAGCCTTTTCATTGTTTTCTAAAAAATATGAATCCACAACAAACCTATCAATAATAAACTTGTTATCTAAAAAGCCCACAACATCGTTTAGGTCCTTTACAGGATAGACTTCCACATCTTGGACAACTGCACATTCATTTTTGTTGTGGTCTGAAACTATAAATTTAGTATATCCTAGTTCTCTACAGGATATTACCATAGGTAGGGCTCCGTCAATTCTATTTACCCTACCATCTAGGGAAAGTTCCCCTAAAAATATGTACTGGCTAGCCCTTTCCATATCTAGCTGGTCGCTGGAAGCTAAAATCCCAAGTGCTATAGCTAGGTCGATTTGGGTTCCGTCTTTTTTTATATTTGCAGGAGCAAGGTTAGTAACTATCTTGGCAATTGGAAATTCAAAACCAGAATTTTTTATAGCTGCCTTAGCCCTTTCAGAAGACTCCTTTATGGCAGTATCTGGAAGACCAACTATTGAAAACTTAGGCATTCCCCTAGAAATATCAGTCTCTACATTTATAATATGTCCCTTTAATCCTTCAAGGGTACAAGTCTTTATATTAGAAAACATAAAACCTCCTAATTAATGAATAATTATTATTTTAATTATACCATAGAAAGTTAAAAAGATAGGCATATTTACCTATCTTTTAGTGGTTTACCAAAAGGCGTCTTCATAGTGGTTTATTATTTCCTTGTCAGTATATATTTCTATAACATCAAATCTAGGCTGCAAGTTTTCTAGACCATTGGAGTGGTAGTAGATTTCTGCTGCCATTTTTATTTTCTTTTGTTTGTTTTTATCTACTGCTTCATAGCCGTAGCCATAGGAGTCGTCTTTTCTAGACTTTACTTCTACAAAGACAAGGTAGTGGTCTTTTCTAGCTATTAGGTCGATTTCTCCACTGTAGACCTTGTAGTTTCTTCCTATTATCTTATAGCCGTTTTTTTCTAAGTATTCTAAGGCCTTGTTTTCCCCTTGGTCTCCTATAATCTTGCTTTGGTCTTTCCATTTTTGTAGGTTTTTTAAAAAACTAGTTCTGTGGATTTCGCAGGGGCCTAGATTTATAAGAGCTTCCCTGTGGGTCTTAGTCCCGTAGCCCTTGTGCTTTGAGAATTCGTAGCCGGGATATTTTTCTTCCCATTCTTTACAAAGATTGTCCCTATAAACCTTGGCTAGAATTGAGGCTGCTCCTACTGTATAACAAAGGTCATCTCCCTTGTTTAAGGAAGTACAAGGAAGGCTGGATTTTATTTTTACAGAATCAACTAAGACCATGTCTGGAACTATGTTCTTTTCCTTTAGCTTTTTAGTAAGGTCTTCTAGAGCCTTTTCCATAGACATAATTGTGGCTTGTAGGATATTTACCTTGTCGATTACCCTTGGAGGGGCTCCTGCTATGGAGAATCCTATGGCCTTTTCCTTAATCTTTCCTGCTAATTCCCTTCTCTTTTTGTCTGATAGTTTCTTAGAGTCTTTTATGCCATCTATTAAATCTTCCTTTAGGTCCTCATCTATAAGGCACCTTAGGTCAAAACACACAGCACAGACTATTACATCTCCTGCTAGGGGCCCTCTTCCTACTTCATCTATTCCTACAATGTACCTTTTCCCCTCAAGGATCAGGTCCCTTTCTATATCAAACATTACACAGTCTCCAAACTAATCCTTCCAATAGTTCCCTTCCTAAATTCATCTAGGATAATATCAGTTACTCGAGAATAATCTACTTCGCTTCCCCTCATAATTGCCCCTCTTTTTCTGGCAATTTCTTCCATATTTTCTAAAGGAGTGGCCTGAATGGAAATATTAAATCTTTCTTCTAAAAGGTCAGGATATTTCTTCCCTAGTTTTTCTATTAGTCTTAAGGCTACTTCGTCCTTTGGTAAAACTTCATCCTTAATAGAACCAATATAGGCAAGGTTTAGGGCTAGTTCTTCAGATTGGAACTTTGGCCATAAAACCCCTGGAGTGTCTAGTAGTAGCATCCTATCTTCTACCTTTATCCATTGGTTGGTCCTAGTTATGCCAGGTTTGTTCCCTGTCTTAGTGGACTTTCTATTTGCTAGGGAGTTTATTAGGGTAGACTTACCAACGTTAGGTACACCTATAATCATGGCCCTTACTTGGTTAGATATTATGCCCCTATCTCTGTCTCTTTGTCTTTTGTCTTCCATAACCCTATCTACTTCGTCTAGTAGGTTAGATATTCCCTTTCCAGAATTTGCATTTACAGATACTACTGAAATGTTACGTTCCTTATAATAAGCAATCCACCTGTCGTTTTCCTTTGGATCAGCAAGGTCTGACTTATTAAATATCAAAATCCTAGGCTTGTCTCCTATTAGTTCAGGTATCATTGGGTTTTCAGATGCCCTAGGGGCCCTAGCGTCTATAAGTTCCAAGACTATGTCTACCTTTTTTAGGTTTTCTTTTATAGACTCAGAAGTCTTTTTCATGTGGCCTGGATACCAGTTTAAATTTAAATTCATATATCTCAACTCCTAAAAGTTATTTGCTCCTTTAATTCTATCATAAGTTAAGACAATTTATAATTAATCTCAAAAACTAATGACCTTGTAAAATGTGAAGACTTGAGTTACAATTAACTTGTACAATTTCATATTTAATTGGCAAAGACAAAAGGAATACGGTTAGAATCCGTAACAGCACCCTTGCTACTGTAAAAACCTAAGAGTTTTGAGTCACGACACTTTTCCTTTACCAAATTAAGAAATATTTCAGGGGTAATATTTCGATTTTGTATTTAAATCCAATGACCTTGAGCTTTCAAGGTCTTTTGTTTTTTTACCCCTCAATAAAATAAGTGAGGAAAGAATATGAAAGAAAGAAGTATCTTAAAAAATCTAAAGGGAATTTTCCTTTTAGTCATGGTTTTAGTCCTTTCTATCGGACTAAGTGCATGTGCAGACAAGGGACAAGAAGCTACAAGTCCTGAAAATAAAGTAGTTGAAGAAACAAATGAAACTACAGAAGAAGCTACAAGTTCAGAAAAACCAACTGAAGACCCAAGTGGTAGCCCAATTACTATTCCAGAAAGTGTAGACAAAATTGTAGTTATGGCTCCATCATACTTGGAAACTATTATAAACTTAGGTCAAGTTGATAAGGTTGTTGGAATCGACACCCAAAGTCAACTTTTAGGATATGAAGAAATAAATGCTGATTTTCCAACCTTTGATATGATGGCTCCAGATACAGAAGTCCTAGCTAGTTTAGAACCAGATTTAGTATTTGTTTCAGGAGTTACTGACATAAGCGGAAAGGACCTATATAAGGACCTAAAAGACCTTGGGATTACAGTAATAAATATTCCAACAGCAAACAGTCTAGAAGAACTTGAAAGACATATAATGTTTTTGGGAAATGTCCTAGATAAAAATGAAAAAGCAACTGAAATCGTAGAAACTCTAAAGGCAGAAATAGAAAAAGTTAGAGAAATTAGCTCAACAATCACAGACAAAAAGACTGTGTACTTTGAAATAGCTGCAGCTCCAAACTCCTACAGTTTTGGAAAAAATGTATATTTAAATGAGCTAATAGAAATCATTGGAGCAGAAAATGTTCTAAGTGATCAAGAAGGATGGCTATCAGTGGAACAAGAGGGCCTAGTAGCAAAAAATCCTGATGTAATATTAACTAATGTAACCTATGTTGAAGACCCAGTAGCAGAAATCCTAAGTAGGGATGGCTGGGGAGAAGTAGAGGCAGTTAAAAACAAGGAAGTCTATTATATAGACAATTCCAGCTCTTCCCTACCAAACGAAAATTTAGTTAAGGCCCTAAATGAAATGGCTAAGGTGGTTTATCCAGATATTTATGAGTAAAAGAAAAAGTGGCTTAATAATACTATCCCTGATAAGTATATTGTCTCTTTATTTGGCAATAAGAATAGGTAGTGCAAAAATCTCAGGAGGGCAAGTTTTTAGTATTCTAAAATCTTTTCTCTTCAAGACTCCTTTAGATGAAGGGATAAAGCCCCTTTATTATGGGATGATTACTGGGATTAGACTACCAAGGGTCCTATCTGCCTTTATAGCAGGTTCGGCCCTAGCTATTAGTGGAACTATTATGCAATCCGTTTTAAAAAACCCTCTAGCATCTAGCTATGGGTTAGGTGTATCTTCAGGGGCAGGACTAGGAGCTGCCCTTGTAATTACATCACAAATATCAATAGGCTTTTTGTCTACCCTACTTTTACCAGTAGTGGGAACAGTCTTTGGACTAGTATCTGTAATAATAGCAATTACAATAGCTCAGAGACTAGATGGAAGCCTATCTAACAACACAATTATCCTCGCAGGTATGGTCCTGTCTTTATTTCTAAATGCCTTAATGACTACCATAGCTGCAGTAAATCCAGACTATACTCACATGCTCCTACTTTGGCAACTTGGAACCTTCTCCTCAATAGAATGGTCCTCAATCTTAATTATGTTTGTAGTCCTAATAGGATCTTTAATGTTTTTTATGCTTCATACAAGGGAGCTGGATATTATGACCTTTGGGGAAGAAAACAGCCTTAGTGTAGGAATTGATATGAAAAAAGAAAAGTGGATCCTAATTACTACATCTTCTTTTTTAACAGCATCAATAGTCTCCTATGTTGGAATTATAGGTTTTGTAGACCTGGTAACTCCCCACATAGTAAGAAAGTTTTTTGGATCAGCCCACAGGTGGGTTCTACCAATGAGTGCCCTTTTGGGAGGGGCCTTTATGGTAGTTTGTGACCTAATATCAAGGACCTTATTTTCACCTAGTGAAATCCCAGTAGGGTCCATAACAGCCCTAATTGGAACGCCATTTTTTATATACATTTATCTAATATCAAGGAGGAAGTAAAATGATAAAAAAGCCCCTACTACAAATAAAAAATTTATCATGTGGTTATGGGGACAAGACAATCATAGACAACTTGTCCTTTGACCTATACGAAAACGAAAAGCTTTGTATCATTGGGCCTAATGGTTCAGGAAAAACTACCCTCCTAAGGGCTATTAATCACATCCTTCCCTTTGAAGGAGAAGTAGTTGCATGTGGAAAATCAGTAAAAAAATCAAAGAGAAAAGAAGTGGCAAAGATTATAGGCCTAATGAGCCAATTTTCTAACGTAACCTTTTCTTATTCAGTATTTGAGACAGTAATGATGGGAAGATACCCTCACAGGACTAGCCTTTTTGATACAGACCAAAAGAAAGACAAAGAAATAGTAGAAGAAGCCCTAAGAATTACAGGGTCCTATGACCTAAAAGACAGGTCCATAACAGAACTATCAGGTGGCCAGCTCCAAAGGGTAATGTTAGCTAGGGTATTTGCCCAAGAGCCTAACATAATCCTCCTAGATGAACCTACAAATCATCTGGACCTTACCTACCAAATAGAACTTATGGAATATCTAAAAGAATGGGCAAAAAAAGATAACAGAGCCATAATAAGTGTCCTACACGATATTAATATGGCCCTATCCTTTGCTGATAAGATTCTACTATTAGAAGATGGAAAGTGCCAAAGTTTCACAACAAAAAACGCCTTTCCAATAGAAAAACTAAACAACAGTTTCAATATGGACGTAGGAAAATTTATGACAGATTCCCTATACCAATGGAAACAAGTAAGTCATATAACTAGAGAAAATAACATTAGAAAGGCAATATAAGGGTGATATTATGACAGAAAAATACAAGAGCCCCTATGAAGCCTATCCATTCTTAAGGGATGATAGCAGGGACCTTAGGTGCGATTTTGAAATTTTTACAGACGAATTGTCAAGTAGAACTGGCCTATTAAGGGCTAACATTTTAAAATCAAACATAAAAGAAGAAGAAAAGCTAGCCTTAGGACAAGACCTAAAAACCATAGCAGAATTAATCTATCACGCTAACCCGACCCTAAGGACAAAGTTTTTAATAAGTGACGAAGAAATAGAAGACCTAAAAAACAAAATAGATACCTTAGGAGAAGAAGTTAAGGACTCACTAAAGGGTTTCCTACTTCCAATAGGAGGTCAACTAGGCTGTGAATCCCACCTTCTAAGGGTTAAGGCTAAGGCCTTAGTTAGACTAGTATATAGACATATTGAACTATCAGAAAGTGTAGTTCCAAATGGCCTACTAGACTTTTTAAACCTTCTATCAGGTTATTTTTTCTACCTAGCTATAAAGCTAAACTCCCTAGAGGGAGTAGAAGAAATCCCATTTACAAGTAGGATTTACAATTAAATGCTATAACTTTATTGTTATAACTAAAAAGATATATGTGTTAATATAATATTAATATATGTATCTTTTTTTATAGATGTCTTATGAACAAAAGCTTAAAAACATTAGGGACAGTTGCAATAATCTTGACCCTTTTATCAATATTTTCCATCTATCATTATAGGATAGAAGAGCCAATAGCCCTTAAAAATTACATAGAAAAGCCCTTTACTGATGGGCAACTCAATGATTCTGAACATATCTATGTGGTTAGAGACTTTAGTTTCAACAAAGTCTTTAATTCTCCATACATTCAAATAGATGGAAAAGACCCAATAGGCCTTTATGAATATTTCCCTAATGATTTTTTTATGTCTTTGAAAATACCAACACCAATGACAACCATCCCTTTCAGTTAAATGCATATGAATTCAACCTCCCATTTGACGAAAAGGATAATAAACTTATAATACACAAAGTTTTCTATAATGAATATAAGGGTGATTCCAAAAGTATAGATTTAGGAAAAATTGTATATTTTAAAAGCCAAGAAAAATCAGGTCTTTTAGAATCTCTAAATTCATCCTCAACTAGCTATCAAGGAATAAGTGAAAAAACCGAATCCTTAAAAGCCTTAAAAGACATAGTATTAGAAAAAGTGGAAAGCGACCTATTGGAAGACATTCCTGGAAACTTTACCCTTACAATAAATGGTAAAGACTATAGAGAAATTCAAGGTATAGAAATAAAAAAGGGCCAAACAATCAAACTAGAATCCATAATCGAAATAGATAAGCTGGGAGATGCAATATATCTAAATATTTATCCAAGGTTAGTCTTTAAGGATTTAAAAGGAAATACTTACGAAGTTTTCTTTAATGCAGCTTATTATAGGAATTTTAGTAACAAGGACCTTATAAAGGCTACTAGAAATGCAATAAATAGGAGGTCAAAATGAATAAAGAGCTCAACAAAATATTCTGGGGATTAGTAATAATAAGCCTAGACTTTAATCTAAGATTTGTAAATATCCTTCCAGACTTTCTAGGCTATATAATAATATACTCTGGGCTAAGTAACTCATACAAAATAGAGCTGCTTTTTTTTGTGAAAGAAGATATTAACCTAATAATAAAAAGCCAATTAATTAAAAAAAGTAATTGGCTAAAATTCTAATGACTCTAAAATAATGTGAATTACTAAAAAAATATGGTATAATTTTATTAACTATAAGTAGTAACAATTACTACCTATATATGTAAATTCATAGGAGTGAACATGAAAAAATATATTCTAGTAACCGAAAGCGGATCAGACCTTCCAAAGGAATATGTAGAAAAATACAACATACACGTTGTACCAATGCATGTAACCTTAGACGGAAAAACCTATGATGACGGAGAAATATCCCCAAAAGAATTATTTAGTCATTATGGCAAGACAGGACAACTTCCAAAGACTTCAGGCTCAAACCCCGAAGACTTTATAACGATGTTTGATAAAATAAACCAAGAATATCCAGGCTGTGAAATTATTTATATTGCCTACTCATCGGTTACAACAGTATCATATAACTCTGCGAAAATTGCAGCAGAAAATTATGATAACATCCACATGGTAGATAGCAAAAACGTATCGGTAGGCCTAGGCCTGATAGTAGTAGAAACAGCAAAATTTGTAGAAAACAACCCTGACAAGACACCAGAAGAAATAGTAGCATTTGTGGAAGACTTAAGAGAAAGGGTAAGGTTTGTATTCCTACCACAGACCCTAGTCTACCTAAAAGAAGGAGGAAGGATCTCAAATGCCTCCTATATTGGAGCAAGACTTCTAAAAATCTATCCAACAATAGATCTACAAGACGGATATTTAGTAGCTGGTAAAAAATACAGAGGCTCTTTTAAGATAGCCTACAGAAGACTAGTAAAAGACTATTTTGATAGATTTAATATTGATTTAGATACAGTAAAATTTATCCAAGTAGAAGGATTATCAGAAGAACATAAAGAAGAGATCTCACATATTGTAAGAGATTTTGGAGTAAAGACCCTTGAGTGGCAAAGCTCTGGTGCAGTAATCTCAACCCATGGTGGAGAAGGAGCCTTTGGAATAGTAGGAATCGAAAAGTAGGAGGACAAAATGACCCATAAAGTATTGTTCCATTTAGACGAACTTAAAAGTTGGAATATCCTTTTAGCAAATTTGGAAAACCTTACAAATGCCCTAGATGACCTGGACCTAAAAGTAGTAATAAACGGAGAAGGAGTAAAATACCTGAGCTCTAAAGAAAGTCTAGACCAAAAGGAAGACAAGTTAAAAGAATTAGCAGAAAAAGGAGCACAATTCTTAGTTTGTAAAAACGCCCTTAAAACACATAAGGTTGAAGAAGAAGACCTTTATTCTTTTGTAGGGACAGTACCAGCAGGAGTAGTAACAATAATCGAGTTCCAAGAAGAAGGTTACTCCTATATAAAACCATAAGATGACAAAGGACCTGGAATAAACCAGGTCCAATTTTTTAGTCTAAAATTTTTTCAGAAACAACAAGGTCATATCTCTTTTCAAAAACAGAAAAATACTTTCCAAGATTAGCATTGTCCTTAGAAATACCGATAGATAAAGTCTTTCCCTTACTCATGGAAACAGCAGCCTTTACGCACTCTTCATAGTCTCCGCCCATATATCCAATATAATTTACAGACTTCCTATTGTGTCTAGCACCTAGAATCATCAGAGAATTGTCATTAACATAAACCATGTCCCGATCAATAAACCACTGAATATTTTCAGGATTAACTTCATAAAAAACATTGTTTATACAAATCATATCTGTCCAAGGATTAGCATTAATAAATTCCATAACCTTGTCTAGGTCCTTTTCTAGTACAAAGCCCATGTTGTCTACTTGTCCGTCCTCTACCTTAAGAGAATAGTAGTCGTACTTTTTAATAATGGCATAGCCCATTTTCTTAGTAAGGCCCATAGACTTTTCATTAAAACCTTCAGTATAAAGTCTAATAGTCTTTACTCCCTTGTCTATTGCAGCCTTAAGGTAATTTTCGTAGATTCCCTTTCCAATTCCCTTTCTTTGATAATCTGGCCTAACCCTTACAGTCTCAAGCCACATAGTTTTGTCTGGGTGGAAAGAATACCTGCCCATTCCAACAGGATAATCATCTTCATAGACCATGATTAAATCTCCCTCAATTTCCCCATCATAGATGTCGATATTATTCCTATAATAAGGATCAATAATAGGTAGTGCTTCCTTTTCAATCTCATCAGTAAAAGCTAAATCATCCCTAGTTGCAATCTTGTAAGTGTACTTATTTTCCATTTTTTCCGTCACCCCTTTTATATTATATTACCACATTTTTTATTATTTAATATTTTTTAAAATTAACCCTCAGAAAAATCCCTATCTTCATTTTCTTCTTCCAAATTTTCAAGCTCACTAATAATCCAGTCTGCTAAATTTTTTAATTGTTCATCATCAGGACCAAAGTCAATTAAAACATTTTCTTCATAAGGGTATTAGTGTTCATAATCTAAATAAAAAATCTCACAAGACCTGTCATCTATAGAAATTTCCTCTAAATTTAAAGCATTTCTTATTTCATTTTCTTTTAATAATTCAGTAAATATTATAGGTTCCATAAACTCTTGTTGCTCAGGATAATACATAACTCCAAAATCACTATAGATTTCTAATACAATCGACTTGTCTTTATAAGAATATCTACCAATCATAAACATCCTAGTTCCATCTTCAAGCCTTACCTTTTCATTATATTCGTACTCTTTCTTAGTTACAAAACCATAATCTCCATCTATAAACCTATAAGTCATATCTTCTAAAATATCTATAGCAACAATATTGTTTTCAAAATCATTGAATAAAGTTTCCTCTAAAGCAATTTTAGGTAACTTAAAATTAACCCCAGAAGAAAGAAGCAATACATTTTCATTGTTCTTTTTTATTTTCTTGTGATTATTAGGTAACGAAAAATCATATTCTCTCTCATCAAATACATAAAAAATACCTACATCTTCTCTATTAGACATGACTATCTCCTAAAATGAATGTGAAATATAAGAACATACTTAAAGTGAATTTATTATACTTTAAGTATCTGAAAAACTATAACTATTTGATTACAAAAATCAGCCCATTCAATGATGGACTGACTTAGGATTCAAGTATACCTTCTACTCAATAATATCTTTTATTGTTGTTGCAATTTTATATTTTATAGCTATAATTGTTCATCTTCTAAAATTTTACTCAACTCTTTTTCCATAACTTCAATTAAGTTTACAACTAGAGCATTTCCCATCATAAATCTTCTTTTCCTTAATGGCATTTCAATTATTTCATCATTTCTCAAGCAATATTTTGTATGATTATCTGGAAATCCTTGTATTCTTTCTGTTTCTATAGCTGTTAATTTCCTAATTCTACCTGAAACCTTATCTCTAACTATATGAGTTGACCTACTAAAACCACCTTCTGATGTTAATAAAGTTCTAGCGGGTTTATCGTATTCGTCTACCATTGGAACTGGACCTTCTGAAAATACATACTCATGTCCACTCAGAGTTTTTCTAGGAATTTTTTTTGCACCTTTAATATATTGCCAAGTTTGTCTATCTTTATCAGGTAATTTACCCTCAGTTTCATCACTGTGCTTTATACTCTCGTCAGTATAATATAGTTTTTCTTCTGGAATAAAGTATTCATTGTCAACCTCTTCTGTCTCCAGAATATCCCCTAAAACTATATTTTTTCCTTCATACTTAGGAAAACTATTAACGGTAAATATCTTCCCTTCACACATAATTCCTGAATTTTCAAAATCGAACTTAAAATTATTTGACACATCTCCAATTTTATCTTGAAGTTCAGTTGACTTTATTTTTTCAATAGAAATATCTTTTATTTCAAATGTCTTTGCAAAAAATCCTTCTTTTTGGAGGATTTTTTTGATTCCATCTAATTTATTATTAAATATGATTTCTTTAATTTTTTTTTCATAATTAGTTGTATCTTTGTATGCAAAAATAAAAACTCTTCTTCGTCTTTGCTGAAAACCATAATCTGCTGCATTTATTACTCGCCATTCAACAATATATCCCTCTTCTTGAAAACAAGAAAGAATTATACCAAAGTCTCTACCTCTTTGTTTTGCAGGAGATTTAATAAGTCTGTCTACATTTTCAAGTAATACAAACGGAGGTTTCTTTGCTTCCAAAACTTCCCTTATTGACCACCATAAAACCCCTTTTTTACCTTCAATGCCCTTTGATGTTGATAAAGTTGAAGCTACCGAATAGTCTTGACAAGGGAATCCTCCAACTAGAAGGTTGTGATTTGGAATATCTTTTTTATCCACTTTTTCAATATCTAAATTGGTTTTATATTCTCCTTTTATATCTTCAATATCTCCAAAATTATAGATATAACACTCATGAGCAAATTGAGTAGTCTTTTCAGCTGGCTCCCACTGGTTAAACCATACTGTCTTCCATTTTTCATCTTTCTTTAAATCATCTTTAGTTTTTATTTTGTTAAGTCCGCATCTAAATCCGCCAACACCAGCGAATAGTTCGCAAACAGTTTTTTCCATTTAATTAAGCCTCTCTAATATATTTGATTTATTATATCATTTTTTTTAATTTTGATCAAATTTTAGTTCATCTTTTAATTGTTCATAAATATAAGTATTGTTTAACCAAAAACATTGTTTAGTAAATAATCTGCCATCTGGCAACTCATAAGTATCTGCTGCATTTCGAGCATGAGGTCTCACGTGACTTACTCTGTTTTCTGATTGTTTTGGTAAATTTGTAAATCTGATACCTTTGTCATTTACTTTTATTTCTAGTTCATTTTCAATTACACTTTTAGTTTTTTCCCAAACTAAACGTACTTCATTTTCTAAATCATCATACGGAATGTTCCAAAACTGACTCCCCATAAGTACTAGTTCACCATTTGCATTTTCCTTAAATACCACAAATAAAAACCTGGTTTCTCTGAGATAATTTCCAAACTCTGAATCATCCCAATCTTCCTTTATTATCTCTTTGAATTTGAAGTTAGGAAATGACATGTTTTCTTTTATTTTATTTGTTTTAGTTATTCTAATAGTTTTTACTACGACATTAGCTTTTACAAATTCTTCAGCTTGATTTCCTTTTATGCCAAGTATTCTATAGACAATTAAAGATTGAATGCTTTTAGGTTTTTTTACATAATCTAATTCAAATAATTCACACAATTCATCAACTGTTTTTCCTTTATATCTTCTAATTCTATTAGTTACATATTCCTCTAAATTATACGCCTCTTCTTTAGAAACTATATTCTCGTAGGTATTTTTACCTGGAATTATGTAATTATTTAGAACATAAGTCATATATGAGTTTTTAAAGGCAAAAGCTCTTGGCTTAGCGGGAGTATAATTAAATGGCTGTCTTCTTCTGTCTTTAGATGTGGAAGCTTTCGGGCAAGCACCTAAATAAAGAGTATCTCCTTCAGAAAGTTCATGAGCCTTCCCATCTTTTATTTTTTGTATTATTACATCAAAATCATGCTTCATAACTTCAATATCTTCTTTTGGTGGAGAAAATAATTTAGCATAATCAATTCTATAATCAAATTTTGATATTAAATTTTGATTGTAAAGATAATAAATAAGAAGCATTAATTTTGCTTTATTCCAAAGTCCACTTTTGTCAAATTCTTCTTTATAAACATTCATAAAATCAATCATTGTAATGACAAGTCTCTCTTTGGCTGACTTACTACCATTTTTATTGATTTTGTATGGGGTAACTTTTAATTCTACACCAGCTTCTGAAAAGTCAGGATTAGAATCAATATTAGGTTTATAATAGAAATAATGTTCTTCAATTATTTGACCTAGATTACCCTTTCCCTTATTACTATTTTTTTCTATAGTATTAGCAATTTTATATACTGACTCTGGTTCAGCTGCACTATTCATTGACTCCTCGATATAATAGTCTTCGATAACATCATTAAAGGTTTTTCCTATTAGTTTTTGAGCATATTCTTCAATTGATAGTGGGTCTGTTTTGTCGTATTTTAATGACTTTTTATCCAAAATATCATCTCCTAATAGTATTTTTCATTTATATTAAACTACTTAATAATTATATCATAGTTAATAACCTAATAAATTATCTTAAATGCTGGTCAAACCCATCATTTAGTAATCCCATATTATCATCTTCCATAAACTTCTCATAAAGCCTATCTAAAACACTTTCATCTTCAATTCCCTTTTCAAAACTTATTAGGGCTTTTACAAATTCCTTATAGTTTTCTTCTGCTAATACGTCTAGGGATATTTTTATATTTTTATAATTCAAAGTTTACTCCCTTCTTTAGTAATCTATACTATTTTTAATGCTTATATAATAAGTCTAATAGAGTTTTTATAGATATACAACTAATAATCCTATAAATACTAGTATGAGGGTAGACCTATTTGGATATGCTCTCATAAGATATATAAAACCTAAAATGAAGAATATATAGGCTAAAATAACTGCTATTCTTCTATTTGTAATTCTTTTTATTACGTGACCAACAAGTCCTAAAATAATGTTGAATAAGAAAGTACGAAAATAAAATTAAAAAAGTCATAATATAATGGAAATTCTGTATCTATAGTTTCTAATGGCATAAACTTTATTAAAGCAATAAAGGAAACTAAAGCTAATATTATACAGGTTATCTTGTGTATAATAGTTTTTGAATTTCTGGAATTATTTCTGCTTTCTTTGTACTTAAATTTACCTCTTTTAATATTAATATATAAATTATAACAAAGAAGAAGCTTCTTCTACCTTTTTAATTTTATTATAACTTTAATCTGTAATTATATGTTAACATCATTAAAAACTAAAGATGATATAATTAGTTT
>CAMEGD010000007.1 GCA_945916025.1 uncultured Clostridia bacterium
ATCATTAAAGTCCAAGTAACCCTCAGTCTTAAAGAACTTTTCTAATACTTCATGGTAAAAATTTCCTTTATTTTTAGAAAATTCATCCTGATATTCTAAATCTTTACTTTTATATTTTAATACATAATACAAATAGAACTTAAATGGACAGTCCCTATAAGTTTGAATCATTTTAGGAGAATAAGTTGAATTTAGTTGATCCTTGTAGGAGTTAATTTTCCCCCAAAAACTAAGGTCTTTTGTATATCTTTTATAATGACTTGAAAACTTTTCATTTATTTGAGATAGATTTTCAAAGTCATAATAATTAATATCTATATTGTTTTTATTTGAAGTCAATATATCTTTTACAAATCTAGAAGCAGACCTAGACCTATCAATAAAATTTGAACCAATATAAGAATATACTTCTAAATTATTTATATTACTAATTCTGGATTTTAAGTCTTTTACAAATATAGAGAAGTTGTCCTTTAGTCCAATATCGTTAGTAGTGTAAGACAAAAATAAGTTTTCAGAATTTCCTACAATATCTGCGAATTTTAATATCTCGTTGTCTAATTCATCTTGGTTATTATTAATATCAATATTTAGATTTAAAAGTACTTCTTTGTATCTTACTTTTGACAATAAGCCTTCCCTACTTTTTTGTGGATAATTATAATTCATTCCCAATAAGAACCTATACTTTGATTTTGAACCTAAGGAATTTATACTTTTAAATACCTGGATTCCAGCTTCATTGGAATTGGTATAATAAGTATCTCCTAAAATACTCTCTATCAAAATTTCTAAGGTATCCTCTGGGCTTAATTCTATAAGGTTATAAAAATTAAATAGCTCATCTAAGGAATTTTCTAGAATTTTTAGTCCCTTTAAATTTTCTGATAAGACAAGATTATTTTTGTGCTTTCGGTAATGACTAATAATAAGGTTATGCAAATAATTCTTCGCAAAAATCTCTTTTAAAACTTTCTTTGGATCTTGATTAAAGTCTTTTATAATAGTTCTTATTTTATTAATAAACTCAAGGGGAGGACCTTCTAATTCATAATCAAAAAATATCCCCTTATAATCAAGTGTCCTTATAGTCTCCAATATTAATTCCTTATCTTTGGAAAAATCTTCGTTATAATTAGAATCAAAAAGATATGAAATTAGCTTCTTCTTATCAGGAGTCCTTATTAGGTCCAACAGATTTACAATAGACTTAACTAAAGTAATATCTGTTACCCTTTGCTCCTTTAATAAATTTATTTTAATACCAACTTCTTCTGATACATTTTTTATTATATCTTCATATTCATCTGTTATTATTATGGATATATCTTCTACATCTTGGCCAGAAATTAGTAGATCTTCAATATAAAATAAAACCTCCCTAACTTCGTAATATGGGTTAGAAGCCATTAGTAAGGTAACATTTTTTTCATAAATATTCTTTTCTTTAGAAAATAAGTCCATAGCTATTGATTGTTTGTTTTCCACTTCTCTAACTATTTCAAAGCCAAGGTCTTTCAAACTATTTATAGTTTTTTCAAAAATCCTATTTTCATAATGTGACATAAATGGATATTGGATAGTTATGTTCACACCTTGTTTCAATATCTTTTTAATTGCAGTTAGCTCTTGTGGTCTAAAATCAATAAAACCACTGATAATTATATTTTCAGGTAACTTTTTGACTATATTAGATTTAATATAAAGTCCAACCTCATCTTCTAAATTATTTTCATCTAGGAATTCTTCGTAGTCTTTGTATATTTCATTAATTTCAAACAAAATATCTTCTTTATTAATAAAGGCTTTAATTCCCCTAGGAGACAAGTGTCTAGATTTAAGGTCTAAAATCAAAGAATAAATTTCCTTGGAAGTTCCTAAAGAATTGGAAATTTTAGAATCATTCCTTCCTTCAAGAATTTTTTTTATGATCCAAGCCCCTTGTTCCCTAGAGATTGTTCTCATTTTGTTTTCAAAATATTTGTCTATTAAATCATCAAAGGTTACTATGTTATCAAGAAACATACCTCCTAGTTCCCTTGCAAAGTCCAACCTAATTTTTTCTAGTTGTTGATAATTTGGTAGTACAAAAAGTAGACCTAATCTCTCATAGGGAGATAGGTCTTTTAATTTTTTTAAATTTTCTTGGCCAAAATCATAGCCTATGTTTTTAATAATTAATTTACTCATTTTTATTCAAAATTAATGAAGCAGCGCCTATTATACCTGATGAGTTTAGATATTTTGCTTTAACAATTGGCATTTCATCTATTGAGTTTATCTTTTCTTGATACTTAGTAATCATTTTATCCCACCAAACATGGGATGAATTAATTACTCCCCCTCCAATAATTATTATAGCAGGGTCAAAAAAATTCTTAAATGTTACTAAAGATGTTGCTAAATCATCAGTAAACCTGTCTATTGTTTTTTTTGCATTTTCATCTGAAGCTACTGAACTAATTATTTCTTCTCCAGATTTGTGTATTCCAGATACTTCAAAATATGTTTCTTCTAGTCCAGTCCCTCCAACATATCTTTCTGTACATCCCATTTGGCCACAGTTACATTGTCTTCCGTTAGGATATAGTATGGTATGTCCTAGCTCTGAACCTCTATATTTGTCTCCTCTAATCAAGTCGTTTTTTAGGAATAAAAACCCACCTAAACCAGTACCCAAGGTAATTCCAACTGCAGATTTATAACCTTTTCCAGATCCTATCCACATTTCACATAGGCCAGCACAGTTGGCATCGTTTTCTACTTTAATCTCTAAGTCTAGATGATTCTTATAAACATATTCCTTTATTTCTATTCCTGTCCAATCTTTTAGATTTCCACCAATAGTTAATACTTTTCCGTTTTCTGAGTCTATAGATCCTGGAGAACCAATCCCAACTCCCACTATTTCTCTATCTTTTCTTAAATCAGTTATTAGACTGTTAATAGCCTTTAGATTTTCCTGGCTATCTGATATTGTAGGAATAGATTTCTGCTCAATTATTTCTCCTTGGCTATTTACTAGTCCTCCCTTTACAGATGTGCCACCTAAATCAATACCAATTGCATATTTCATCTTATCTTCTCCCTATAAATTCTCTTAGTAAAGATTCACTACTAACTAAGGAATCGTCATCAATTGAAACAAAATAACTTAACATCCTCAGTAAGTTTCTAGCCTCATTGTAGAAGTCTGAACTAGGTTCAATAGACTCTAACATTGGAACAATGTGTTTTTTCAATACATTAGTTTCATAAGGTAAGGCTGAGTTTACTAATACATCTGCTTCTTCTTGGTATGGGAATATATGCTTCTCTTCTGCAGGCCTTATGTTTTCCCACATTCTTAAGGTATCTTCTATACTGTATCCCCTTTCCCTTTCATCTCTTACACTTCTTCTAATTATTCTACCGTTAGTAGTTGACACCCTATTATGTGCATCTAAATTTACTTGGTTAAGGGCAGAAATATATATTTTAAACTTATTCTTTTCAGGTATCATGGAAGATAATAATGGATTTAGGGCATGTATTCCCTCTATCATAATTAGTTCCTTATCCCCTGGAACAATATACTCTTCTGTATAAAGCCCTTTGCCTGTTAAGAAGTCAAATTTTCTACGATGAATTTTTTCCATATTTAATAATCTATACATATCCTTATTAAATAAGTTAAGATCTACTGCATAAGGAGACTCAAAGTCAAATTCTCCGTCTTCTCCTAGGGGAGTTTTTTCTCTATCTACAAAATAATCGTCCATAGAAATCATAATTGGTGAATAACCTAGTACCTCTAAATGGACCTTTAACTTGTTTGTAAAAGTAGTCTTTCCTGAGGAAGTTGGACCTGAAATCAAAATTATTTTAATATCTTTGTCTGAATTTATTTTTTCTGCAACATCAACTAAGTTTATGTCGAAAATTGCTTCAGATATTTTAATAATTTTTTCTCCTTCGCCTCTTAGGATTTTTTCATTAATTTCAGTTAAGGTATTAAGCCCTAGCCTCTTGTATTGAAGGGTTGAATTTTGAAATACCTTGGCTAATTTTGGAGTTTCTTTATAATTATCCACATTAAATCCATTCATCCTATTTGGGCTAATTAAAAGAATTCCTGGATAGTATTGCATTAATTTAAAAGAATTAATATATCCTGTACTTGGAGCAAGGATAGAATAAGTTAAATCTACATAGACTCCACACTTAACAATATCAATATTTGTTTCAGATGGAAGAGTATTTAAAAGTCTCAAGACTTCTTTATCTAAGTCTTTATACAAAGTTTTTGCTTCTTCCAAAGTCATTTCAAAGGTCTCAATAGGTAAATCTGCATTAATAATTTTTTGCATTTCTCTTTCTATTTGGTCGATTTCTTCTAATGTTAGACTTTTGTTAATTATATTTACTCCATTGTCTGATTTTTCTTGAAAGTCTATATAAAGACCTGAACCTAGATAATGGTTTAAGTCAGCTTTTAAATTTGGAAAAATATTTCTAAAGGCCATGGAAAAAATAAAACTTAAAGTTTTTGTGTAAGTTTTAGTTCCCCACTTATTATTCAAACCTAAAAATTCTACCTTAGATCCATCTTTAATTTCTTTTCCTAGAGAAACTAAAATTCCATCTTCTAAAATCCCAGGATAATCCTTATAAGAAGTAACTTTATTTTTTGCATAATCATAATAGGTTTTTATTTCCTCATTTTTTCTAATATCATCTACTATAAAATTATTCATCAATTTCTCCTTCCACAACTTTTTCCATTAAAGGGGTCATATTTACTTTAAATACTTTATCTTTTAAATATTCCAAGTCTCCTTCTAAATCTAAAAATTCCATTTTGTAACAATGAAGAAGTTGGTGATTTAAGTTATACTTTTCTTTGAAATATTTGTTAGCTGTCTTAATTCCATATTTTGTATCCCCTATTACTGGCATCTTTAAATAGGATAAATGGGCTCTAATTTGGTGAGTTCTTCCAGTGATTAGGTTTATCTCTAATAGTGAATAATTTTTCCCAGTCCTTATGGCCTTGTATCCTGTGATTATATCCTTCACATCATTACTTTCAGACTTAGAAACTTTGGATAGATTTTCCTTATCCTTTATTTTTTCAATACTTGCATATTCTATTTCAGAGCCGTAGACTTGTCCAGAAACAACAGTATAATAATATTTCTTTATTTGATTGTTTCTTTGTGCCTTGTTAAGCTCCTGAATTGCATTATAGGTTTTAGCACCTACCAATAAGCCAGATGTGTTTCTATCTAATCTGTTTGCAAGACTTGGACTAAAGGTAGACTTGTCTTTAGGATCATACTCACCTTTGTTATTTAGATAAGCAATCATTCCATCAACTATATTGTCTTCTGAATAATCATTTTTAGTACTATGAGATAGGATTCCAGCCCTTTTATTAATTACAATAATATTGTCGTCTTCATAAACTATATCTAGCTTAACATTTGATTTAATCAGTCTTTTTTTTGTTTTAAAGTTGTCTATTGTCTCCTCAGAAAAAAATATTTGAACTAAGTCGTTATTTTTTAAAATATATTTTTCTGATGCTTTAGCTTTATTTACCAAAATATTCTTTTTTCTAATTTGTTTATAAATAAAACCTAGGCTGGCTTCACCAAGGTATTTTCTAATATACCTATCAAGTCTTTGTCCTGATTCATTTTCGGTAATTCTTATTTCTCTCATTTAAACTCCTACTTATCTAGTCTTATTTACTATTATAACTTAATTCAAATACTTTTCCAAAACTTATATTTAGTGACAAGATTATGACATTTTGGTTAGTTATAGGTTAAATCTATTGATATTTTCTATTAAAATGTATAAACTATATTTATTAGAATATTAGCTAATAATTTTAATTACACTAAAGTTGGCTAATAAGGTTGAAAGGAGATAAATTGAAAAACTTTTATAATAAAATCTTAGATATTATAAATGTTATCATTTCAAAATTATCTATAGTCCTAATAGTTCTCTTATTAGGCCTAATTATTTATTCAAGACTAGACAAACTTTTTCAAATTGGTTTTCTTTCTGAGAATAACTTAATAGATAGTAAATTAAACACAAAAATTGAAGAACCAGTAGATAATGGTCCTGCAAAAGTTGTATATAGGGGGGAACTTCCAAGTGATGATGAGGAAGTCCTTGTAGAAAACAATGGTAAAAAGATATCCTTTGAAATTATGGGAAACCAAAGTCCAGAACAGGTTGCTAAGATGTTAAAGGATGTTGGATTAATATCAGATCCGCCATCTTTAATCTTACAAATGGAAGGAGCTGGACTATTAGATAGCTTAAAACCTGGTTCTTATGAAGTAAATGATAATATTTTAAACAGGGAATTAATTGCAGTCATAACAGGAACAGATTATGCTGTAGAGGACTCCCAAGAGAATGATAAATCAAATGATAAACCTGGAGAAGATTTAGAATTAGTTACATTTGAAATCTTAGAAGGTCAAAGTCTTGAAGAAGTTTCTAATACATTAAAAGATGTAAAACTTATACAAGATACTCAAACCTTTATTAATTTAGTTGAAAATGCTAATTTAAGAGATGATGTTAAGGTTGGCGTCTATAGACTTCCTAAAAATATTAAAAATATTGATTTAATTGAATCAATAACAATCGCAACTCAAGAGTAACCTCTAGAAACTTCCTAGAGGTTATTATTTTTTCATGTAGAATATCTTATTTTGATTTTTCTTTTAGTAATTCGTATTTCATTGTCCAAAGCTTTTCACTTAAGTCAACATAATACTCATGTGGAAACTCCAGTCTTTTCTGTTCTTCCCAAAGGACATCTAGTGAAGCTTTACATCTTTTCTTAATATCCTCAATATTTGGAATATCATATACTAGTTTTCCATTATCATAAATTCTTTTTAGCATAGCCTTAGCTGTGTAATTTTTTAGAACTTGTCTTTTCCAAGTATGAACTGGATCAAATATTTCCACTTCTTCAGTATCTTCATAATTCTCATCGTGAAGACATACTAAGTCAGCCATAGGTGCACAGCTTTCCTTTGAATAGAACCTATATACTTGTTTAAAGCCAGGAGTAGTAATTTTTTCTACATTTTCACTGATTTTAATTTTTGGAATAATTTCACCATTTTCTTCTACTGCAACTAGCTTATAAACACCACCAAATACTGGCTCGCTCTTAGCAGTAATTAATCTTTCTCCAACCCCAAAAGAGTCGATTTTGGCTCCTTGTAAAAGTAAGGAATTAATAATTTCTTCATCTAGGGAATTTGAAACCATTATTTTTACATCTGCAAATCCCGCTTCATCAAGACCTTCCCTTACCTTTTTACTTAAATAAGCTATGTCGCCACTATCAATTCTTACCCCTTTTGGTCTAAAGCCAGCTGGTACCACAACTTCATTAAACACCCTAATTGCATTTGGCAATCCTTCACCTAAAGTATCATAGGTGTCTATTAATAAATTACAAGAGTCAGGATATGTTTCTGCATAGGCCTTGAAAGCTTCATATTCGCTATCAAAAAACTGAACCCATGAATGGGCCATGGTTCCTAAGGCAGGTATATTAAACATCTTTCCTGCTAAGGTATTTGCCGTACCTAAGCAACCACCTATATATGAAGCTCTAGCCCCATAAATTGATGCACTATAACCTTGTGCCCTTCTTGAGCCAAATTCAACTACACCTTTTCCTTGGGCAGAGTTTACAATCCTAGTAGTCTTCGTAGCAATTAAAGACTGGTGATTAATAGTTAGTAAAATTAAAGTCTCCATTAATTGAACTTGAATTATAGGACCTCTAACTACCATTAAGGGCTCGTTTGGATATATAGTTTCCCCTTCTTCAAATGACCATACATCACAAGAAAACTTAAAATTTCTCAAATAATCTATATATAGATCTGAAAGGTTTTCTACAGATTTTAAATATTCAAGTTCTTCTTCATTAAACTCTAAGTTTTCAATATACTGTACCACTTGCTCAAGTCCTGCAAATATTGCATATCCACCTTGATCTGGAATTTTTCTAAAATACATATCAAAATATGCTATAGAATCTATATTTCCTGTTTGTACAAAGCCATTTCCCATGGTAAATTCATAAAAATCCGCCAGTAAACTAAGTTTTTCGTAATCTAACATTTTTCATCTCCTTTGTAAATATGATAATTATAACTTAAGGTCAAAAAAAATAACAGCCTCCTAAGAGACTGTTACTAAAATTAACCAATTAATTTTGCTATATCTTCATCTACATTTGTAATTCCTGAGATATTAAAGTTTTCTACTAAAACATTAACTACATTTGGTGATAAGAAAGCTGGAAGAGTTGGTCCTAAGTGAATATTCTTTACTCCTAGTGAAAGTAACGCAAGAAGAACAATTACTGCTTTTTGTTCATACCAAGCTATGTTGTAAGCAATTGGTAAATCGTTAATATCATTTAGTTCAAATATTTCCTTTAGTTTTAATGCAATAACTGCAAGTGAGTAAGAGTCATTACATTGACCTGCATCTAAAACTCTTGGGATTCCGCCAATATCTCCTAAGTTTAATTTGTTGTATCTATATTTTGCACAACCTGCAGTTAAAATAACTGTATCTTTAGGAAGTTTTTCTGCAAATTCTGTAAAGTAATTTCTTTCTTTGTGTCTACCGTCACATCCACCCATTACTACAAACTTTCTGATAGCTCCTGACTTAACAGCTTCTACAACTTTATCAGCTAATTTAAATACTTGGTCATGGGCAAATCCACCAATAATTTTTCCTGATTCAATTTCTTCTGGTGGTTGACATTGTTTTGCGTGTTCAATAATTTCAGAAAAATCTTTTTCTTCTCCAATGCCACCTGGAATGTGTTTGCAACCTGGATATCCTGCTGCACCAGTAGTGTAGATTCTATCTTTATATGAATCCTTTGGAGGAACTATACAGTTTGTTGTAAATAATACTGGTCCGTTAAAAGATTCAAATTCTTCTTTTTGTTTCCACCAAGCATTACCATAGTTTCCAACTAAATTATCGTATTTTTTAAGAGCTGGATAATAATGAGCTGGTAGCATTTCTGAGTGAGTATAAACATCTACTCCTGTTCCTTTAGTTTGTTCCAATAACATTTCAAGGTCTCTTAAGTCGTGACCAGAAACTAAAATAGCAGGATTGTTTCTTACTCCAATATTAACTTCGCTCATTTCTGGATTTCCGTAAGTTGATGTATTTGCTCCGTCTAAAAGAGCCATACCCTGAACTCCTTGACTTCCAGTGTCTAGCACTAATTTAACTAAATCGTCAACACTTAAGGAATCATCTAAAGTTTTAGCAAGGGCTTCTTGAATAAATTCATCTACTTCTTCATTTTCATGTAATAAGACATTTGCATGCTTAGTATAAGCACTTAAACCCTTAAGTCCATAAATTGTAAGTTCTCTCAAAGATCTAATATCTTCATTTTCAGTAGAAAGTACTCCAACTTCTTTAGCCTTGTTAGTAATACTTTCTAAGTTTTTGTCTTCCCAAAGAGCTGCTTCAGAAAGTCCTTCTTTATTTTCTAATTGTTTAAGTAATTTAGCTTTTTCATCTATTAATAATTCGATTCTTTCTACAAATGAATTCGAATCGAAATTTGCATTAGTAATTGTCATAAATAAGGTTTCAGTTACAAGGTGGTTTACATCTTTCGAAACTGGAAGTCCATTTCCTCTAAGTTTAGTTGTTATTTGGGAAATCCCCTTTAATAACCATACTGCCATATCTTGAAGATTTGAAGTTTCGCTTGACTTACCACATACTCCAACCCTATCACATCCTACGTTCTTTGCTGTTTCTTGACATTGATAACAAAACATTTTTTTACATCTCTCCTTTCAATTGATAAATAAAGTTTACTACACTAATATATTAAAAACTGTAACTTTAGTTACATTAATAATAAAAATAAAGTTGCTCTAAATCTAGAATTTTAAAGGTAGATCTATCTACCTCAATAAGACCTTCACTTTGCATTCTGCCTAATTCCCTAGAAACAGATGGTCTAGTTGCACCTAAATAATCTGCTATTTCTTCCCTGTTGTATTCTGATTCAAAAATGGATTTGTCGTTACTATTTTCAATAATAAATCTTGCTAGTTTTTGACGTAATGAAAAACCACTCATAATTCTAATTTTTTGATTAAAGTAATATAATTTTTGAGATAAAATATTCAGATAATTTTCTACTATTATCTGCCCACTTGGACTATTTGCTCCCAATAAACCTTTAAAGAAATCCTTATTTATTCCTAATAATGTGGTTTTTGATTCAGTTTGGGCATAAAAGTGAAAAATTCCTTTTTCTAAATACAGGTAAACTTCTGCAAATAGGGACCCAGGTCTAGAAAAAGAGCTTAATAGTTCTTTTTTTCCATTAATATCTTCTGAAAAAACTTGAAGACTGCCTTCTAGAAGTATATACATATATTCTGGCTTATCTGCTTTAGAAAAAATAAACTCTCCACTTTCATATTCCAAAATCTTCCCATACTTATCAACTATTGAAGCTATTTCATCTCTAGAGATACTTTTAAATAATTGACTCTTTTCCAGTATACTAATCATATAGACTTAACTTCCTTTATGAGTTCCTTTCCTAAAATTGAATTTCCTATTTCCTTATAATTTTCCAAATCTCCAGATGTAAAATACTCTATATTTCCTTTTTCTTCAGACTTATTTAAAGTTCCTCTTTTATCAAGTTCTATTTGTAGTAATTCAGCACATTTTCTTGCAGGATTTATTGTTTTTATTTCCTTACCTTTTTCTTTAAAATAATCAACTATAAAATGTTCTAAAGCTGGAAAATGAGTGCAAGACAACATTACACATGTTGGTTTAATGCTCTTCGTATCTAAATATTTATAAACTATTTGTCTACCTTCTTCAGTATTGGCCTGACCATTTTCAACAGCAAGGACCATTTCAGGAGCACCTATGCCTTCAACTTCAACACTTGGATTTTTTTCTTTTAATAATCTTTGAATAAGACCACTTTTAATTGTAGCTTCAGTTGCTAAGATTAAGACTTTTTCACATCCACATTCTGTAGCAGACATTACGCCTGGTTCAATAACTCCTATTACTGGAATATCTGTTATTTCTTGTATAGCCTTTAGTCCATGTACAGTTGCTGTGTTACAAGCAATTACTAAAGCCTTTATTCCCATTGCTGTTAATTTTTTATATCCATCTACAGTTAATTCCCTAATATCTTCTTCTTGTCTAACCCCATAAGGCATGTTTTTGGTATCCCCGTAAACATAATAGTTTTCCTCAGGCATTAATTCTATAAGTTCTTTAAGTACAGTAAGGCCGCCAAGGCCACTGTCAAATACTCCAATTCTTTTTTCCATGATTAAAACCTCCACATATTATTTATTATATTACATAAGTATAGAAATGTTAAAAAAATTTACCTATTATTTAAAATAATTTTTCTTTTTACTAAAAAAAGGAACTCCTAATAGTCCCCCTTTTAAAAAATATATTTTTTTTGAATATAATAACCTACAAAAAACATACCAAAATCCACTAACACTTTTACGAATACCTCTGGTAAGGCTAATATATTATTATAAATGATTGTAACTAAGATACCACTTGCAACCATATCAAAAACTGCTAATAAAAAATACTTAGTAAATGTAACTCTCTTTCTAATATCACTGGAAAAAACATATTTGTGATTAAGATAATAATTAAATACTCCTGATATTACCCTAGCAATTATTGTAGAAATTAATATATATGATAAAGGTAACTTAGATTTTAATAATCTAATCATTATATAAAAAATAGTAAAGTCTAAAACAGTTGATGATAATGATGACATTATATATCTTACAAAATCCTTTAATAAGTTTCTATAGACCTTTATTGAATCTGATACAGTCTTAAAATGACTTTTGTGATTAGTCTTAGATTCATAAACTGTATCTATAGGAAGTTCCATTATTGAGTCAAATCTGTCTAATGCTAAGAGCATATTCATTTCATATTCAAATCTCTCTCCTTCAATGTCTAAAGCTTTTCTAAAAAGATTTTTAGGAATAGCCCTTAAACCTGTTTGAGTGTCTTTAATATTTAGTCCACTAACAAAATTAAAGATGAGACGCGTAATTTTATTTCCTAGTTTACTTCTCAAAGGAACTTTTTTATCATCAAAATCTCTAATCCCAAGAATAAACGAATCAGGATTTTCATGTAAATGATCTATACACAACTTAATATCTTTAGGTGTATGTTGCCCATCTGAATCGGCAGTAATGAAACCTATAATATCTTCATCTTTTCTTTCTTGAATAATATATTCTAAAGCAGTCTTTAAGGCTCTACCTTTTCCTCTATTTACAGCATGGTTAAGTACAACAACCTTATAAGAATCTTCTATTGTTGTAAAAATTTCTGTGTAGTCTTGTCCGCTTCCATCATTTACAACAATAATATCTTCCAAGCCAAAATCTATTAGGTCTTTACATAAGTTCACAAGTTTTGCGTCAGGTTCATAAGATGGTATTATTATTGGAACTTTTTTATCTTTCATAAATTCTCCTTTATCCCTATTAATTTTACCATTTATTTTAAGAAAGTAACTACAGTTCGGTAAAAAATTATAATATATTACTTATTTTATTAAATATTAAACCTAACGCCCAAGAAAAAAGCCTAGGCGGTAAAACCTAAGCCTAATCCTTATATTATGATTATTGGTTTGCCCAAACATCCTTGTATTCATCACGTTTATCAAATTCTTTTAGAGCATAGGGACAAACTGGATTTATCTTAAAGCCTTCTTTTCTGGCACCTTCTACAACTGTCTTTACTAAATTACTAGCAATCCCCTGTCCATTATATTCTTTATCTACAAATGTATGGTTCAAAACCCAAACATTATCTGATATTGAGAAGGTAGCTTGGCCTATTTCTTTGTCCATATAATATGCAGCTGCTCTATTTTTATCTTTTTCAAATCTAATTTCAATCAATATTATTCCTACTCTTTTATCTACTCTTTCATTGGTACATATCTACCCAGTTTTTTATTGATTTAATAGTTAATAGAAATACATAATTAATTTTCTTGATAATTAGACAAAGTAAAATATAATATACTTGGAGGGGAAATAATGAATAGAGAGAAAATATTAGTTGTTGATTTTGATAAAATGCAAAGTCAAAGAATCGCAAGAACTGTTAGAGATGAAAGTGTTTATTGTGAAATTTATCCAATAAAAAAACTTCGAGAACAAGTAGATGATACTACTAAAGGAATTATAGTAGCAGGTAATATATCAGATGAAAAAATCAAATCTGAAATCAATTCCTTATCCGAAACTGTCCTATATCTTGATGACAAAGTTTCTATTGAAGAAGAAAAAGAGATGGTTGTAAATTTCTTAAATACTTTAGAAATAAAAAAAGATTGGACTATGGACAACTACAAAACTTTTATCTTAGATGATATTAGAAAAACCGTTGGAGAAGGTAAAGTAATACTAGCCCTATCTGGCGGTGTAGACTCGTCTGTCTGTGCTAAGTTAATTTCTGAAGCAATTGGATCCCAATTAACTTGTATTTTTGTTGATACTGGTCTTATGAGAAAAAATGAAGGTGAAGAAGTAAGAGAAGCCTTTAAAAATTCAGGAGTTAACTTAATTTCTGTAGATGCAGAAGAAAGATTTTTAAACAAATTAAAGGGAGTTACTGATCCAGAAGAAAAAAGAAAAATTATTGGAGAAGAATTTATTAGAGTTTTTGAAGATGAAGGCAGAAAAATAAAGTCAGTAGATTTCTTAGCCCAAGGAACTATTTATCCTGACATTATTGAAAGTGGAGATGACGAAGAAACTGTAGTAAAGAGCCACCATAATGTTGGAGGTCTTCCAGATGTAATTGATTTTACAGGCCTTCTAGAACCTTTAAAGTACTTATTTAAAGACGAAGTTAGAAAATTAGGAGAAGAATTAAACCTAGATTCTAAACTTGTATGGAGGCAACCTTTCCCAGGACCTGGATTATCTGTAAGATGTATAGGTGAAGTAAGAAAAGACAAGTTAGACTTGTTAAGAGAAGTTGACTATATTTTTAGAGAAGAAATCCGAAAAGCAGGACTGGACAAAGATATAAACCAATATTTTGCAGTTTTAACTGATGTTTTATCTACAGGTAATAGAGATGGAAAAAGATCTTATGAGTATACTATGGCTTTAAGAGCTGTAATAACTAAAGACTTTATGAATGCAAAAGTTGCAAACCTTCCATTTGACCTACTAATGAAAATTTCAAAGAAAATTACTGATGAAGTTCAAGGTGTCAACAGAATAGTTTATGATATTACTGAAAAGCCACCAGCAACTATCGAATGGGAATAAAAAATATATGTTAATCACCTTTTTTGGATCTTCCAAAAAAGGTTTTTTCTTTTTTGAAAAAATTTTTTTAAAAACTATTGCAAAATTTAAATAAATCGCATATTATAGACTAAAGTCTTATTTATAGATATATGTTGGAGGTGTCCGTTGAATAAGAATGAAAAGAGAGTGTTAGAAATCATAAAAGAGGACCCTTATATAAGTCAAAAAGAAATAGGGGAAAAGTTAAACCTTACTCGTTCAACTATAGCAACTATTATTTCTAGTATGACCCAAAAAAACATTATTAAGGGAAGGGCTTATGTACTTAACGAAAACCAAGGGGACATATTTGTTATTGGAGGAATGAATTTAGATAGAAAATTTATACTCAATGACAACTTAGTAATGTATACTTCTAATCCAGCTACATCTGAAACCTTTGTTGGTGGAGTTGGTAGAAATATCGGAGAAAATCTAGGAAGACTTGGTCATAAGGTATCGTTAGTCAGTATTGCTGGTTTTGATCATGTTTATGATTTTATTAAAAATAATACTGGTCCCTATGTAGACTTTTCTAATGTAAAGCAAGTTGAAAACTATTCTACAGGAACTTACAGTGCTGTTTTAGATTCCAGTGGCGAAATGGTACTAGCAATTGCCGATATGAGTATTTATGACAAAATGGATTTGGATTTTATCCAATCTTATAATAGCATCTTAAAAAAGGCCAGACTAATTGTTATTGACCTTAATTTGCCTAAGGAAACAGTCTCCTACCTACTAGAGTTTTGTCGAATAAATGATATTCCACTTATTGTAATACCAGTAAGTGGTCCAAAAATAAATCGACTTCCTAAAAATATCCAGGGTGTTTCCTTCTTAGTAGTAAACCAAGATGAATCCGAAGCATTTTTTGAAACTACAGTAAAAACTGAGGAGGATTTTAATAACCTGGCTGATATGTGGGTTAAAGCAGGCGCTGCTGAAGTTGTAATCACAAGAGGTAAAAATTCTTCCATTTATAAAAATAAAGATGGTATTAAAAAGAATTTTCATCCTCCAATTACAGATGATGTTGTAGATGTTACGGGAGCTGGAGATTCTTATTCATCAGGCTTAATTCACGGGATACTAGAAGGGTATAATTTTGATGAAGCAATAGAACTTGCAATGACTAATTCATATTATACAATTCAATCCAAAAAACAGTGAGAGATAACTTAAGTAAGAATGATTTATTAATAGAAAAAAATGAACTAAAAAAGAGAGGAATAATGAAATGAACTTAGAAAACATATTAGTATTTAGCAAAGAAGTACAAGAAGCAAGGGAAAACAACAAACCTATAGTAGCCTTAGAATCTACTATTATCTCCCACGGAATGCCTTTTCCACAAAATGTTGAGATGGCTAAAAAAACAGAAGCAATAATTAGAAAAAATGGAGCTGTTCCAGCAACAATTGCAATTAACAATGGAAAAATAAAAATAGGTCTTGAAGAAGAAGACTTAGACCTTATGGCTAAGTCCAAAAATGTTGTAAAAGTATCTAGAAGAGACCTTGGCGAAGTCCTATCAAACAACCTAATTGGTGCAACTACTGTAGCTTCAACTATGATATGTGCCCACCTAGCTGGAATTAAAGTATTTGTTACTGGAGGAATTGGTGGAGTCCACAGAGGTTCAGAACTAACAATGGATATTTCTGCAGATTTAGATGAACTTTCTAAGACTCCTGTTACTGTTGTATGTGCAGGTGCAAAGGCTATATTAGACCTACCTAGAACATTAGAGTATTTAGAAACTAAAGGAGTACCAGTAATAGGTTATAAAACAGACTATTTACCTGCTTTCTTCTCCTCTACTTCAGAATATAAACTAAACACTAGAGCTGAAGATACTGAAGATATAGCTAGAAGAATTATGTTTTCAGATATTTTAGGACTTCAAGGAGCACAAGTAGTAGCAGTTCCTGTTCCTAAAGAAAATGAAATTCCTAATGATGAAATAAACGAAATAATTGCCCATGCATTAGAGGAAGAAAAGAAAGCTGGAATTAAGGGTAAAGATTCTACTCCATTCTTACTAGCAAAAATCGTAGAATTAACTGAAGGAAGAAGTCTAGAAACAAACATTGCCTTAGTATATAATAACGCAAAAGTTGGCGCTCAAATCGCAGTTGATTATAATAAATTAAACAAATAATATTTAACCTAAAGTCTAGAAGGCTTTAGGTTTTTTATATCTAAATTGGCTAATTCTCATAAATTTGTCTTTTTATGTTTGAGAATGTGAATATTAAGTAATATAATTATATGACATAACAAATTAAATTTAGTTATAGTTAAAATACTAAATGAGGAATTAATATGATTAATCTTAAAAAATTACAAAAAGTCTACGACAATGGATATGAAGCCTTAAAAAGTATTGACCTAGTTATTGAAGAGGGTTCTTTAGTATGTCTTTTAGGTCCTAGCGGTTGTGGCAAGACTACTATTTTAAATTTAATTGCCGGCTTGTTGGATCCAACTAGCGGCGATATTTTATTTGATGGAAAATCTGTAGTAAATTTACACCCAAAGGACAGAAATATTGGTATGGTTTTTCAAAATTATGCCCTATATCCCCATATGTCAGTTTTAGAAAATGTAACTTTTCCTTTAAGGGTAGGAAAAAACAAAATGTCTGTAGATGAAGCTAATAAAATTGCAGAAGAATTTATGAAACTAACTGATATTTATGAACTGAAAGATAAAAAACCAAATGCTTTATCAGGCGGTCAACAACAAAGGGTTGCTATAGCAAGAGCCCTAGTTCAATCTCCTAAAATTCTATTACTAGATGAGCCTTTATCAAATTTAGATGCAAGACTTAGGCTAAAAATTAGAGAAGAGATAAGGACCTTAGTTAATAAAATTGGTGTTACTACTGTCTTTGTTACCCATGACCAAGAAGAAGCTTTATCAATTAGTAATAAAGTAGCCTTAATGGATCAAGGTGTAATCCAACAATATGACATTCCACAAAACCTATATCTAAATCCTGTAAACCTATTTGTAGCAAAATTTATTGGTAACCCTATAATAAATACCTACCAGGTAGAATTTGATGGAAAAACTTTTAAGGGTAAAGATTTTTCTATAGAAAAGTCCTATTTAAAAGATGAATTATTTAGGCTGCCTGTTAATAGCAAAGAGTATATTTTAGGAATTAGACCTGAACATTTCTTAGTTTCTAAGGATGGTCCAATAGAAGTTATTGTTGATTCTGTAGAGATGATAGGCCGTTATACCATATTACACTTTAATTTAGAAGGAAAACCTAGTAGGGTTGTTGTAGATAGTAAAATTCCTTTTGTTAGTGGTCAAAAAGTAAACATATCCATAGACTTGGAAAATATGTATATATTTAATTCTGACGGAAGTAGGGTTTATTAATGAAGAAATTTTATAAGTACAGGGCTGAAAAGACTAATAAGGCTTGGGTCTTTTTATTACCTGCTATGATATTTATTTTTATATTTAATATTATTCCTTTGTTTAGGGCTTTTACAATGTCCCTACAAAGTAATAGTATATTAAATCCACAATTTAATGGACTTTCAAACTATCTACTAGTATTGAAAGATCCTCAATTTCATTTAGCCTTAAAAAATACACTTAAATATAGTATATTCGTTGTTCCCTTTGGAATGTTTTTGTCTATGCTATTAGCTTTAAGTATAAATAATAAAATCAAAGGTTCAGAATTTTTTGAATCAATTTTCTTTATACCTTATCTTACAAGTATTATTGCTATTGGTATTGTATTTAGATTTTTATTTAATGGAACTTATGGTCTAGTAAATTATTTACTTGGACTTATTAATATAGGACCTTTTGAATTTTTAAATGACCCCAATATGAATATGACAACCTTAATAATTTTTGGAGTTTGGTCTGCCCTAGCCTTTAACATAATAATTCTCTTATCTGGCTTAAGATCAATTGACCAAAATTACTACAAGGTTGCTGATATGTATGGAGCAAGTGATAGTGAAAAGTTTTGGAAAATCACAATGCCATCCCTTATTCCAATTATTACCTTCTTGTCCATTACTAATTTTATTAGTGCCTTTAAGGTTTATGGACAAGTATTTGCTCTATTTAATGGTAAGGCTGGTGTTGGTAACAAGGCTGTAACTGCAGTTTTTTATATCTTTAATAAATTCTATGTAGAAAATAGATATGGTCAAGGTATGGCTGCTGCAGTAATATTATTTTTAATAATTTTACTCTTTACCTTATTCCAAAGGGAAGTGTTAAAAAGATTATCTAGATAGGAGATGAAATAATGAAAAAAATATTATCGTACATTTTTGTTCTTACTATGGCAGTCATTACTTTGTTTCCATTTGTTTATATGATTTTAGCAAGTTTAATGACTTTCCAAGAAGCAACTAGTATACCCCCAACTATAATTCCAGAAAATTTTCAATTTAATAATTTTTCTGAAGCATTAAAGGTTGCACCTTTTTTAAGATACTTCTTTAATACTGTATTTGTATCAGGAATAAACACAGCAGGCACAATAATAACTACATTACTTGCAGCTTTTGCACTAAACTTTATGAATTTTAGGTTCAAAAAAGTTCTAATGCTTCTATTTATTGCCCTACTAATGATACCTTTTGAAGTTGTAGTTTTCACAAACTTTAGGACTATTGCTCAATTTGGCTTATTAGATACCTATGCAGCATTAATACTTCCATTTATGGCAAGTGTCTTTTATATATTTTATTTAAAAGAATATTTGACTTCAATTCCCGAAACCTACTATAAGGCTGCTAAAGTTGATGGATGTGGAGATTTTGAATTTATTCAAAAAGTTTTATTTCCAATGTCAAAGTCAGCCTTGTTTACAATAGGATTATTAAACTTTATCTCAGGTTGGAATTCATTTTTATGGCCAATTCTAGTAACAAATAACAGAGATATGAGGATGATAAGTAATGGTCTTTCTGCTTTTGCAACTGAGACAGGAACTGCTGTTCACTTACAAATGGCAGCCAGCTCAATTACTATAATACCAATATTGGTACTATACTTTGTCTTTAGAAAACAAATAATAAGAGGAGTATCTAGAAGTGGACTTAAAGGATAGAACTAAAATAACTTTTCATAATGGTTTAAGGACAATTGGTGGTACCCTAATAGAAATTTCTTACAAAAATAGTAGAATCTTTTTTGATTTTGGAAGTGTTTATAATCCATCACTAGAAATTCAACCTAATAGTTTTTCTGAATTAATAGAAACTAATACAATTAACTTTATAGATGGCCTATATGATCCAAAGTTGCTATTTAGTAAGTCAACCTTTGTAAATGAAGGTGTTTTTGTATCCCATGTTCACCTAGACCATACTAAACTGATAAATTTTTTAAACCCTAGAATAAACCTATATATGTCTGAAAAAACCAAGGCTTTATTAGAAGTTTTAAATATTAAAAATGATTTTATATTTCCCTTTGAAGAAATACAAGAAGATTCTAGGACTACAAGAAATATTATTGGACTAAAGGATCGAGAAAGTGTAAATATTGGGGAAATTAACATACAAATTTTATCAGTTGATCACGATGCCTATGATTCAAATGGGTATATTATAAACACACCTGATTTAAAAATCTCTTATACTGGTGATATTAGACTTCATGGTTATAGGCAAAAGGATACACTAAACTTCTGTAAAGAAGCTTTTAATTCCGATGTCTTAATTATTGAGGGGGTAAGTGTTTCTTCAAATGAAGTGGGTTCTGTATTTGAAGAAGAAAATAAAACTAGCGAGTCAATTTTGTTAAATAATATTGTCGACCTAGCAAAAGACAACCCTAATAGACAGCTCACCTTTAATTATTATGAAGCTAACATTGAAAGAATTACTAATATAATTAAAAAGGTATCCAAGTATAGAGAAGTAGTTTTGACAGCTTATAATGCAAAAATACTAAAGGATATAGTAGGTGTAGAAGTAAGGTATTATACCTTAGATAGTTTTGTTTATGATTTAGATAGGTCTAAAGAGTTAAGTCTTGATACCCTTCTAAATGATAATAATAAATTTTTTTGGCAAATTGATGGTAGAAATAGTAATTTAATTAATAGGTTACTCCCAGGAGGACTTTATATACATTCTAATGCTCCCCCATTTGGTGATTATGATCCAAACTATATTCAGTTTTTAGAAGACTTTGAAAATAGTCAAGTAGAAATTAAACTTATGTATTGTAGCGGTCATGCCTATTCCTTAGACTTAATTAGAATTATTAATATGATTAAGCCTAAACTACTATGCCCTATCCACTCCTTTCACCCGGAAAGATTATTCAATCTTTATGGAAAAAGGTTTTTGCCAGAAAAAGGAGATGTTTTAGAGCTAATTAATAAGGAGGAAAAATCAAAAAATGAATTTTAAGAAATTATTGGCTTTATTATTAATTTCTGTTTTAGTTTTTACAGGCTGTACTTCAGGAAATGAAACTACAGAACCAGAAACAAGCGAAACAGAAACTACTGTTGAAACTGAAGGTGCTGAAGAAGGTACTGAAGCAACTGAAGGTGATGTTGTAACTGAATTAACAGAACCAGTTGAAATCACTTTTTGGCATGGAATGTCAGGTGGACAAGAGGAAACTTTAACCTCATTAACTGACAAATTTATGGCAGAAAACCCAGACATCAAGGTTTCTTTACAAAATCAAGGAAACTATGGAGACCTTTCTCAAAAGTTAATCGCAACTATGCAAAGCCCTAATAACCTACCTACTATAACTCAAGCTTATCCAGATTGGGTACTACCTATGGTAAGTGAAGGTTTATTAGTAGACCTAGACCCTTATATTAACAATGCAGACGAAGAATTTGCTTTTGATAATTGGGATGATATCTTAGAAGGTTTAAGACAAGGTGTTGTAATTGATGGTGTAACTTATGGTATTCCATTTAACAAATCAACAGAAGTTATATGGTACAACAAGACTCTAATGGATGAACTTGGATTAGCTATCCCTACAACTTATGAAGAATTAGCTGAAGTTTCTAAACAAATTTATGAAGCTAAGGGTATTCCAGGAGTTGGATTTGATTCATTATCAAACTTCTACACAACTTATCTTTATAACAAAGGAATCAACTATGATTCTTCTTTAGATATTACTGGACCAGAATCCTTAGAAGCAGCCAACTACCACATGGATGGAATTAAAGAAGGCTACTTTAGAATAGCTGGTACTGATAAATATCTATCTGGCCCATTTACTAACGAACAATTAGCTATGTATATTGGTTCTAATGCTGGTGAATCCTATGTATCTGACGGTGCTGCTGATAAATTTGAATATGCAGCTGCTCCATACCCTGCTGACTCTAGTATCCAACAAGGTACAGACATTTATATGTTTGAAAGTGCAACACCAGAACAAAGAACTGCAGCATATTTATTCCTAAAATACCTGACAAATACAGAATCACAAATTGATTGGGCTTTAGGAACAGGATATATGCCAATTAGAACAAGCTCTATTGAAAATGAAAGATACCAATCTTCTGAAAGTAAAATCGTTCCAATCTTAGCTGAAGCAACTGATAACCTTTATACTAAACCATTAGTACCAGGTTCTCAACAAGCTTACAACGATGTAGGAACTATGTTAGAAGGCTTACTATCAAGTCCTGATAACAATGTTGAAGAAGCTTTAGGTAACTTTAAAGCTACTTTCGATTCAGCTTGGCAACAATAAGATAAATTAACTGGGACATAGCCTATCCCAGTTTTTTTGTGCTATTATATTATTATAAAATTATAAGAGGTGAATCATGTTATTAATAAAAAATGCAAAGATTTATGTAGGAAATGGTCAAATTATTGAAAATGGATCTATTCTAGTTGAAGATGGAAAAATAAAAGAAATTGGACAAAACCTATCTTATTCAGATGATATTCAAATAATAGATGCCGATGGAAAGATGGTAACTCCAGGAATAATAGATTCCCATACCCATATTGGAATTGGAGAAGAAGGAATTGGATTTGAAGGTATGGATTATAACGAAATGTCTGATCCTATCACTCCACAAATGAGAGCATTAGATGCTATTTACCCAGACGACAAGGGCTTTTTATCAGCAAGACAAGGTGGAATAACAACTGTAGTAACAGGACCTGGTTCTGCCAATGCAATTGGAGGTACTTTCTTAGCCATGAAGACTTTTGGGAAAAGAGTCGATGATATGGTAATAAAAAATCCTGTTGCCATGAAAATTGCCTTTGGAGAAAACGTAAAAAGAGTTTACAATTCCCAAGGGAAAATGCCAAAAACTAGAATGGGTATTATGGCCTTAATGAGAGACTTTTTCTATAAGGCAAAAGATTACATGGAAAAACGTGAAAACGAAGATATATCAAAGAGACCCGACTTTGATTTAAAATATGAGTCAGTTATTCCCCTATTTAAAAAAGAAATTCACCTAAAGGCCCATGCCCATAGGAGCGATGATATCTTTTCAGCCATAAGATTAGCTAAGGAATTTGACTTTGACTTATCCTTGGAACACTGTACTGAAGGTCATTTAATTGCTGATTACTTAGGAAAAGAAGGATACCCAGCAATTTGTGGTCCAAATATGTCTAGCGCTTCTAAATATGAACTTAGAAATAGGTCTTTTGTAACACCTGCCAAACTATATAAAGAAGGAGTAAAAGTTGCTATAATGACTGACAATTCAGTTATCCCTACCCAACTATTACCAATTTGTGCAGGACTTGCAGTAAGGTCTGGACTTCCTGAAGATGAAGGTTTAAAAGCAATTACCATTAATGCAGCTGAAATCACAGGAATTTCTGATAGGGTCGGTTCATTAGAAATTGGTAAGGATGCAGATATAGTTATATGGAATTCAAATCCACTTTCTGACATAGAAGCAAGCGTATACTATACAATTATTGATGGAATAATTGCCTATAATTCTTTAGAAGATGAAAAATTTGGATTTTAAAAAAATTAGGTCTTAGGAAAAAATCTTAAGATCTTTTTTTATAATGTATTCAATTAGAATAATCCAAATTTTTAAAAATTTTTGACAAGTAACAAATTTTTCATGTAAACTAAAGTATATGATTAAAAAAATGGAGGTAGTTAATGAATAAGAAAATAACAATTGTGTCAGATGGAAATGGAGCTGTAACTGCTGCCTTAGACCTTAAAGAAAAAGGATATGATGTTTTAATTTATAATCTTAAGGAAAAAGAAAGTAGAATGGCTTATTTAGATAAAGAAATAACTTTAGTAGAAGGATCGAGAAGATTTAGTGCAAAAATCAATTATACAACTGATCCAAAAGAAGCTACAAAGGACGCCTATATGATTATGTACGTTCTTCCTGGCTATGCTATACCAGTCTATGCTAAATCCCTTGCTCCATACACTGATGAAAATACAATTTTGTTTTTTAATTCTGCAGCTTCTTTTGGACCATTAATTTATGCTAATGCAACTAATACCGAACCAAAATATGCCATAGAAGCCAATTCCCTTACCTATGCTTGTAGGGTAGATAAGGAAAACAATATTGCTCAACTTCACTTAAGGGTAAAGGAACTTTATGTAGCTGCTTCTATTTGTGAATATACACAAGATTTAGCTGATAAATTAGTAGAATTTTATCCTCAAATTATTCCTGCAAAGGACCTTTTACATGTATTCTTATTAAATGCAAATCCTGAGACCCACTGTGCTGGTTGTCTTTTAAATGCTGGCAGAATTGATTATTCAAAGGGAGACTTTTATCTATCCAGAGAAGGTATAACAGATTCAACTTTAAAAGTTATGAGAAAAGTTGCCCACGAGAGAAGAAGAATAGCTGATTCCTTTGACTATGAACTTAAGGGAGAATTTGAATCTAGGATTGATAGTGGATACTTTGA
>CAMEGD010000008.1 GCA_945916025.1 uncultured Clostridia bacterium
GAACGAAAGGGTTAAAAATCAGCTTAAGACATCAATGCCATCAACTCGAGCCATTGTGAGTGTGTAGCGTTATTGACAAGAAAATAAAATCAAGTGCTAGAAAGCGGCGTATTTATGGGTTTTTCTGAGGCTGGGATTAGTAGTCAGACTTCTGAAAAAGCTCAGTTTTATTATATGGAAACATATCCACTGCAATATGTGTCAGGTTGTGACATAGGATTAGATGTCAGGCATTTTGTGATGGTATTCGAAAAATTGATAGAAATAGTTGGAAACGGAATGAGTATTTTGAACATTACTTTACGAATATACCTTGCACATACAGTATGACTGTTAAATTGGATATTACACAAATAAAAAAGAAACGAATGAAATTATACCCTGCGATGCTTTATTATCTTGCAACGATTGTAAACCGTCATTCAGAGTTTAGAACGGCAATTAATCAGGAGGGTGAACTGGGAATATATGACGAGATGATACCCAGCTATACCATATTCCATGAGGACACAGAGACATTTTTCAACCTTTGGACACCATACATACCAGATTTTGAAGCATTTTCTATGGCGTATGCGAATGATATGCAAAGGTATGGAAGCAATTATGGAATGATAGGAAAAGCAGATGTACCCGAAAATGTATTTTATGTATCGATGATACCATGGTCAACCTTCGATGGCTTTAATCTGAATTTGCAGAAAGGATATGATTATTTGATTCCTATTTTTACGAAAGTCACGTTATTGTGTCCCATTGAAGAAGTATAAAACAAGATAACCAATCCACATGATTTTTCATGGAGAAGTGATTTGCAGAATATAAAGATTATAGATGAAAATAATTTTGTAGAGATTAGTAGAAATGGAATTGAAACACATTTTGAAGTTACAGATTTTTTTAAATACAAGTGCTGGGCTTTCAAAATAGAAAATGAAAATATTGTTGGAACCTGGGTTGGGAAATTTTATTCCCTTGGAAATAAAACAACTTTGAATTTTACCGAAGATATAGTTTCTAAAAATTTCATTTTTAAACCATTTATAGGCCTTATATTCGTAAGCAGCAGAGACGTTACTTTAAAGATTTAAAGAAAGAACTTAATTGCGAGAAAGCTAGTTTTATTCAAAAACTATAAATATATATTAGTAAAAAATAATACCCGACACACCTCTTAGTATAATGCGGCAAGTCGGGTCTTTTGATTGCATAAAATTAGCCCCACCACTATGGTAAGGTCTTGTAAATTAAGTATTATATCGTAAAGATAAAAATATAGAACAACAAATAACCAAATACTTGAATAGAAAATGGACAAATACTAGAATGGATTACGGAGAAATACATGAACAAAAATGGACAAGTGCTTGAATAAGTGATAAAATTTACTTAAGTAATGAGTATGGACTTAAAAATGAAAAAAGACGTGATGAAATATGAACAAACCCTAAATAAATCAGATGAGCTCTTTGAAAAATTAGATAGTATTTTAGATTAAATAGAAGAAGCCAAAAGAACCTTGAGGACCTAAAAAACTATTATGGCAGTCCAGAATATAAAAAAGACGTAGAAATATCTGATACAACAGGTGATTATGACGACATTCCGTGCGGAGTATTAACCCATGATTCAGTATTTGATTTAATTGGTACAACTTATGGCAGTTTAATAAGAATGTTAGAGTTGGCTACAAAGATATTAAAAGACTACTAGAGAACACGAAAGGAAAAGAATGAAAAAATTTATTTCATGGAACATAGACTCCTTGAATGCAGCTCTCATAGGAGAATCTTCAAGAGCAGAACTATCCAGAGAAGTATTAAAGACAATTAGAGACCACAATCCAGACATAATTGCACTACAAGAAACAAAGTTACCAGAAAATGGACCTTCTAAAAAACACATTGAAGTATTAGAAAGTCTATTTCCAAACTACGATTATACCTTTATATCCTCAAGACAACCAGCAAGAAAAGGATATGCAGGTACAATGATTCTATATAGAAATCTTCTTGACCCAATAATTAGTCATCCAGAAATATGTTCACCAGAACCTATGGATTCAGAAGGAAGAATTCTTACCTTAGAATTTGATGACTTTTACTTTACCAATGTCTATACACCTAACGCAGGAGATGGACTGATAAGACTAGGAGAAAGACAAGAATGGGATAGGTGTTATGGGGATTATCTAGAAAGCTTAGACAAGAGCAAGCCAGTAGTAGCAACAGGAGATTTTAATGTTGCACACATGGAAATTGACCTTGCAAACCCAGACTCAAATAGAAGGTCAGCAGGATTTACAGACGAAGAAAGACGAGGCTTTACCAGTATTTTAGAAAAAGGATTTGTAGATACCTTTAGACATGTACATGGACAAGTAGAAGGAGTCTACTCATGGTGGGCCCAAAGGGTAAAGACTAGCAAGATTAACAACTCAGGCTGGAGAATCGACTACTTCCTAGTAAGTCAAAGGATAAAGGACAAGGTAGAGAAATCAGAAATGATCGACTCTGGAACAAGACAAGATCATACACCAATCCTATTAGAAATAGATATTTAAAAAGCTAATGGCCGAAGTCCTTCTTCGGCCATTATTTATTGGTCCAACGGTAGGGGTCAATGCCACAAATTACAACCCCCACACGTAGTGGTCGATGCCCACATCGACCCTAATGAACCGCAGGTTCATTAACATACGAAGCCACATATTCTCTACATAAACACACCCCTTAGACATAAAAAAACTACAACAAAAAAGCAGCCATAACGGCTGCATCTTAATGACAAGAACAAGATCCACAAGAAGATTCCATTCCAATTGGAATTAACAAAAATCCCTTGCCCCTCTCATCATTAACAAAATCAATTTCAAAACCATCAACAAGGTTTCTAATTTCCTCATCAACTAAAAAACTAAGACCTTCAATATCAAATCTCTCATCCCCAGGACCTTCTTCACCTAAAGTAAAGGCAAACTGAGGACCAGAACAAGATTGACCTGCAATTGCAATCCTAATTATATCACTATCTTCCATTTCCAAGCCCTTAAGCTCATCAATAGCACTTTTCGTTAAATCTATTTTCATATATTACCTCCAAAATAATAAAATACTGATTTATTATACAATAATACCTCTAAAAATACTAGTTTATATATAAACGGATACCCTATTATATTTATCAAATTCACCTAATTACAAAACATTAACAAAATAAAAGCAAAACATTTCTTAGAAACATTGAAAAATAGCTAATCTCTAAATTTTGTACAAAGAATTAAATTATGATAAAATATTGCGCTAATAATAGTATATATATAATATAGTAGTAGAATATGAATAAAATTATCATGAAATAATTATACTTATAATCCAAATCCTACAAGATATATATCCCTAAGTTTTCTAAAGGGTGATCATGGAACCCTGATGGAAGTGAAGATAGAATTATTTCAAGGATTATTGTAAATAGACCATCTGATACAAGTACAACACCAACTCCAGATTGGTTAATATACAAACCTGTAGAAACAAGCGTATTTAGTACCCACACAGCATATATTCAAGGTTATTCTGATGGAACAGTTAGACTTAATGGAGATATTACTAGATCTGAGGCTGCAACTCTAATTGCAAGACTTGAAGGTTTAAGTCTAAGTGACAGTTCAAGTACCATATTTAGTGATACACCTTTAGATTGGTATAATCCTTATATTAATGCAGTTGTAAAAGCTGGCATAATGAAAGGATATCCAGATGGAACCTTTAGGCCGGATGAAGCTATTACTAGGGTAGAATTTGCACAAATGATTATGAATCTTGACCCTACAAGTACGGAAACAGCACCATTTAGTGATGTTGAAGGTCACTGGGCTGAGTTAGCCATTGATCAAGCTTATGGAAATAAGAGAATATTAGTTTATAAAATTTAACAAACAATAAAATACTTGCACTGAAAACGTTGACAAAATAGACTAGTTAGATATAAAATAAACTTGAGTTTAGGAAATATTTATTGTCTTACTTATATTATTTAATTTTCCTGAACTTATTATTTTTAAAAAGGAGAATAAATTATGGATAATAATTTAAATCAACTTCGTCGTTTAGACGGAAATCCAAGTTTTGGTGCGGCTTTTCCACACGCATTGCAACATATTTTAGCTATGCTTGTTGGTAATATTACTCCACCAATTATTATAGCTTCAACTTTAGGCCTTAATGATGCTGATAGGATTATTCTGATTCAAGCTGCTATGTTAATTGCTGGTATTACAACTCTTATACAAACTAAGTCCTTACTTGGTTTTGGTATGGGACTTCCTAATACCATGGGGGTAGCTTTTGCTTATATGCCTATTTTACTTACTATTGGAAATACTTATGGAATTAATGCTATCTTTGGAGCCCAATTAATTGCTGCCTTGGCTTCTATTTTCTTAGGGGTTATTATGGAAAAGATTAGCCATTTGTTCCCACCTGTAGTTAGTGGTACTGTAGTTTTATGTATTGGTTTATCCCTTTATGGTACTGCCATGAACTATATTGCTGGTGGTGTTGGCAATGCACAGTTTGGAGATCCAAAGTTTATTGCTATTGCTGCTATTACTTTAATAGTTACTCTTGCTTTTAACTTTTTTGGAAAGGGTATGATAAAGTCTTTAGGTATGCTTGCTGGTATTTTTGCAGGATACATTATTTGGTTTTTATGGATTGGTATTGATTATTCTAGTATTACTAATGCTAGCTGGGTAGCTCTTCCTAAGTTTTTGCACTTTAAACCAGTTTTTGAACCTGGTGCAATTATTGCCATGATTTTAATGTATGTTGTTCAAGCGGTTCAAACTATTGGAGATGTTTCTTCAACTGCTAAGGGTGCTTTTAACCGTCAAGCTACTGACCAAGAACTTGGTGGTGCTGTTAAGGGTACTGGTATCTGTGGTGCTTTAGGTGCCTTATTTGGCGGACTTCCTACAGACCCATTTTCACAAAATGTTGGTATTATCGTGACAACAAAGGTAATTGCTAAAAAAGTATTCTATATAGTTGGTAGCATTATTGTTCTTGCAGGTCTTATTCCTAAGTTTGGGGCAGTTATGACTACTATACCTTATCCTGTACTTGGTGGGGCAACTATTACGGTTTTTGCTGCTATTACAATGTCAGGAATAGAGCTTATTTCTGAACAACCTTTAAATTACAGAAACAAGATGATTGTTGGTATCTCCCTTGCTGTAGCTGTTGGTTTAACTAATGTACCAGGTGCGGTTGCTTTCTTACCTCAAGAAGTTTCTAGTATAATTACTGGATCTCCAATTGTAATGGGATTCTTATTATCATTCATATTAAATATTATTGTACCAAAGGATGATTCTATTCCTTTTGAAGATTAATAGTTTTACAATAAAAGCAAATTGCTCCTCTTTGTGAGGAGCTTTTTTATGTAAAATTTTAAATCTTTGTACATTCGCTAAATATTTGATATAATAAGGATAAGGTTTTCAAAAAATCAATTTTATTAAAGGAACTACTCATATGAAAATTATTGAATCAAGGGCCCTGAGGGGACCAAACTACTTTGCTCAAAGGCCCCTTATTTTTATGAAGGTCGATCTTGAAGATCTGGAAGAAAGACCTACTGACACAGTTGAATATTTTAAAGATAATCTAAATAAAATCCTACCGTCTATGATTGAACATACTTGTTCACCGGGAAGAAGAGGCGGTTTTTTTGAACGTCTTGATAGGGGAACTTGGGCTGGACATGTATGTGAACACATTGCACTAGAGTTACAAAATCTTATTGGCCATGAAGTTTCATTTGGAAAAACTTTTACCTTAGATGAAACTGGTTTGTACAATATAGTATTTCGTTACAAGGTTGAAAGAGTTGGCCTCAGGGCTGGTGAAATGGCCGTAGACATAACTAACAATCTTTTTAATAGGAAGCTAACTGAAATAGAGCCACTACTTAAGGAACTAGAAGTAATTGCTGAAGAGTGCCTTCTAGGTCCATCCACCCAATCTATAGTTGATGAAGCAACTAAAAGAGGGATTCCACATATTAGACTAAATGAACACTCCTATGTTCAGTTAGGCCAAGGCAAGTACCAAAGAAGAATTCAAGCTACTATTATGGACAATACTTCTACTATTGGGGTTGAAATTGCTAGAAATAAGGAAAGGACTAAGGAAATTTTAGCTTCCAATGGGATACCGGTACCTCAGGGAAGATCTGCAAGCTCTTTAGAAGAGGCTTTGAATGTAGTAGAAGATATTGGCTTTCCAGTAGTTGTTAAGCCTTTAGATGGCAATCATGGTAGGGGAATTACTACTGATGTTAATAATGAGAAAGATTTAAAAGCTGCCATAGAATTAGCAAATAAGGTTTCTGAAAATTTAGTTATTGAAAAGTACATTAAGGGCAATGATTTTAGGCTTATGGTCATAGATGGAAAGTTCCAAGCTGCTGCCTTAAGGGAACCAGCTTATGTTATTGGGGATGGAAAATCCACTATAGAAGAATTAATTAATCAGGAAAACCTAAACCCTAAGAGGGGAGATGGCCACGAGAAGGCTCTTACAAGGATAAAGATTGATTCTGAAACTACAAGGGTCTTAGACCTTCACGGCTTAAAGATTTCTGATTGTATTCCAGAGGGAGAAAAGGTTTACGTAAAGTCTACTGCTAATATATCCTCTGGGGGAACTGCTATAGATGTTACTGGAAGTGTTCACCCTCTTAACATAATTATGGCAGAAAGAATTTCTCAGCTTATAGGACTTAATGTTATGGGAATTGATATTATGGCTGAGTCTTTGGAAGTCCCTCTAACTAGTGAAAACTCTGGAGTTGTGGAAGTAAATGCTGCACCAGGCTTTAGGATGCATCTATATCCTTCTGAAGGTACTCCAATAAATATTGCAAAACCTGTTGTAGACATGTTATTTCCAGAAGGTAGTAGACACTCTATACCACTATGTGCCGTTACTGGCACCAATGGAAAGACTACAACTACAAGGATTATTTCTCACATTTTAGGAGTGAATGGATATACTGTTGGAATGACCTCTACTGATGCTGTTGTCATTGACAATGTTCCAATTTTAAAAGGTGACTACAGTGGTCCTGGTGGAGCTGAAGCTGTAATGAAGGATTCCACTGTAGATTGTGGAGTTTTAGAAGTTGCTAGAGGTGGAATAGCTAGGAGAGGACTTGGATTTTCTTCTTGTGATGTTGGAGTAATTTTAAATGTTTCTTCTGACCACTTAGGTTTTAATGGAATAGAAACTTTAGAAGAATTAGCAAGACTTAAGTCAACTGTTGTTGAAACAGTAAAAAAAGATGGATATGCAATTTTTAATGGCGATGACAAATTAGCAATGCTTAGGGTTGATAAGGTAAAGGCCAACAAGGTCTTCTTTTCTAAAGATAAAAACAACAAAATTCTAAAGGACAACTTAAGAAATGGAAACTTTAATGTTACCCTTGATGGGGATACTATAATTTTACAAAAACCAGGTGGAAACACTGAAGTTTCTAAGATTATTGATATTCCTATTACCTTTGAAGGTAGGGCTACCTTTAATGTGGAAAATGTTATGGCTGCTGTGGGAGCTGCCCATGCAATGGGAATGAGTGAGGAACAAATACGTTCAGGACTTATTTCTTTTAGCCCATCTATTAGCCAATCTCCTGGTAGAATGAACATAATTGATATTGGAGATTTTAAGGTCTTAATTGATTACGGTCACAACATAGGTGCAATCCATGCCACCGGGGAGTTTGTAAAGAGCTTAATGCCTGGTAGAAAGATTAGAATGGCATCTGGTGTTGGAAATAGAAGGATTGAAGATATTAAGGAGTTTGGACAAGCCCTAGCTAAATACTATGACCATATAGTAATAACTGATGCTTCACCAAGAATTAGAAAACTTGGTGAAACTGCTGGATATGTTAAAGAAGGACTGATTGAAGGTGGTCTTAGGGAAGACCAAATTACTGTAGAACTTATGGAAAAAGATGCAGTTCAAGTTGCCTTAAATATGGGTGGACCTGGTGATTTAATTATGCTCCAAGTTGAAAATATTCCAAAAGTTACCCAGGCAGTACTAGATTTCAAGAAAAAGTATTTAGAAGAAATGTTAAAGAACAAAAAATAAGAACCCACCCTTCCACGAGGATAAGGCATCGGGTGGGTAGCTGGGAACCTTGTTGTTTGCTAAATAAAATAAGGCTTCCTAGGTAACAACTTAGGGAGCTTTATTTATATCTTTAAACCAAATAATTTGAAGGTTGGAATCCTTGTATACGAAAAGTCTGACTATGACCTTAAAGGACTTGTAAAAGCCCTTAAGGATGCAAAGACTCAACCTGAAATAATTGCTCCAAAACCTGGGAAGACCAAGGATGGACAATTAATAAAACACACCTAACTTCAACTTATCCAGTTTTATTTGATGCTTTGATTGTAGTTGAACCTAAAGACCTAAGCCCAGACTACAAAAAAGAAGGAAAGACTTATGTTTTAAAAACCTTTAATCACTTTAAACCTTTATGAGTAATAGGAGAAGGTAAGGAAATAGTAGAAAGTAATATGAAGAAGGAACCAGGAGTTTACGTTAACAAAGACTTTAATGTAAAAGAATTTATTGTCGATGTTACTAATCACAGGTTCTGGGATAGGAAAGTAAAATAAGATTATATTTTGGCCGACTAATATAGTTGGTCTTTTTTTTATGGCATTCTTGTCCAAGGTAGATTTTAAGGCTTTATATTCAATTATATGCTAATATATTAGGTAGATACCTTTAAATTAAGAGACAAATATTGTAAAATAATAGAATAGTGTAATAAAGGGATTAACCCTTTTAGATAGAATATATTTTAAGGAGTAAAAGGATGTTAATAAAAGATTTATACAAGGACTATGAAGGCCTTTCCGACAAAGAGGTGGAAATTGACGGTTGGATAAGAAAGAGTAGAGAATCTAAAAATATTGGATTTTTAGAACTATCTGATGGAAGCTTTTTTGAAACTGTTCAAGTGGTTGTGGATTCTAATTTAGAAAATTTTAAGGAAGTTTTCCAATTAGGTTTATCTGCATCAATCCACGTTGTTGGTAGATTAGTTAAGGCTCAAGGTGGTAAACAAAAGTTTGAAATTGTAGCTGATAAAATTGAAATTTTAAGTGATTCTGACAAGGATTATCCTCTTCAAAACAAGAGACATTCATTGGAATTTTTAAGAACTCTTCCTTCATTAAGAGCAAGGACAAATACTTATAATGCAACTTTTAGAGTTAGGTCTGAACTAGCTTTTGCAATTCATAAGTTCTTTAATGATAGGGGATTTGTTTATGTTCACACTCCTATAATTACAGCTTCTGATGCAGAAGGAGCAGGGGAAATGTTCAGGGTTACTACTATGGATTTAGATAACCCAATTAGAGATGAAAATGGAAAGGTAAACCCTAAAGAAGACTTCTTTGGAGCTGAGTCTAACCTAACAGTATCTGGCCAATTAGAAGTTGAAGGCTATGTAATGGCTTATGGAAAGGTTTATACCTTTGGACCAACTTTTAGGGCTGAAAATTCTAACACTCCAAGACATGCAGCAGAGTTTTGGATGATTGAACCTGAAATTGCCTTTGCTGAACTTGAAGATGTAATGAACCTTGCAGAAGATATGGTTAAGTACATTATTAAGTATGTAATGGACAAACTTCCTGAAGAAATGAACTTCTTTAATAGCTTTATTGACAATACTTTACTTGAAAGACTAAATAAGGTAATCAGTAAGGACTTTGCAAAGGTAACTTATACAGAAGCTATAGAAATCCTTAAAAAAGCTGATGTGGAATTTAAGTACCCTGTAGAATGGGGTTCTGATTTACAAACTGAACATGAAAGATATCTTTCTGAAAAAATATTTGATGGTCCAGTTTTTGTAACTAACTATCCAAAAGATATTAAATCTTTCTACATGAGAGTAGATGAAAGTGGAAACACTGTAGCTGCTATGGACCTTTTAGTTCCAGGTGTTGGTGAACTTATTGGTGGATCACAAAGGGAAGAAAGACTAGATGTCTTAGAAGAAATGATGGTAGAAAAAGGCATTAACAAAGAAGACTACCAATGGTATCTAGATCTAAGAAGGTTTGGCGGTAACAAACATGGTGGTTATGGACTAGGTTTTGAGAGAATGGTAATGTATCTAACTGGAATGAAAAACATTAGAGACGTTATCCCTTATCCTAGAACTGTAAATTCAATGTCAGAAGACAAATAATTTTGGAGAAAAATATGAAAATCTCAAGAGAGAAAAGTGCAGAACTTGCAAAACTATACCAATTTGAGCTTTCTGAAGATGAGCTTAGAGAATTAGACTTAGACTGTGAACAATTAACAGAAGGGATGAAAAGGTTAAGTGAAGTTAACACTGACAACATAGAGCCTATGGTATTTCCCTTTGAAGATGAAACCTTTTATCTTAGGGAGGGAGACCTTATAGATCAACTATCCCAAGAGGAAGTTTTAGCTAATTCTCCTTTAACAAAGGACAGCTACTTTGTAGTTTCAAAGGTGGTGGACTAGTGGATATTAGAAAAAGATTATTAGACAGCCAAGAAAAACTTAATGCTGTTGTTACTATTATAGACAAGAAAGACTCTGTAGAGGGACCACTTAAGGATATTCCAATAGCCCTTAAGGACAACTATTCAACAAAGGGAGTCCTTACTACAGGTTGTTCAAAGATTTTAGATAATTATGTTCCTGTATTTGATGGAACAGTTGTGGAAAAACTAAAAGAAGCTGGAGCTGACTTAGTTTGTAAAACAAATATGGACGAACTTGCCATGGGGGGGACTGGAATGAACTCTTATTTTGGCCTAGTTCACAATCCTTATGATTATGAGAGAATATCTGGAGGGTCCTCAAGTGGTAGTGCAGCCCTTGTGGGAGGAAGAATCCTAGATTTTGCTCTAGGTACTGATACAGGTGATTCAGTTAGAAAACCAGCTGCTTTTTGTGGCTGTGTAGGCTTTAAGCCAACTTATGGCTTAATTTCTAGATACGGAATTATGCCTTATGCTTCAAGTTTGGACCATGTTGGCTTACTGACTAGAAGTGTTTACCAATGTGGTCAACTTTTAAATGTATTAGCTGGAAGGGATGACAAGGACCTTACTAGTTTAAATACAGAAAAGGTTGATTACACAAACTTAGGAACAGACTTAAAGGGCAAGGTTTTTGGAGTTATTGATGAAATTATTAGCTCAAAGACTGATGATGATTACAAGAAAATGTATTTAGACTTTTTAGGAAAATTAGAAGAAAAGGGAGCTATAATAAAGCACTTTTCTATGGATTCTGCCCTTTTAAAGACAATTTTTACAGCTTATCATCTTATTGCAAATTGTGAAGCTACTGCTAATCATGCAAACCTTGATGGAATAAGGTTTGGTCATAGGGTAGAAGGAGACAGCCTTTTTGAAACAATGACTAAGTCCAGAACTAGAGGTTTTGGATCTTTATTAAAAAGAAGATTTATAATTGGAGCCTACGGCCTTGATGATAAACATCAAGATGAATTATTTAGAAAGGCCCAAAAGGTTAGAAGAATTGTTGTAGATGCCTATAGAGAGATTTTAAATTCTTGTGATGTAGTATTACTTCCTTCTACTGACTCTATAGCACCTAAAATTGTAGATATAAAAAATGGCTCTGGAGATGAGGAAAAGGACCCAATAAACAACCACTTAATTTTGGATAATTTTGCTGGCAATCCATCTATTTCCATTCCTTTTGGCCATATTGACAATTGTCCAGTAGGGCTAAATTTAAGTGCAAAGGCCTTAGATGAACTTAACTTACTTTCTATTTCTAAGGAAGTTGAAGACCTTATTAATTTTGAAGAAATGGACAAGGAGGTAAACCCATGGACTATTTCGTAACCATTGGTATAGAAATCCACGCAGAACTAAAAACTCAAGCTAAGATGTTTTCCCCTGGAAGGGTTTCTTATGACGAAGAGCAAAACACAAATGTTAGTGCAATTGATATTGCTCTACCAGGCACCTTACCTTCCATAAACAAGGAAGGGGTAAAGGCTGGAGTAAGACTATGTTATGGTCTAAATATGGAAGTAGATCCCCTATTAAGATTTGATAGGAAGAACTATTTTTATTCTGATCTACCAAAGGGATTTCAAATTACCCAACAATTCCATCCAATAGGAAAAAACGGAAAATTAATCCTATCAGATGGGTCTGTAGTTAGAATTAACAGACTTCACCTAGAAGAAGATACAGCAAAGCAACTTCATGTAGCTGAAGACACCCTTATTGATTTTAATAGGGCAGGAGTTCCTCTAATTGAAATAGTTTCTGAACCAGAAATTAACTCAGGAGCCCAAGCAGCTGATTATGTAAACAACTTACGCCAAATCCTAATTTACCTAGATGTATCTGATGGAAAGATGGAAGAAGGGTCTATGAGGTGTGATGTAAATATTTCCATTTCTGACAAGGAAGATGTCTTTGGAACTAAGGTTGAAATAAAGAACCTTAACTCCACAAACAATATCCAAAGGGCAGTTGAGTATGAAATTAACCGTCAAAGGGAAGTATTAGAAAGTGGAGGAAAGGTAGTTTCTGAAACTAGAAGATTTGATGAACAAAGTCAAAGTACAATTTCCATGAGAAAAAAAGAAGGGGCTGTAGATTATCGTTATTATCCAGAACCTAATATTCCACCTATAAGGCTAAAAGAAGACTTCTTAGAAGAAATTAAAAATTCCCTAGTTGAACTTCCTAGAGAGAGGTTTGATAGATATACTAAGGATATTAGCCATGATGATGCTAAGTTATTAGTAGAAAACAAGGAAATGGGAGACTACTTCGACAAGGTTTTAGAATTTACAAAAGAACCTCAAGGGGCAGCTAACCTATTAATTTCACAAATTGCTCCTCTTGGATTTGAGTCATTTAGACCAAAGGATTTAGGAGACCTATCTAATAAGCAAGGTGACGAAAGTATTTCTAGTAAACAAGTAAAACAACTTATAAAACTATTAAAGGATTCTGACAAGGGAGTAGACCTTTTAATTAAGGAAAATAACATGGTTCAAGTTTCTGATGATTCTGTAATATTAGATTATATAGAAAAGATTCTTTCAGAAAACCCACAAGTTATAGATGACTATAAGAATGGAAAAGACAGGTCTGTTGGTTTTGTAATGGGGCAAGTCATGAAACTTTCCAAAGGACAAGTTAATCCTGGAAAGGCCAATGAACTTATAATTAAGGTCTTAAAAGAAAAATAAATTTTTGAAATTTCCCTATAAGTTATCTTGTAGGGAGATTTTTTATGACAAAGAAAGGTATACTCGAATTATTTTAATATGAAAAACATAAATAAAACTAGCAAAGACTACTCAATAGAGTTGGCGAATATTTTACAAAAAAATGAAAACTATATTTTAGCAGCCTTAGAACTTCATTTGGAAGGTAATACAATTCCCTTTATTTCCAGATATAGGAAGGAAATGACAGGGTCTATGGACGATGAGGACTTAAGGGTACTATTTGATAAGTATGAAGGTCTAGTCTCCTTAGATGGAAGAAGAAACACCATTATAAATACCTTAAATGAACTAGAAGTTGAAGATAAGGATTTAGAAGAAAAGATTCTAAAGGCTGGAAGTCTGTCTGAACTAGAAGATCTTTATAGGCCTTACAAACCTAAAAAACAAACTAGGGCAGATATAGCTAAGAGAAGAGGGGCAGATAAACTTGCTAAGGTAATTTTAGACTTAAGTCCTGAAGAAGTAGTAATGAAGGCTGCCCAGGACCTAGTAGAAAATCAAGTGATTTTAGAGAATATAAACAAGCTGGAAACCATAGAAGAGGCCTTAGAAGCAGCTTCAGATTACCTTGCTGGTCAAATATCGGATAACCCAGATATTAGAAAGGACCTTAAGAGACAACTTTTAAATAAGGGTCAAATTGTAACTAAAAACAAGACTGAGGAATACAGTGTTTACAGTAACTACTACGACTTTGTCAGTCCCTTAAGAAAACTACCTAGTCACCAACTTTTAGCAATAAATAGGGGAGAAAAAACTAAATTTTTAAAGGTGACTTTAGACCTTGAAGAAAGGTACTGGAAACCTCACATTGAATATCATTTAGGCATTTTACAAGACCAAGGTTATAGTGGAAATTTCTTAAGAAATGTTATTGATGATTCTTACAAGAGACTTATAAAGCCTTCTATAGATTCAGAAATTTTAGGAGAACTTACTAGTATAGCCCATGAAGAAGCTCTTAAAATATTTGGACTAAACCTTAGAAATGCCCTATTAGTTCCTCCTATGAAGACTGATATGGTCCTAGCCTTAGACCCAGGCTACAGAAATGGTTGTAAGTGGGCAGTTGTAAATAAAAATGGATCTGTTATGGATGCAGGACTTATTTTTCCAGTTTTATTTGAAAATAGACTTCCCCAAGCTAAGAGGACTGTTCTAGACATGATAAAAAAACACAAGGTAGAAACTATAGTTTTAGGAAATGGAACAGCAAGTAGGGAGACAGAAGAATTCTTGTCAGAGTTATTAAAGGAAAATAACTTAAAGGTTCCATACCTAATAGTAGATGAATCAGGGGCATCTGTTTATTCAGCATCTCCAATATCCAAGGAAGAACTACCAGATATGGAATTAAACCTTAGGTCTGCAGTATCTTTAGCTAGAAGGGTCCTAGATCCCCTAGCTGAACTTGTAAAGATAGATCCAAAGTCCATAGGAGTTGGCCAGTACCAACACGACATGAATCAAAAACGATTAGATTCTATCTTAGATGGAGTAACAGAAGGGGTAGTTAACCAAGTTGGTGTATCCCTTAATACAGCATCCTTTTCACTCCTGTCTTATGTGGCTGGGATTAACAAGTCTTTAGCAAAAAACATAGTAGAGTACAGAGAAGAAATTGGTGGCTTCAAAAATAGACAAGACCTTAAGAAGGTAAAGAAACTAGGAGAAAAGACCTTTGTACAATGTGCAGGATTTTTAAGGATAGAAGACCCAGTAGATCCCCTTGATAATACCTTTGTACATCCAGAATCCTATGACATAGCAAGGGAACTAATTAAGGATTTTTCTCTTAAATTTTATGAAAACAATGAGATAAAAGAAAAGGACCTTATGGACTTTGCAAACAAGCATAAAGTTGGACTTCCAACCTTAAGGGACATAGTTGAAGCCATATCTATGCCTGAAAGGGATATTAGGGATGACTTTCCAGCTCCAGTTTTAATAACAGAAATAAAGTCTATTGAAGATCTTAAAGAAGGCCAAGTTCTTACTGGAGTAGTTAGAAATGTAACTTCCTTTGGCGCCTTTGTGGACTTGGGAGTTCATCAAGACGGCCTAGTACATGTGTCCCAACTTTCCAAAAAATTTGTAAAGGACCCTACAAGTGTAGTTTCAGTAGGAGATGTAGTAAAGGTAAGGGTACTGGAAGTAGATGTAAACAAAAAGAGAATTTCACTATCTATGAAAGATATTTGAAATTTAAAGATAAGTTATTTAGCTTATCCTTTTTAATTGTAAACATTATTAATATAAAAATTAAAATAGTTAATAGACTGTTAAAAATAGTCAAGATGGGTATATATTTAGTGCATTAATTTGAAAGGAAAATTATGAACTCAAATATATTAAATGAATTTTTAAGAAAGACAGGTATTGGTATAAAGGAACTAGTAAAGGCCATGGTAATTGCATCCTTAATTAACTTTGTAGTAATGGCTATAGGTTTTAAGATTGCCAAGGTTCCATACTATATTTTAATAGCCCTTATAGTTGGAATCTTTGATTTACTTCCAGTTGTTGGAGGTGGGGTAATCCTTATACCTTGGGCTATAATTGCACTAGTATCTGGAAATGTCTCCCAAGGACTTATCCTAATTGTGGTTTATCTAATTACTTTAGTTTTAAAGCAAATTGTAGAACCTATTATATTAGGTAAGGGTATAGGTCTAAAATCTATTTACACCTTGATTATTACTATAGTGTCTATGATAGTTTTGACACCTGGAATTGGTGCTATAGTTGGAGCAATCTTGTCTATAATTGTGGCAGTAGTAATAGATATGAAAAAAACCTACGGAAAGCCAAAAATGAAATAGCCTTTTAGGGGCTATTTTTTATGGCAACTTATTTTCTTCATTTTTTATAATAAAATGGTATAATAAACAAGTTAAAGAAATATAATAAGAAGGCTTTAGTCTTCAAAATATAATAAGTAGACGGGAGAAAAAATGTTACAAGTAAACAATGTTAGTATGATATTTCCAGACAAAAAGTTATTTGAAGATGTGGACTTAACTTTCAGCCCTGGAAATTGTTATGGTATTATTGGGGCCAATGGTGCAGGAAAGACCACATTTTTGAAGATTTTATCTGGAGAAAAGGAACCTACTAAGGGAACAGTTTCCATGGATAAAAACTTTAGAATGAGTAAGTTAAACCAAAACCACTATGCCTTTGAAGATGAAATGGTAATGGATGTTGTAATAATGGGCAACAAAAAACTTTATGACATACAAAAAGAAAAAGATGCAATATATATGAAGCCAGACTTTAATGATGAAGATGGTATGAAGGCTGCCCAACTAGAAGCTGACTTTGCAGAAATGGGAGGCTACGAAGCTGAAGCAGAGGCTGCTATACTACTTCAAGGTCTTGGTATTGATATTTCAAAACACAACTTACTAATGAAAGACTTAAGGGAATCTGAAAAGATTAAGGTTCTACTAGCTCAGGCTATTTTTGATTCACCAGAAATTTTACTATTAGACGAGCCTACTAATGGTATAGACCTTAAGGCTATTCTATGGTTACAAGAATTTTTAATTAACTTTCCTGGCATAGTTATAGTTGTTTCCCATGATAGGTACTTTTTAAATGAAGTTTGTACAATGATGGTAGATGTGGACTTTGGAAAAATTAATTTGTTTGTTGGAAACTATGACTTTTGGTATGAATCTTCACAACTAGCCCTAAAGATGGCCAAGGAACAAAATAAAAAGAATGAAGAAAAAGCCAAGGAACTTAGAGACTTTATCCAAAGGTTTTCTGCCAATAAATCTAAGGCTAAACAGGCAACTTCTAGAAGAAAATTATTGGAAAAAATTACTCTAGACGACATTAAACCATCTACTAGAAGGTATCCATTTGTTGGCTTTACCCTTTCTAGGGAGCCTGGAAATGACATTTTAGATGTGGAAAACTTAACTTTAGAAGAAAATGGAAAAATATTAGTAAAGGACCTATCTTTTAGGGTAAATAAAAAAGACAAGATAGCCTTCATTGGAAATGATGTTGCCATAACTAAAATATTTGAAACTATAAATGGAAATGTTGAATCCTATAGTGGAACTTATAAGTATGGCCAAACTATTTCTATGGAATACTTCCCAAAGGACAACTCCCAGTATTTTGAAGATAAGGAAACTAACTTAGTAGACTGGATAAGAAACTATACTAATGACCACTCAGAAATTTATAACAGAGGATTCTTAGGGAAAATGCTATTTTCAGGAGATGAAGTCCTAAAGAAATCAAATGTCCTTTCAGGGGGAGAAAAGGTTAGAATGATGTTTTTAAAAATGATGATTAATCCATCAAATCTACTAATTTTCGACCAACTTACAAACCACTTGGACCTAGAAAGTATTGAGGCTGTAAACAAGGGACTAATGGACTTTAAGGGAAATATTTTATTTACATCCCATGACCATCAAATAGTTTCTACTGTTGCAAACAGGATTATTGAAATATTTGAAGATGGAACTTATAGGGATGAAAGCATTGGTTACGAAGACTATATTGAAAAGTACTTTAAGGATCAAGAATAATTTAACAAGGACAGATTATGAAACCTTTAATTGGAATAACTTCAAACTACAGTAGTGATGACTTATTATATATCCAACAAGGATTTGGAGGGACAAACTTGGTCTGCCCTTGCAAATGACAATTCAGATGCAATAATTAAGGCTGGTGGAATTCCTGTAATAATTCCAATTACAAATGACCAGGACTATCTAAAAGACCTTGCAGAAAAATTAGATGGTCTTTATATATCAGGTGGAAATGATATAGACCCTCTTTTATTTAATATGAGGGCTGACAAGTACACTGGAAACATGTCTCCAGAAAGGGACCAAGAAGAACTCTATTTAATAGATTATTTCTACAAAAATACAAAGAAGCCAATCTTGGGAATTTGTAGAGGGATGCAAATTCTTAATGTGTATTTTAAAGGGGACTTGATTTTAGACATTCCAAATGCTGGTTATCCAACCCATTCAATTAATAAGATGGATAGGTCTTATCTAGTTAACAAGGTGGAGATAGAAAAAGATTCCTTATTATATGAAATATTAGGAAAAGAAACCTCAATGGTAAACTCCCTCCACCACCAAGGAGTAAATAAGCTTGGAGATAGATTAAGGGCAGTAGCTAAATCAGAAGATGGAATAATAGAGGCCTTTGAACATCAGGACATTAAAGATAGGTTTATACTTGGAATCCAGTTTCATCCAGAGATGACATCCATAAAGGACATGGACCACCAAAAAATATTTGATTATTTTGTTGAAATGGCCAAGAAGTAAGGCTATAGGAGGAAGACTTTGATTTTACGTCATAAGATTATAGATGGAAAACTTCATAGTGTGAATAATGAAAATGAAGCATCATGGATTGAGGTTATTAATCCATCAGAGAAGGAGATAGTTTATATAATTTCCACTTACAACCTTCCTCCAGATTATCTCTTAGACGTAAATGATCCTTACGAAGTCCCAAGGGTGGAAGGCTTAGAAGATGAAAGACCAAACCTTTTTGTCTTATCCTATCCAATAAAAAAGAGCGAAGGTTCTTATGATACAAGGGTTGTTTCAATAGTTGTAATAGATGATTTAGTTATTACAGTTAGGAATGAACATTCAAAGGTTTTTGATATGTTAAAGGATGCAGACTTTAAAAAAATTAATGAAGAAAAGGACTACCATAATTTTGCAATAGTTTTAGCTTTTATAGTATCTAAATCCTACATTGACATAATAAAGGACATAAACAGTAGGATTGAAATCATAGAAGGTGAAATAAAGGAAAGTTCAAAACCGGATTTATTGTACAACCTTATAGATATTCATAAGTCTCTTATTAACTTTAAGGTAGGCATAGAAGAAAATAATGCAGTAATTAAGGGGATCTTTGATTTGGAAACCATATCAAAGTCCATATATAAGGATGAACTACTCCACGACTTATTGGTAGAAAACAAGCAGGCAAGGACCATGATCTTAAAGTCAACTACTATGGTAGATAATCTCTCAAACCTATATACAAATGTAATTAGCAATAATCTAAATGATGTAATGAAGGTCCTTACTTCTATTACCATTGTTATGACTATACCAACTATAATTGGGGGTATTTATGGTATGAACGTAAGTCTGCCTTTCGAAAATCATAGGTGGGCCTTTTGGATAATAATTGCTTTTACAAGTATCTTGTCCTTAATTATTATAAAAATTTTAAAGAAGAATCGCTATTTATAGGGCTTGCCAGAGGGTGAGCCTTTTTTATTTTAGGACAAAGTTTTTAGTATCTAACAAGAGAAAAAAGGGGAAGATTTTTATGGAAATTTTTAGAAATATTTTTCATTTTTAGTTGACAAATGACAAAGACTTTGTAATAATATTATCACAAAGAGAAAACGTTCACAATCATATATGTATCATAGAATTTATATAAACTTATATAATGGATAAGTGTTTCTATCGACTACCGTAATAGTCTGGCTATAAATTTTTATCAAGTTGCATTATGTGCAATTTAATATTATTTTTATACTTACTTTTAATGGTGGTTTTTTATTGTTTTACAAGTGCTCGAATACCCGTACGATACAATCGGAAAGGGCGGAGTTCTTCTTGTTTATACTATAAGACCACTAAGTACATATAGTTTTCTCTATTTTAAAAAGGAGGTTTGTTATGGATACAAACAAAGGTTTTTTTGAAAGATTTTTTGAACTTTCAAAGTACAACACAAATGTAAGAACTGAAATTATCGCTGGTATCACTACCTTTATTACAATTGCGTACATACTAATAATCAATCCGATTATTATTTCAGACCCTTTCTACATAATGGGTCAAGACGCATATGCCAGCCAAATTTCAAATGGGGTATTTATAGCTACTTGTATTGGTGCCTTTATAGGTACATTCTTAGTTGCTGTTTATGCCAAGTTGCCGTTTGCACAAGCTCCAGGAATGGGCTTAAATGCATTCTTCGCATACACAGTAGTACTAGGAATGGGATATACTTATAACCAAGCTCTAGTTATAGTATTTTTATCTGGTCTATTATTTATTTTAATAACAGCTATTGGTTTAAGGGAAGCTATTATCAGAGCAATTCCACCAGCTGTTAAAGATGCAATAACTCCAGGTATTGGATTATTTATTGCAATCATAGGCCTAAAAAATGCAGGCATAGTAGTAAATAACGAAGCAACCCTAGTAGCAATGGTGGACTTTTCTCTTTGGAGAGACCCAGAACAATTCCAATTAATTATGGGAGCCCTAGTTGCTTTAATTGGTTTAATTATTATTGGTGTTTTATCAGCTAGAAAAGTAAAGGGAGCTATCCTTTTAGGTATTATTGCAGCTACTATAATTGGTATTCCACTAGGAGTTACTCAACTTCACAACTTTGACCTAGACCTAGGAACTAAAATTAGTGACTTTATGGAAGTTTCTTTATTTAACCTAGACTTTGCTGGTCTTTGGAAAAGTGACAGTGCCCTTGAAAACATATTTACTATCTTTATGTTAGTAGTATCTTTCTCACTTGTTAACATGTTTGACTCCCTTGGAACTTTAATTGGGGCAGCAAAACAAGCTAACATGATTGATGAAAATGGGGAAGTTATTAGAATGAAAGAAGCCCTAATGTCTGATGCTATTTCTACTGCTACAGGTGCCCTAGTTGGTACATCAACTGTAACAACATTAGTAGAATCTTCTGCAGGTATTGCTGAAGGTGGACGTACAGGACTTACTGCTTTAACTACTGCAATAATGTTCTTAGTGGCAATAATTTTTGCTCCAATAATTTCTATTATTCCAGGTCAAGCAACTGCTCCAGCTTTAATATTCGTAGGAGTATTAATGCTATCAGGAGTTAAGGACATAGACTTTAGTGACATTACAGATGCTATACCAGCATTTATCACTATTACCTTTATGCCATTTACTTATTCTATAGCAAACGGTATTGCTTTAGGATTAATAAGTTTCTGCTTAATTAAGTTATTATCTGGAAAATCACACGAAATTAAATCATTATGTGCAATTACAGCTATAATATTTGCTCTAAGATATGCACTTATCCAATTAGGATAATAGAAAGATATAGGTGATTTTTAATGAATAATTCTTTTATAATTAAGGGAGACATTTGCTTTAGTAAAAGAGTGGACGAACTAGTTACAAAAGAAAATGGATATTTAATATGTAAAGATGGGGTTTCTATGGGGGTTTTTGATGAAATCCCATCTGAATATAAAGACTTTCAGGTTTATGACTATACTAACAAGTTAGTTATGCCAGGCCTAGTAGATTTACACGTTCACGCTCCCCAATATCACTATAGGGGACTAGGGATGGACTTGGAGTTACTTGATTGGTTACAAACATACACCTTTCCCCATGAAGCTAAGTATGTAAAGGAAGATTATGCAAGGGAGTCCTACAAGAGATTTGTAGATGGAATTAAGTATGGACCTAACACTAGATTTTCAATTTTTTCTACCCTCCATGTACCTGCGACTATTATCCTAATGGATATGCTTGAAGAAAGTGGCTTAGTATCCTATATAGGTAAGGTAAATATGGATAGAAATGGTACTGATGAGCTAGAAGAAACTGGTCCAGAAGTTAGTGCTAGAAAGACTAGGGAATGGTTAGAAGAAATTAAGGACAAATATAAAAATACTTACCCAATACTAACTCCTAGATTTATACCATCTTGTTCCAATACATTAATGAAGCTTCTCTCTGAAATTCAAGTAGAGTATGAATTACCAGTTCAATCTCACTTATCAGAAAATCAAGGAGAAATAGCTTGGGTTAAGGAACTTTGTCCTGACTCTTATTGTTATGGAGATGCCTATGAGCAGTTTCATATGTTGGGAAATAAAGACACAAAGACTATTATGGCCCATTGTGTTTGGTCTGACGAAGGGGAACAAAAACTCCTTAAAGAAAGGGGAGTCTTTATTGCCCACTGTCCAAACTCAAATATGAATCTTTCATCGGGAATAGCTCCAATTAGAAAATACATTAGAGATGGCCAAAACATTGGTTTAGGATCCGATGTAGCAGGTGGAACCCACCTTTCTATTTTTAGAGCTATGAGTGATGCCATCCAAGTTTCTAAACTTAGGTGGAGACTTGTAGATGATGACCTAGAACCTTTAAAGGTTGAAGAAGCCTTTTATTTAGGCACTCTAGGTGGAGGAAAGTTCTTTGGAAAAGTTGGGTCCTTTGAAGAAGGATATGAATTTGACGCTATAGTTGTAGATGATGATTCTTATTCACCAACAAAGGATGAAGACTGGAACATAGCCCAAAGGCTAGAAAGGACAATCTACCTTTCAGAAAACTCAAATATCTTACACAAATTTGTAAGAGGAAAGAAAATATTTTAATTTATTCTCCCTGGACTAGGTCTGGGGAGATTTTTTGTCATTAAAAAGCCAGGGTTTTTACCTGGCAACTATTAGTTCTTTAGTTTTCTTAGTATTTCCCTAATGGAAATATCATTTTCCTTAGAAATCTTTTTTAAGTCTTCGAATTCAAATTTTTCTCTTGTAATCCCATATCCCTTTGATACTTTTTTTCTAATTAGTCCAAATTCACTATTAAGACTTTCTTCTGACCTTACAAGTTTATGTCTAGAGAGAGAAAATTCTTTTATCCCAATGGTAGTTGAGTGCTTAAATATTAGACTTAATATATTTTCCTTGTCTTTTTCATCGACAAGTACTGTTAACAAAAGACCTGGCCTATTTTTTTTCATAATAATTGGACTGGTATATAGGTCTAGAGCCTTATTTTCTAATAAAATTTCGTAGAGGAAGCCAATTTCTTCTCCAGTTATGTCATCCATATTAGCCTCAAGTTGGACAATTTTTTCTGAAGAATCCATATTTCCCAAAATAGTCCTTACACAATTAGCAGCTTCAAAGTCTTTTTTGCCCATACCATAGCCTACTTTTTCCATTTGGATTTCTGGCATTTTTTCAAAGGAATCTACAAAGTGTTTTAAAATTGCTGCTCCAGTAGGTGTACATAGTTCTCCCATAATACCATTTGAATATATTGGTACATTTTCTAAGATATTTAGTGTAGCAGGTGCAGGTACTGGCATAAGTCCATGGGCACATTTTACATGACCTTGTCCTACATTTATTGGGGAAGCAACTATCTTTTCAGGCTTTATCATATCCATTAAGATGCAAGCTCCAACTATGTCCACAATGGCATCTAAAGTTCCTACTTCGTGGAAGTGTACTTCAGTCATAGGCTTGTTGTGGGCCTTAGACTCTCCCTTACCTAAGATTTCATAGATTGCCTTTGCATCAGCTTTTATATTATCCTTAAGATCTAAGGAATCAATTATTGAAAGAACATCTAAATAAGAATTATGGCTATGGTGGTCGTGAGTGTGTTCATGGTCATGGTTGTGGTCATGTTCATGTTCATGGTTGTGTTCATCTTCATGTTCATGGTTGTGTTCATCTTCATGTTCATGGTTGTGGTCGTGATGGTGATGG
>CAMEGD010000009.1 GCA_945916025.1 uncultured Clostridia bacterium
GGACTTTTACAACAGTATGAATATTGAGGAAGAAGATTCTCCTCTAACTGTTTCAGAATCATTTTGTTTAGAAGTTATAAATGGTTTAAAGAAACCTACAGTAAGGGATGTAGCAAACTTTATGAAGATATCCCAACCTAATGCTGCTTATAAAATCTCTAACCTTGAGAAGAAGGGCTATATAACTAAGCAACAATCCAAAGAAGACAAGAGAGTCTATTACTTAAATGTAACAAAAAGATATGACAAGTTTTCAAACAAAAAGAACAAACACTTAATCGAAGTTCTAGATGATTTAGAAAAGAAATTGTCCCAGGATGATCTAAAGAAGGCAGAAGAAGTCTTAAGACATTTGTACAATTTACTTCCTAATGAAAACAACTTATTAAAATAATATAGAATGCCTATATGGTTATCCTATATTTTAAGTATTAACAACCTCACCTATAAGGACAAAGTCCTTAGGTGAGGTTTTTTTAAATTTTAAGTTCTTTAATTATCTCTTTTGTATCTAAATCTACTAGAAAAATTTTACCATCTTCATAATAGGCAAGACTTCTACTACCATCCTTTGGTAGGGATACACTTCCTGGATTGAGTATAACAATTCCTTCTATTTTTTCTAATACTTTTATATGGGTATGGCCGTTTACAACAAGGTTTGCCTTATTTTCTGCCCCCTTATAAAATCTAGAGTTGTCACTTTCTAAATACCCGTGGGTTGCGTAAATTGTTAAGTCTCCCCATGATAATAAATCTTCTGATTTGGATATTTCTTTTTCAGTTACCATTTCATCTACATCAGCGTCGCAATTCCCTCTAATATAGTAAATGTTGTCCTTTGTTTTTAGATATTCTGCCAGGTCCTTTGGATTATAGCCATCTGTTATTTTGTTTCTAGGGCCATGGGCTAGAACATCTCCTAGGTGAAGGATTTTTTCGCAGTCACTTAGGTATTCTATGGCATCCTTGGTATAATCAAGGTTGCCGTGGGTATCTGAAATAAAGCCAATTTTCATTTTATACTTGGTTTTTGAAATATTCTATAATATCGTCAGATTCGTAAAGTGGAGTTCCATCTACGAGTAACATAGGAACTTGGTCTTTTCCTCCTATTTCCATTAGTTGTCTTTGGTTTTCTTCTTCGTTTACATCTAATATTTCAACTTCGATACCATTTTTGTCTAAAAATCTTCTAACTTTTTTACAATATGGACAAGCTGGAAGTACATATAATTTTAATTCTTTCATTATCTTTCCTCCTAAAATTTATTAGATCCTTAGATAAGTCCAAGTAATCTCTAATAAATCTTATACCCAAGTGAAGTCTTACAAAAACCTAAGAGAAAATCTCTTAGGCCTAAGGTCTATTAACTATAAGCTTTTATCTTAGGTTTTCTTTGGCCATCTTCATATTCTAAAATATACTTGTCCCTGTAGGTAAAGTCTAATTTACTCACTTCCATATCTAGCTCTTTTTCAACCCTTAAGGCTAGACCACATCCTGCATCTATTTCAGGAAGTAGGGGAACAAGTCGCCCCTTTATATTTCCATCTTCAAGGGCCATTTCTCCCTTCATAGCTTGACTAGAGGAGTCAAAGGTAAAGAGTACATATATCAAGGTCTTACTACCTTATTTGTGGTTAATAGCTCGCAAATTATATACATATTTGTTACTTGGCCAACTTTAAGTTCTTCTTTTAACTTGTAATTATCTAAGCAAAGGCCACAGGATAGAATTTCTACTCCAGCATTTTCTAGTTTTTTAAGGTCTTCTACTGTATTTTCTATAACTGTAGTTAGTTCAACTCCCTTGTTGTAACAAACTACGTATTCAGGGTACTTATCTTGTTCAGTAAGGGCAAGAACAAAGCCTTGAAGAAGTTTTTTAGAAAACTCTTCTTCTCCATCTCCCATGGTATTTGAATCAAATACCACAATATAGGACTCTTCTTTTTCTTTACTTTCATTTGCATTTTCTGATTTTTTGAAGATAACTTTAAATTCTTTTTCTGAAATATTTTCCACTTCTGTTGAGTAACTTGTTTGTTTTCCTAATTTTTCTAAGTTTTCCACAGCTACTTGGTTGTCAACTAAGACAAAAAAGTTTTCTTCTTCTTCTTTAACAACTCTCTTAGCCATAATTACTGGCATTGGGCATTCAAATCCTAGTGCATTAACTTCTTTCATTTTATCCTCCTAAATTACAATAATATCTTTGTCAAATCTCTTGTGGATTTTTCCAACGATTCTTCCATCTATGTTTTTCTTTTGTAAGTCTTCTAAAGCCTTTTTTCCATCTTCTTCATTTATGGATACTAAAAGTCCCCCTGATGTTTGGGGATCAAATAAGACTTCCTCAAGGGGGAAGTTGTCTATTTGAAATTCAACCTTATCTTCCATAAACTTCCTATTCCTTTGTCCTCCCTTTGTTAAGACAAATTCTTCTGCAGCCTTTAAGGCTCCGGGAATGAGAGGGATCTTTTCAGACTCAACTATGGCTGTGAATTGAGAATCTATCATTTCTCCCAAGTGGGCTAAAAATCCAAATCCTGTTACATCAGTTGCAGAAGAAACATTATATTTTGAAAATACTTCCTTTGCATTCTTGTTTAATCTAGTCATGGAATTTATTGCTTCATTAAGTTCTTGTTCACTATTAATCCCTACAGAATGGCCATTTAATACTAGGGTTACTCCTAATGGCTTAGTTAGTATTAAGACATCTCCCTCTTTTGGACTATTGTTTTTCCAAATTTTGTCTGGATGAGCCTTACCTGTAACACTAAGACCGTACTTTACTTTAGGGTCGTGGATAGAGTGGCCACCAACTAAGGCTCCGCCACCTTCTATTACTTTTTCAGCTCCTCCCTTAAGAATTTGTTCCAATATAGAGACATCTCCACCTTCTGGGAAGGTTACTATATTAAGAGCACAGACTAGGTCTCCACCCATGGAATAAATATCGCTAAGGGCATTTGCTGCTGCAATTTGACCAAATACATAAGGGTCCTTGACCATACTAGGAAAGAAGTCCAAAGTAAAAATCATAGCTGTATCTTCACTTACTTTTACTACAGCTGCATCATCCTTAGTATCAAATCCAACAATTATATCATCTCGATAATTTGAAGGGATGGACTTTAGGATTTCATCTAAAGATCCAGCGGGAATTTTTGCATTACAACCGCCACAAACTTCTAATTCTAAGTTTTTCAAATAATCACATCTTTTCTTTTGTTTATTATATATTTACTATACCATTAAATCAAAATTTGTTAAACAGAGATAATTTCATAAAAAACCTCACGGTATTTATGTATCGACTAAGCACTCCTAAACCTACTTGTTTACACAAAAAAACCTGCTAAGGAATAATCCTTAACAGGCTAAGTTAGTTTTAGAATTTGTCGAAGTAGATATTTTCATCAGGAATTCCCTTTTCGTGTAGGGATTCTACAATTGAATCTATCATCTTTGGACTACCACATAGGTAGGCGGTATAATTTCCGCCTTCTTCTACATATTTATCTATAGAGTTGTTAACCCTACCAGTATCTCCAGTCCAACCCATTTCATCTGTTGCCCTTGAAAGGGTAGGCATAAATTTAAAGTCGTGTAAGTCTTTTTCAAATTGTTCTAATTCGTCTAAGATAAACAAGTCATCTGGGGTTTTAGCTCCAAAGAAAAACCTTGCTTTACGTTTTATGTCGTTATCTCTCATATAGTGAAGGATTGAGATAATTGGTGCCATACCAGTACCAGCGGCTACCATTAAGATTGGGCCACCATCATCTTCCTTATAGTAGAAGTCTCCATAAGGTCCGTTAAGGTTTACCATATCTCCTTCTTTTAAGAACTTATGCACATAAGTTGTTGCTATACCACCAGTATATCCTATGAAAAGTTCCACAAATCCTTCATCTCCAGCTGATGATGCAATAGAATATGCACGGAAAACTTCTTCATCATTTCCATCATAAACTGGAGCCTTAATTTGAATATATTGACCTGGTTTAAAGTCCAAACTTTCACCTTCAGGAAGTCTAAATCTTACTCTTCTAATTGTTTCAGTTACTGGAGTAATCTTTTCAACTATAGCATCGTATTCTTTTACGTTGAATAGTTCTTCAGGTATTTGGATTTTAATATCTTGTTTTACCTTTACTTGACAAGATAATCTAACATTGTCGGCTATTTCTTCCTTAGTTAACCAAGGAAGTTCTGTTGCTATAACAGGTCCGCCACCTTCGTGGATTTTTACCTTACAATAACCACAAGAACCCTTTCCTCCACATGCTGAAGGTATAAAGATTTTTTGATTAGTTAAAGTTGAAAGTAAAGTCTTTCCTCCTTCAACTGTCATTGGTTCTTCATTGTTTATTATTAATTGTAAATCTCCATAATCTGCAATGTATTTGTCAGCAAAAGTAAGGATTAGGGCTAAAGCCCCTGATACTAAAGAGACGATTAGTACAGTAGTTAAAATTGTTCCCATATAATCTGCCTCCTATGAAATTTGTACAATACCAGAAAAACCGATGAAGGCCATAGCCATAATTCCAGTAATAATAAGAGTTATAGCAGGACCTCCTAGTCCTTTTGGTAAAGCAGCTTCGTTGATTCTTGAACGAATACCAGCCATAGATATAATAGCTAGTGCCCATCCAAGTCCAGAACCTAGTCCAAAAAATGCACTTTGGATAAAGTTGTAGTTTCTAATTACCATAAATAGTGAAACCCCAAGGATTGCACAGTTTACTGTAATTAGAGGTAGGAAAATACCCAAGGCATAATATAGATTTTCAACATATCTTTCAAGTACCATTTCTAAGAATTGTACAAAGGCAGCGATAACTAGGATAAATACAATAAATCTTAAATAATCAAGGCCAAATGGAATTAGTAAATAATGGTAAACAAAATAATTTAAAATAGTAGTTACTGTTAATACAAAAGTTACGGCAATTCCAAGGCCAGTAGCTGTTTCTATTTCTTTGGAAACTGCAATAAATGAACACATTCCCAAGAAGTTAGAAAAAATCATATTACTAGTAAATATTGATGCAAAAAATATTACCAATGGATGAATTTCTGTCATTTCTTTGCCTCCTCTTTAGATATTTTTTTAGCGTTAGCATACCACATGAATAGAGACAGGATAAAGAATGCTCCAGGAGGCATAATCATTAATGTCCAAGCAGTCCATGATTCTGGCATAATTTGGAAACCAAATATAGAACCAAATCCCAAAATTTCCCTAATAAATGAAATTGCTAATAAAACCATAGTATAACCTAAACCTGCTGCCATACCATCAAGTAGGGAATCTACAGGTTTGTTAGAAATTGCAAAGGCTTCTGCACGACCCATAATTATACAGTTTGTAATTATAAGTCCTACATAAGGTCCAAGGGCCTTTGACATTTCTGGCATAAATGCCTTTAAGAAAATATCAACTAGGATTACATATACAGAAATAATTAGTACTTGTACCATCATTCTAATATGGGCTGGTGTATATTCTCTTATGGCAGAAATAGTAAAAGAAGAAAGTCCTGTTACAAACATTAAGGCAACTCCCATAATAAAGGAGTTAAGCATTAGGTTTGTTACAGCGAGGGCTGAACAAATACCAATAACTTGGTAAATAACAGGGTTATCATCTAAAAGACCATCTCTAATAATTTTTTTCCTATTTGGATTAGCCATTATTAATAACCTCCTTCATTTACAAATAACTTTAAATCTTCATTTAACATATTTTGTACAAATGTTGAAGTTTGGGTAGCACCTGCAATAGCATCTATGTTTCCACCTTCAGCTGGTTTGTTTATAATATATTTGTCAGTGGAACCTGAAATATCAACTCCTCTAAATTGTTCCTTGTAAGGAGATTCAGAAATTCTACCACCAAGACCTGGAGTTTCATTTTGATTAATAAAATCAATTCCTGTAACTGTTTTTACATCTTGGTCAACTCCAATGTATCCATTAATTGATCCCCAAAGTCCTGGACCATCAAATGGAACAGCATAAGCCTTTGGTTCTTGATTTTCAACTAGGGTATAAACTTTTCTACCTTGTGAATCTTCAGATTCTTCTACATTTTTTTCAAAAGTAGACGATACTTCTTCGTCACTAGTAACTCCTGGTTCATACATATCAAAAACATATAAAATCTTTCTTCTAAGTTCTAATTCTTGATTTTCTTGAACCCTAGCTAGGGTAGTTTGGTTTAAGAGAGCAAGTATTAATACAGTTAATGCTGTAAGTCCAGTCATAAATAAAACTGGATAAATTACTGATTTTTTATTCATACCTTTGCCACCTCACTTTTTTGAGTTTTTTTCTTTTTTAGTGAAGTAAATACATAGTCAATTATAGGTGCAAATGTATTTCCAATTAAGATTGCAAACATTACACCACCTGAGAATAGGGCAAAACCTCTTATAATTACAGTGACAGCTCCAATTAGGATTCCATAAATCCATTTGCCAGGAACAGTCTTTGCTGCTGAAATAGGGTCAGTTGCCATAAATACTGTACCAAATAAAAAACCACCAGATAATAAGCCAAGTAGAGGATTAGGAACATTTATGATTCCCATTAGGTTAAAGCCTAAAGATAAGCCAAGAAAACCTACGAGACATCCTGCCATAATTTGCCAAGAAGCTACTTTAGTATAAAGTAAGTAAATAGCACATAAAATAATGATAATCTTACTAGATTCTCCAATAACTCCAGGAACATTACCTAGAAGTAAGTTCATAAAGTCTGTTAATATCCCTTCATTCCTATAAGCTAAAAGTGGAGTTGCAGTTGAAACTGCATCGATTTGTGGAAATAACCAAGTAGTGAAGCCACCTGGGAAGTCAGCTAAACTTGGAACTTGATTCCAATGGATTGTTAAAGGTTCAGGGAAATTTATATAAACAAAACACCTGCCTACAATTGCAGGATTAAATACGTTTTTACCAAAACCTCCGAATACCATTTTCCCAAAGAAAACCCCAAAAATTATACCTACTGCGCTCATCCATAAAGGAAGAGAAACAGGTAAAGTCATTGTGTATAAAATAGCTGTAACTAACAACGCTTCAGATACTTTTTTCTTTTTGTTAATTTTTGTTTCAAATAAATATTCTGTTAAAAATGCAAAGGCTATATTAACTGCTGTGAGTAATAAAACTCTAAGTCCGTTAAAATAAATAGAAACAATTAAAACTGGTATAAGTGCCTTTAATACGGTCCTCATCATTTTTTGCTTCAAAAAATACTTTTCGATGAAACTCATAATCAACCTCCTTATATAATAATAATAGAACAAATAAATTCTTAAACTCATTATAACAAAGTTTAGGAAGATATCAAAGATTGTTTTAAAAAATATACTTACTTATAGACAAGTAAATTAGTAGGTTTTGAAATAGATACAATCAATATAATTTATATAAAGCTAAATTAATAATTAATAAAACTCTACAAGTCTAATTGTAATAAAAATTACTATGTGGTATATTTATATTAGTTTAATAAAACATGTGTATGCACATAGTGCTGAAGCGAAAGCGAAGGGAATTAAGTTAAAATCTTAAACTATCCCAGTAACCGTGATGCTGACGAAGGACTAATACCACTGCGATTTTTCGTGGGAAGGTGTCTTGTAGGATGAAGCTAAGTCGGGAGACCTGTACATATGGAAGTATTCTCCTGGGTTTGAGGCTTAGATTTATTGCTATCGCTTCTATCCCATAGGAAGCGTTATTTTTTTGCCAGAAGATAATTAAACTTTAGCTTACTCACTAGATCCTAGGTTATCCTAAAGCCTAGGGAACAATGTTAATTTATGTAACCCTCTATAAAGAATCCTAAATAAGAGTTGGCTAATATAGAAGTCTTTAGTTAAGCCCCTAAAGGCTTCTTTTATTTTTTTGGAAATTAGTTTTAAGGGGGTTATCTTAACTAATATAACTTGCCTTTTTGAAAATGAAATGTTAAACTATAGACGTAAAACAAGTAAAATCCGAGCTATATTTTCTAAGGGCATCTATGAACTTATAGCCGAAGCTTTTAGCTTAAGGGTCAAGGGAGAAATCTTGTGGCCTTCCGTTTTGAAAAGGACAAAACTTGCTGTTGATACAGTTGTTTTGTTGTCCAAAATAACTGTTTTTTTATTGGAGGAAAATATGAGAAGAAGAGTATTGGTACTTATGGCTTTGTTTATGGTTTTTTCTTTAAGCGGATGTGGTAAATCAAATGAAAATGTAAAAAAGCAAGATAGTAATGTAGTTGAAGATTTAGAAAATTCTGAGAAAACAGACATAGTAGTATTTTCAGCGACATCCTTAACTGAGACACTAGATAAGATTAAGGCTATTTATGAAGAGGAAAATAAAAATGTTTCTTTAGTCTATACTTTTGATTCTTCTGGTACTTTAAAGACACAAATAGAAGAAGGGGCAAAGTGTGATTTATTTATTTCTGCAGCCCAAAAACAAATTGATTCCTTAGACCCAAGTGTAAAAACTGAACCTGGAAAATACATAATTGATCCAGATTCTAGGATAAACTTACTGGAAAATAAGGTAACCTTAGCTATACCTAATAACTCCCAAAAAGAAATTAGTGATTTTAAGGATTTAAATACAGACAAGGTAGAAAAAATAGCCTTAGGAAATAGCGATGTTCCAGTTGGACAGTATTCAGAAGAACTACTTAAAAATTTAGGTATTTGGGACAGTATTCAAGATAAAGTTACCTATGGTTCAAATGTAAAGGAAGTTACAACTTGGATATCAGAAGGGGTTGTAGATGCAGGTATAGTATACAAGACAGATGCTTATTCTGCAGGACTTAAGGTTGTTTTTGAAGCTGACGAAAGCCTATTAAAGACACCAGTAATTTATCCAGCAGCTATACTAGATAATAGTGAAGTTAAAGAAGAAACTGAAAAGTTTTTAGAATTTTTAAAGGGCGAAAAAGCTAGGGAAATTTTTGAAGAAGTAGGTTTTAAAGTAGTAGATTAGTTACTAAGGAGGGGCTATGGACTTTTTTCCACTATATAACTCAATAAGAATAGCCTTAATTTCATCATTTTTTACTTTTTTTTTAGGTATATTTTTTGCTTATAATGTAAAAAAACTTCCTGGATCGGTAAAGGGATTTTTTGATGTTATCTTAACCTTGCCTTTAGTTTTACCTCCTACAGTAATTGGATTTTTTATCCTTAAGACTCTAGGTCCAAACTCTGGAATAGGAAGTTTTATTGAGAATTTAACTGGTACTACTTTAGTAATGAATTGGTATTCAGCTATTTTTGCTACTATAATAGTTACCTTTCCCCTAATGTATAGGACTGCTAGGGGAGCCTTTGAAGCCTTTGATGAAAAACTAAAATACGCAGCCCAAACTTTAGGAAAATCTAATATCTGGATTTTTTGGAAAGTACTTATACCTAACTCAAAAAAAGGTATTTTAGCAGGTTTAGTCTTATCTTTTGCTAGAGCCTTAGGAGAATATGGGGCTACTTCCATGGTTTCAGGATATACACCTGGAAGGACAGCTACAATTTCTACAACTGTCTACCAACTTTGGAGAACTGGAGAGGACCTATTAGCCTATAAGTGGGTTATGTTAAATGTTTTAATTTCCTTTAGTGTCCTATTTGTAATTAATATATTAGAAAATAAGGACAAGAAGGCTGGAGTTAGATTATGATTTATGTGGATATAAAAAAGGACTATGGGGCCTTTAAATTAGAGGTAAAATTCAAGTCAGACAAGGGAATTCTAGGCCTATTAGGTGAATCAGGATCAGGAAAAAGCCTTAGTTTAAAGTCCATAGCGGGAATAGAAAAACCAGATTATGGAAAGATTATTTTAAATGACAGGGCCTTATTTGATAGTGAAAAAAATATAAATTTAAGGCCGCAAGACAGAAGAGTCGGTTATCTTTTCCAAGACTACGCCCTATTTCCAAATATGACGGTTTTAGAAAACATAAATGTTGGAATCAGGGAGAAAATTTCAAAAGATGAAAAAGAAAAGATTACACAAAAGATTCTAGAAGATTTAGAAATATTAAATATAAAAAACTCTTATCCAAAGGAAATCTCTGGTGGAGAAAAACAAAGGGTCGCCCTTGGAAGAATCCTTGTAAACAAGCCAGAGATTCTACTTTTAGATGAACCCTTCTCTGCTTTAGATGATTTTTTAAGGTGGAAAATCGAGCTAAACTTAAAGGATTTAATTAGAAGATACAATCTCCCATCTATATTTGTGTCCCACTCTAGGGATGAAATTTATAGGATTTGCGATTATATTTCTATAATAAAAGATGGAAAGTCTGAAGAAAAGTTAGAAACGAAGGATTTATTTAAAAACCCAAGGACCTTTTCAGCAGCCTTGATTTCAGGTTGCAAAAACTTTTCCTCTATAGAAACAATAGGTCAAGACCTAGTATATGCTAAGGACTGGGGGATAAATCTAAAAGTAAAGGGCCTTAAAAATGAAGATATGGTTGGGATTAGGTCCCACCACATTAACTTATCAGAAATTGAAGGTGAAAATTCCTTTAAACTAGAAAATTATAAAGAAATAGATGATTTATTTGAGAAGGTCTTAATAGTAGAAACCTTAAAGCCACAGGAAAAATACGGGCATTTGAGAATTTCTCTACCAAAGGACCAGTGGGAAGAATTGAAGAAAAAAGTGCTGTATGTAAACCTTAGGGAAGAAAAATTAATGTTATTAAAATCGAAGGGATAAGTATGGAATATTTTGATCAAATCCATCCAGATGAAGGACTAAAAAAACTATTAGATTTGGATGTAAACTTAAAAACTGAAAAGATTACCTTAAAGGAGGGCTTAAATAGGGTCATAGCTGAAGACTTATTTGCTATCTTAAATGTACCTTCCTTTGACAAGTCTCCCTATGATGGATATGCCTTAAGGGGAGAAGAAACTATAGGAGCTAGTAAGGAAAACCCTATTGAATTTGAAGTAATAGAAGAAATCCCTGCTGGTCACAATCCTACAAAAAAACTTGGAAAATTCCAGGCAGCAAAAATCCTTACAGGAGGGTGCTTGCCAGAGGGAGCCAATGTTTGTGTAAAGTATGAATATACAGAATTTACACAAGACTCAGTTAAGATTTCTAAAGAACTAAAGAAAAACACAGATATTATCAGGGCTGGAGAAGATGTAAAAAAGGGAGACCTTTTAGTAGAAAAAGGAAAAGTATTAAGCCCAGGAATTTTAGGCCTTTTGTCTAGTCAAGGAATCCAAGAAATTGAAGTTTATGCTAGGCCAAAGGTTGGAATATTTGCAACTGGTACAGAACTTTCCTATTCAGGAGAGAACTTAGAGAGAGGCCAGATTTTTGAAAGTAACCTTATAGTTTTTAGTTCAATATTTAAAAAGTTAGGCTTTGAAGTTGTAGATTTTGGGATTTTAAAGGACGACGAAAATCTAATAGTAGAAAAAACAAAGGAAGCCCTTGAAGAAGTTGACCTACTAGTCACTACTGGGGGAGCTTCAGTAGGAGACTACGACTACGCCCTTTCTTCAATTAATAAACTTGGAGGAAAAAATCTATTTTGGAAAACTGCCATGAAACCTGGCGGCTCTATTGTAGTATCAAGGCTTTTTAATAAGACTATTATTGGTTTATCAGGAAACCCTGGAGCAGCAATTTTAGGCTTGTATAGAGTTTGTTACTTATATTTAAAAAAATTATTAGGAAGAAGAGACCTGGAATTTTCAACAATTCCCCTAGCTCTAAAGTATCCAGTAAATAAAAAAAGTCCAAGACTTAGGCTCTTAAGGGGAACTATAGAATTTGACAACAAGGGTCAAGGGTACTTTGTGGAGATGAAAGACCAAGGCAATGGAGTTTTATCTTCGTTTATTAATTGTAGTCTTTTAGGTGAAGTGCCATCAGGGTCTAAGGAACTAGAGGCAGGACAAATAATTAATTGTCATAGAGTCCAGTCCCTATTTGAAAGTGTGGGTGAATAATGAAAGATAGATATAACAGGGAGATTACCTATATGCGTATATCTCTAACTGATAGGTGCAACTTTAGGTGTCTTTATTGTATGCCTGAAAGTGGCATTGAAAAGTGCAGCCATGAGGACATTATTTCCTTAGAAGAAGTCCTTGAAATAGTAAAAGCAGCTACAAAATCAGGGATAAAAAAAATTAGGCTAACAGGAGGAGAGCCTCTAGTTAGAAAGGGGATTATAGACCTTTGTAAACAATTAAGTTCCATTCCTGAAATTGAAGAAATTTGTATAACAACTAATGGGTCTCTAATAAAGGATATGGCAAAGGACCTAAAGAACGCAGGGGTATCTAGACTAAACTTTTCTCTAGACACATTAGACAAAGAAAAATTTGCCAAGATAACTAGGGGTCAAGACTTAGACAAGACTTTAGATGGAATAAAAGAATCCATAAAGCTTGGATTTAAAGTAAAGATAAATGCAGTCTTAATTGGAGATTTTAATGAAGATGATATTATTCCTTTAGCAGAACTTACTAAGGATAATGATATTCAAGTTAGGTTTATTGAACTTATGAAGATAGGTCAAACTAAAGATTGGGAAGATAAAAAGTTTGTATCTAATAAAATTGTTTTGGAAACACTAAAGGACTTAGTTGAATATAGGAGCCAAGGAGTAGCTAAAACCTACAAAATCCCTGGTTACAAGGGGACAATTGGCCTAATAAGTCCAGTTTCTTGTAGTTTTTGTAGTGATTGTAACAGAATTAGACTTACTTCAGATGGAAAAATCAAGCCATGCTTACATTCTAAAGAAGAAGTAGACTTAAAGGGCTTAAGGGGCAAAGACCTGGAAAAGGCCATAGAAAGTGTAATTTTTGAAAAGCCAAAGAGCCACCACTTAGAAAGTGGATCATCTGAAAGCCAACGTGATATGAATGCAATTGGAGGTTAAGGTGGAAGATAAAAAACTAACCCACTTAAATGAAAGTGGAAGGGCCAAAATGGTAGATGTTAGTCATAAGGACAAGACCAAAAGAGTAGCAGTAGCCTCTTGTAAAGTACTTTTAAATGAAGAAACCTTTAACCTTATAGTGGAAAAGGGGATAAAAAAAGGAGATGTTTTAGCAGTTTCCCAGGTTGCAGGAATTATGGGAGCTAAGAAAACCTCAGATTTAATCCCAATGTGTCATCCAATTTCAATTACTGGTGCTGATATAGATTTTGATTTAAATTATGAAAACTACACTATTGAAATCAAAGCTACAGTTAAAGTTACAGGAGAAACTGGGGTAGAAATGGAAGCCCTGACTAGTGTATCCATTGCAGCACTAACGATTTATGACATGTGTAAGGCTGTCCAAAGGGACATAGAAATAACAAATATTAGATTAGAAAAAAAGTCCGGTGGAAAAAGCGGTGACTATAAAAGGGAGGTATTATGAAAGTAGTTTCAGTTTGTATAAGTGAAGTTAAGGGAACTAGAAAAAAACCAGTAGATGAAATTGTCCTAAAGAAAAACCATGGGATAGTTGGGGATGCCCATGCAGGAGACTGGCATAGGCAAGTTAGCTTTTTAGGAATCGAGTCATTAGAAAAAATGAAAAAAGACCTACCAGAATTAGGTTCTGGAGACTTTGCAGAAAATATTATGACAGAAGGTTTAGTCCTTTATGAACTTCCTATTGGCAGTATTTTAAAAGTTGGAGAAACTGAACTAGAAATAACCCAAATAGGAAAAGAATGTCACCATGGCTGTGAAATTAGAAGAATTACAGGAGACTGTGTTATGCCAAGAGAAGGAATCTTTGGTATTGTACTAAAAGAAGGAATAGTTAGACCAGGAGATCCAATAGAAGTAATTAAAAGAGGCTAAGTATGATAAAGAAAATAAATGTTGAAGAGGCAATTGGAAAACCTCTACTTCATGATATAACAGGTATCCTGAAAGATGGGTTTAAGGGAGTAGTCTTTAAGAGAAATCATATAATTAAACCAGAAGATGTGGAGACCCTAAAAGACATTGGAAAAGAACACATTTATGTTGGAGATTTAGAAGAAGACCAAGTACATGAAGAAGATGCGATTATGGAACTAATTCCCCATATCTTAGGAGAAAATGTTTCAGCATCAGGTTTGTCAGAGGGAAAAACCAATATAATTTCAGATGTAGATGGAGTATTTGTTTTAGACAGACAGGGCCTTTATGAGATTAACAACCTTGGAGACTTTACAATAGCCACAATAAAATCCTTTACTAAGGTAAAAAAGAAGGATAAATTAGCAGGAGCTAGAATAGTTCCCCTATATACTGAAAGGGAAAAAGTAAATAAGGCCATAGAAACAGCAAAAAAGAGAGGTTCAATATTTAAGGTTTTACCATATAAAAGACTAAAAGTTGGTTCCATAATAACTGGAGACGAAGTCTTTTATGGAAGAATCCAAGATAAGTTTGAAAGAGTTTTAAGAAAAAAATATTCAGAATTTGATACTGAAATATTAGGATTTACCTTCTGTCCAGATGACTTAGAAAAAATAAATGAAGCAGTTGAAAAATATTTAGAAATGGGAGCAGATTTAATTATCTTTACAGGTGGTATGAGTGTAGACCCAGATGATTTAACCCCAAGTGCAATTAGAAATACTGGAGCAGAAATCTTGGTTCAAGGTCTTCCAGTTCAACCTGGAAATATGCTTACAGTTGGAAAATTAGGAAAGACTTACCTTGTTGGAGTTCCAGGAGCAAGTATCCATTCAGAAATAACATCTTTTGATATTTTTCTTCCAAGGATATATGCTGGATTAGACCTAAAAAGACAAGACTTTATAGAATTAGGAGAAGGGGGGCTTCTTTAATGGAAAATTTCAAAGTTGGAGTACTTACTGTAAGTGATAGGTCATCTAGGGGCCAAAGGGAAGACCTGGGAGGACCTTTAACAGTAGAGGAAATTGAAAAGGCAGGATTTAAAGTTATAAAAACTAAAATAGTCCCAGATGAAAAGGAGCAGATAAAAGAAGCCCTAATAGAAATGTCTGAATCAGAGGAAATAGCCCTTATCTTAACTACTGGGGGAACAGGATTTTCAAAAAGAGACATTACTCCTGAAGCTACTATAGAAGTTTGTGATAGGCTTGCTCCGGGAATTCCAGAAGCTATGAGGGCCTATTCTGCTAAATTTACCAATAGGGCAGCCCTATCAAGGGCCCAAGCAGGTCTTAGAAAGTCAAGCTTAATAATAAACCTTCCAGGTTCACCAAAGGCAATAAAGGAAAACCTAGAAGCCATAATTCCATTTTTGGCCCATGGCATAGAAATGCTTAGGGGAAAAGAAGCGGACTGTGCAAATGAATAAAAACGTAAAGAAGTTAGTTTAGGCTAGCTTCTTTTTAATTGAAAAACAGCCAAACAAGTGCAGAAAAAATAAAATTCTTAAAAATAATTATTATCAATCTATTAATAAACAAAGACTAAAAACCTTTAAAATAGTAACAAACCAAGAAAATTTAATATTGACAGCCTTACATAGATATAATATTATCTTAACAGAGATTAATAAGGGGGTTCATTATGTCTGATAAAAAATTTATTGATAAAGTCAAAGAAAATGTATTTGATAAGCAATATACTCGAAGACAATTTCTAAAGATTTCTGGAAGAGGTGTGGCAGGAATAGCTATTTCTGGCTCTCTTCTAAATTTATTAGGTTGTGAAGAAAAGCAAATTAAAGATGGGAAAGTATTTACTTGGGCTACACCAACTGGTCTTTTAGTTGTAAATAAAGATAAGTGCGTAGGTTGTCATAGGTGTGAAATGAATTGTAATCTTATGAATGATGGAAAGATTATGCCATTTATTTCTAGACTTAACTTAAGAGACAACTACTACTATGGTGAAGATCTTCAAGAAGATTATAAACATAGTCCTGGTATTGAAGGAAATTATAGGTGGGAACCTGTTACTTGCAAGCAATGTGCTCAACCTTGGTGTGGAGATGCTTGTCCAGAGTCTGCTATTTATGCAGATGAAAAAACTGGCGCAAGGGTTGTAGACAAGGAAAAATGTGTAGCATGTGGAGCTTGTACAAAGGCTTGTCCATGGCACCTTCCTAGAATTGACCATGAAGAAAACTATGCTACTAAGTGTATAAACTGCGGAGCTTGTGTTCAAGGTTGCATTACAGGAGCTATTTCAATGAACTCTTGGGAAGATGTTGCTACAGCTCTTCAAAGTTCTAAATAGGGGGAAATTATGACATTAGGATTTACAGGTAACTTATTAAGAATAAACTTAACTACTGGAGAATCTAAAGTTGAAGATTCATCTAAGTATAATGATTATATTGGTGGAGCTGGTGTAGGAACTAGAATTATGTTTGAAGAAGTTCCTGTTGGAACAAAACCTTATGACGAGGCCAATAAGCTTATATATTGAGTTGGCCCAAATACTGGTACTTCTGCTCCATGTTCAGGAAGAGTAACAATTACTTCTTTATCAACTTTTACAAAGGGAAACATGATTATCCATGCTCACATGGGTGGGGAAATGGCCTACATGATGAAAATGGCTGGATACGATTCAATCATTGTTGAAGGAAAGGCTCCAAATCCTGTTTACATAAGGATTAAAGACGACGAAGTATCTATCGAAGATGCAACTAATATGTGGGGAAAAACCACTAGAGAAGCTTCTAAGATGATAGCCGATATAGAAGGAAAAGAATTTAATACTACAGCAATTGGTCAAGCTGGTGAAAACTTGGTTAACCTATCTTGTATGATAAACGCAGCTTCTCACTCTGGTGGTGGAGGAACTGGAGCTGTTATGGGATCTAAAAACTTAAAGGCTATTACTATTTATGGTACTGGTTCAGTTAAGATTTCTGATTCAAAGAAAATTTTTGAACTTAACAACTATGTTATGAAAGAGCTTATGGGCTCAAACAACAACCATGTTGTACCATCTACTGAAAGACCATGGGCAGAATTCCATGACCCAGGTTCGAGATGGACAGGTAGACCAGGTCTTACTTGGGGAGCAGCTGATGGTGGAGCAGTTGATACAGGTGATGCACCTCCAGGAGAACTTAACAAATTTGGATATAGGTGCCAAAAGGCCTACAAGGATTTTGGACCATTATCAGAAAAATATACAGTGAAAATGTCTGGATGTACTTCATGTCCAGTTAGATGTTATGGAGTTTTAGACCTTCCATTTATGGAAGAGGAAGGATATGCTCCAGTAGCAGCTAACACTTGTATGCCAAACTTTGAATATGGTGCTATTTTACCAAAACCAAAGGATTACAAGGAAGAAGGAGATGGAGCTTTCTTAGCTAACTATGCAGCCTTCTCAACAGCTGATGACCTAGGTCTATGGGAAAATTATGGAGAACTTCCAAACACTATTAAATACTTTATTGAAAATGGTATTTTAGAAAAAATCCTTCCAGCAGAAGAATACAATGACCTTCCATGGGACCTATATGAAGCTGGAGATCCAGCATTTATTAGGGATATTCAATATAGAATAGCAGAAAAACGTGGTGAAATTTCCCACCTTGGAGACGGTGCTTACTATGTTAATGAAAGATATAAAGACCTTTTAGAAGGAAAATATCTAAATTCTCAACAAGTATCTGTAATATCTCCACTAGGATGGTCAAAACATCATGGAAACGAATGTGCAGCTCAAGTAGGAGCTTTAACAAATATATTCTATAATAGGGACTGTATGACTCACACAGTAGTAAATGTATGGGGATCAGGACTTCCTTATGATGTACTAAACCCAATTATTGAAGGATACTTTGGAAAGGGTGCCTTAGACAAACCAAAGGCATACACTCCAATAAATGATGGCAAAATTAAATTTGCAAAATTTGGCGTTGTTAGACAATGGCTACACGATTCCTTTACTCTATGTAACTGGGTATGGCCAATGACCCTATCTCCAGTTAAAGAAAGAGGATACAAGGGAGACCTTACAGTAGAAGCCCAATATATGTCTGCCATAACTGGCGAAGAATGGACTATGGAAGAACTTGACTTTGCAGCTGAAAGAGGACTACAACTTCTTAGGGCTACTCAAGTTTTAGGCTTAAACACAACTGATATGAGAAATGAACATGACCAGTTCACAGATTGGGTTTATGATATGGAACCAGACTTTAAGGCCTTTGAAGAAGGTACTATAAAGATGGACAGAGAAGACATGGACAAGGCTTACACTATGATTTATAAAGAAATGGGTTGGGATGAAGAAACAGGAGCACCAACTAGGGCAACATTAGAAAAATTTGGCCTTAATGATGTAGCTGATGAATTAGAATCTAAAAATTTACTTCCAGCATAAAGAATAATAAGGCGGGTGAACAGCTCGCCTTATTCTTTTAAAAAGAAATATTTATAGTAGGTGAAAAATATGAAAGACTTTAAAGATTTAGAAAAAGATTTAACCTCTAGAGAAGAGGAAGAAGAAAGAATCAGAGACTACATAGATGAATATACAGATCTAGAAGATTATGAAAAAGATGACCTTGTAAAAAATCTAGATGTAAAGACAATCGCTGCCTTTGAGGAAGCAATGGACAAGGTTGCTACAGAATATGATAGAGAAAAGTCTAAGGAAGAAGTACTAAGAAATTTCGTATCAGAAATGAATAGACAAGAAAAGCTAGTTTCTTTAAGTACATTAGTAAATGGTGGCTACGAAGACCTAGACCTTGATAGGGAAACTATTGTGTCCTTATTAGAAAATAGACAGGATTATGAAGACCTTAAAGATATTGAGATTATTGAAAGGGATAAGGATTCCTATATTTATGATTCTAGTCTTTTTACTAGACAATATGCTTTAACTGCTGTAATATTAGAAGAGGGAAATATTTTAGAAGCTATATCTGAAAGGACTAGAAAGGATTGTAAAATTTATCCTAGACCAGTCCAAGTTACAGCCTTAAAATTGCCACCTTACGCCTATACAGATGAGGAAATATCTGCAGCTTTAGACAAGATGAAGACTATGGATGAATATAGTGATATCGGAACAGTATCTGCTAGTAATGGGGGAGTTTGTATTTATTCTAGTGAATTTATGAGTGAAAAATACGCTAGGGCTCTTTGTGAAGATATAGAAGTAGAAAGAAAAAAATATCAATAAAAATAGAAAGAGGTTTTTTAGATGGGAAGAATTGGAACATTTGAATTACTTGTTATTTTAGCAGTTATCCTATTAGTATTTGGACCAAAAAAATTACCAGAGCTTGCTAGAGGTATGGGGGAAGCTATAAAGGAATTTAAAAAGGGACAAAAAGAATTCGATAACACAATTAATGAACCGGTAATTACAGAAACTAAAGAAAACGATAAAGTAGTAGAAACTAAAACCGTTACAGTAGTTGAAGAAGAAAATAAAAACAATAAGTAGTTAGAATGGGGGTAGCCTTTGGAACCTAATGGAAATATGCCCATAGCTAACCACTTAGATGAGTTTAGAAAAAGATTTTTTAAGGTGCTGGTTGCCCACGTAATAGTGGTGCTGCTGGCATTTTCTAAGTCCGCAAAAGTTTTAGAACTTTTATTAAAACTTAATCCTGCAATGGACCTTGTCTTTATTGAACCATCTGAGATTATGATAGTTTATGTGCAAATAGCTTTAGTAATAGCTGTAGTAGTATGTTTTCCTTATACAATTTATCATTTGTGGGGTTTCGTTTCAAAGGGCCTTTATGAAAAGGAAAAGAAACTTGTAAAAGTAGCCTTGGGTTTGGGCTTTGTCTTTTTTGCCCTAGGAACTATTTTTGCCTATGCCTTTGTAATACCTATATCCCTTCAATTTTTTACTAGAATAGCAATTGAAGAGGTAGACCCTATGATTTCTGTAAAGTCATATGTTACTTTTATCCTTTCACTTTTAGTGGCAATGGGGATAGTCTTTAATATTCCATCCTTTGTTTATGTTGCTACAAAACTTGGGATTTTGACACCAGATACCCTAGAAAAATATAACAAGTACCTTATTGTCCTAATATTTATAGTAGCTGCAATTATAACCCCGCCAGATGTTGTTTCTCAAATGATGATGGCGGTGCCTATGATTATTCTACTAAAACTTAGTATGGTAATCAGCAGAAAGGTTTATAAAGAAGAGGGAAATGTATAGTGGAAAAAATTAATAGAATGAAAGTTTTATCAGTTGTAGGAGTAAGCAGGTCTGGAAAGACTACCCTTGTGGAAGAACTAATAAAGGAACTTTCAAATAGGGGCTACAAGGTTGGATCTGTAAAATCCATAGGATGTGGAAGGGGCTGTGAAGCCCATAGGGAAGGAAAATGTGACGGAACTAACCACCATCCAAAATATGGATTTACAATAGATTCCCTAGGAAAAAACTCCTTTAGACATAAGGATGCAGGAAGTATGCAAGTTACTACTTGGGCCAAGTCTGAAACAGCAATACTTAGACCCTACCAAATGGAACTTTATGAAATTATCGACAACTATGACTTGGATTATTTAATAGTTGAAGGAGGAAGAAGATATCCCCTTCCTAAAATTACAACTGGATCTAGTATAGAAAATACAGAAAAGAGAATGACTGAGATGACCTTTGCTATTTCTGGAAAAATTGCAGATGAAATTGAGGGATTTAATGGCATAAAGGCTTTTAAGACCTTTTCTGAAATTAAAGACCTGGCAGACCTAGTTGAAGAAAAAGTATTTCCAACTATAGGTCACAGGGATGTAATAGGTTGTAATATGTGTGGGGAAACCTGTAAAGACTTTAGCAAAAAAGTCTTAGAAGGCCAAAGACCTTACACTGATTGCAAAAGAATCTACCCTCAAGTCCTAGTAGATAGTGAAGATGACTTACTAAAAGAAGAACTTAGAAAAAACTTAGTAAAGATTAAAAGGGGTAACATCCCTGATAAAATAAAAATAGACTTTTAAGTAGGTAGATATGAAAAAGAAATTACTCTTAGTCTTATTAGCCATGGTATTTTTAGTAGCTTGTAACAAAACTGAGCCTATTCCACTAGAAGGACTAGACTTAGATAGTGAACAAGTAGTAAAAAAAGAAATGCTAACTAAGGACATAAATATGGTATATATTTTGCAACCAACATGTCCACAGTGCGAAGTTGAGTCTGAACTTTTAGAAAGAGTATATAAGGACTATCCAGATATTAACTTTGTAGGCCTAGGAATTGGCACAAGTGTAGAAGATGTAAAAGCTGGCGTTGAAGATTGGGGTCTTACCTTTAAAAATTATAAGATTACTGATGGCTTTTATGAGGTCTTGAAAAAATTAACAGACAAGACTCCATCTGTATTTTATTTAGACAAAGAAGGAAATGAAATCAAGGAAAGAGACATTGGATATACCTTGTCTACTGAACAAAGAGATCAGGCTGAATTAGAACTAAGAGAAAAAATCGACAAGTTTTTAAAAGAAAATCATTAATGAATGTAAAGAGATAGAATATTTTCTATCTCTTTTTTTCTTTGAAAATTAGGAAATTATTAAAGAACTTCCTTAATGAAAAACAAAGAGAATGTCATTTTACATGTTGATTTTCCCTATAATGATATTTACTAAATTAAGTTGACTAAGACAGTTAAAATTGCTATAATAACTTACATAAATTTTACATGGATTTTACATTGAATATAATCCTGTAGGACTTTCTTTATTTTAAGTACTAGATAAGAAAGAAAACGTTAACCATCAAAAACAAAGTGAATTATTTTTCTTAAGGTAAATTCAAGAAGTTCCCGGTATACGCCACGTGAGAAAGTTGTGGAAAGGTGGGGTTCTTATTGTTTTTGGACAGATTCTTATTTAGACAATATTAATTAGGAGGAATTGTTAATGAAGAAAAAATTTATATTATTAGTAGCTTTATTTTCACTAATGTTTTCATTTGCAGCTTGTGGAAATGAAAAAACAGCAGAAAAAGAAGTAGAAACAACTGAAACTGAAGTTGCAACAACTGAAACTGAAGAAGAAACAGCTGAAGGTACAGAAGCTGTTGGAGACTGGAAACCAGAAGAAAACATTATGGCAATTGTTGCTTATAAGGCTGGATCTGGAACAGATACTACAGCAAGACTATTAACTGAATATGCTACTGAGTACCTAGGACAAACTATGGTAATTGAAAACTTAGAAGGTGGTTCTGGTTCAATTGGTTGGACTAGATTAGCAGATTCTGAACCAGACGGATACACAATTGGATATGTAAACCTACCAACAATTGCATCTAACATCGTTGAAGGTTTAGCTGATTATTCTATGGACGACTTTATTCCTATAGCTAACCATGTAACAGAAACTTCTTTAATTATTGTTGCTGCAGATAGCGAATTTAATACTCTTGACGAGTTAGTTGAATATGCAAAAGCTAACCCAGGAAAATTAAAAGCTTCTACAAATGGTAACAAAGCATCTAACCACATCGGTGCACAATTATTTGCAAAATCAGCAGATTTTGAATATAGCGCAATTCCTTATGGTGGAACTGCAGACCAAATGCTTGCTTTAAGACAAGGAGAAGTTGACTTTACTTCTGCTAAAGAAGCTGATATTGCATCTATGATGTCTGAAGTAAAAATTCTTGGAGCCTTTTCTGAAGAAAGATTAGAAAGTTTGCCAGATGTACCAACTTTAGGAGAATTAGGTTATTATGACAAGTGGTACGGTTCTGCTAGGGCTATTACTGCACCAGCAGGAACACCAGAAAATGTAATTGCATTTTATGAAGAAGCTTTCAAAAATGCAATGGCTAACCCAGAGTATTTAGAAACAGCTAAAAATGCTGGAGCTACTACAGATTATAGAAACCGTGAAGAAACTCAAGCTTTATTTGATCAACAATACAAGTTTGTATCTGAAGAAGTTACTACAATTTGGGATTAATAATATCTAATTAATGCGAAGGCTTTATGCTTTCGCATTAATTTTCTAAAAGGAGAAAAAAATGAAAAAAACGGATATTGGTGTTGTAGGTGTAATTTATGCTATAGCATTATTCTTTTTATATATGACCCTTCAACTTCCTAAGAGTACACAAATATATCCACTATTTATTATTGGAGTTA
>CAMEGD010000010.1 GCA_945916025.1 uncultured Clostridia bacterium
AGACAATTGTTTAAGGTCTTAGAACTACTTGGAAATGACTGGGCAAATGACTGTGTTCACGTTCCTTTCGGCATGGTTTCCCTTCCTGAAGGCACAATGTCTACAAGACGTGGAAATGTAATATTCTTAGAAGATGTGCTACTACAAGCCATTGACAAGACTAAGGATATTATTAAGGACAGGGATATTTCTGACAAGGAGAAATTAGCTTCTGATATTGGTATTGGAGCTGTAGTTTTCCAAGAACTCTTTAATGATAGAAACAAAGACTATGTCTTCGATTGGGAAAAACTTTTATCCTTTGAGGGAGAAAGTGGACCTTATGTTCAATACACCCATGCAAGGATTAATTCCCTACTTGAAAAGGGCGAATTTAAAAAGGAAGATAAGGTAAATCTTGACCTCTTAAATTCTCCAGAAGAATTTGAAATCTTAAAACAAGTTTACAACTTCCAAGATGTAATAGCTGATGCAGGAGAAAAGTACCAACCTTTCTTTATAACTAGACATATTGTATCCCTATGCCAAAGTTTCAATAGGTACTACGGGGCTACTTCAATCCTAGTTGATGATGAAGAAACTAAAAAGGCAAGACTACTTTTATGCTACGCTACTAAGACTGTTATAAAAAACGGCCTAGGACTTTTAGGAATCAAGGCTCCAGAAAAAATGTAAGACACAAGCTACTGCCAAAGGTGGTAGCTTTTTTCTTACTTTTTTATCTGCTATAATACTTATAAAAAGGGTGATAATTTGTTAGTTGGAATTGATGTTGGAGGAACAAATATTGATGGAGTCCTTATTGAAAATAAAAAGATTATAAAAACTTCAAAAAAACCTCTAGACAGGGACAAACTTTTTGAGACTATTAAGTCTACCCTCCTTGAACTTTTAGAGGGAATAGACCCTGCTAAAATTGAAAGGATAAACCTAAGTACCACTATTTCTACTAATGCAATTGTGGAAGACAAAATAGATAGGGTCCTAATGATTTTACAAGGAGGCCCTGGAATAAAAAATAATTTTGAAGATACTTTAGAAAACATAGTCTATATTAATGGCTATGTAGACCACAGGGGCAAGGTTGTAAAGGACTTTGATCCTAAGATAATAAAGGATCTAAAGGGATATAAGGACCTAAGGGCCTTAGGAGTAGTATCAAAATTTTCTACTAGAAATCCCGATACTGAAAATCTAATTGGGAAATCCCTAGAGGATAATTTTGATTACATTAGTCTAGGCCACACCATGTCTGGACAGCTTAATTACCCAAGGAGGGTCTATACAACTTATTTAAACTCGGCAGTTTCTAGGACTTTTTCAAACTTTGTAGAAATGCTAGAAAAGTCCTTAATAGAAAGAGGAATTACTGCCCCAGTCTTTATTCTAAAGGCTGATGGAGGGACTATGACCTTAAAAGACAGCCTAAAAAAGCCAGTTGAATCTATACTTTCTGGTCCTGCTGCCAGCTTTATGGGAATTAGTGCCCTGGAAAATACTAGGTCTGACTCTATCTATATTGATATTGGAGGCACAACTACTGATATTTTCTTTTTAGTAGATGGTCTTCCCCTATACGAAGAAAAGGGAATTGAAATTAATGGCCTTAAAACCCTAGTAAAGGGAATATACTCTAGGTCTATTGGCCTTGGTGGAGATTCTTCCATAGAAATTAAGGAGGGTCGAATCAAAATTGGACCTGAAAGAAAAGATAGGCCTGCTGCCCTCTTAGGAAAGTACCCTACTCTTACAGATGCCCTAGTTTCTTTAGACCTATTAGACCTAGGAAACAATGACCTGGCTATTAAAGCTATAGAGACCCTAGGAGAAAACTTAAAAGTAAATTACCAGGAAATTTCTAAGGAAGTAATAAAGAACTTTACTAGTAGAATATATGAAAAAGTAAGGGAACTTTTAGAAGAAATAAATTCAAAGCCCTTATTTACTGTTAAGGAAGTTTTAGAAAATAGAAAGATTCTACCAGAGGAAATTATCCTAATTGGTGGACCAGCCAAGGTCCTAAGACCCTTTGTGGAAGAAGGATTTTCCATAAGAACAAGGGTAGTAGACCACTATGAAATCGCCAATGCCATAGGAGCCTGTCTATCTAGGCCAACCCTTGATTTAAACTTACATGCTGACACGAAGAGAAGGATTTTGTCCATACCAGAGGGAAATATTTACAAGGAAGTTTCCCCAAGTTTTACCCTTGAAAATGGTATAGACCTTGTAAGGGAAGTTTTAAAAGATAGGGCCAAAGATTTTGGAGAAGAAAACAGGGAAGTTGAAATCTTAGAGGCTAACTCTTTCAATATGGTAGACAACTATATCTTTGGTAAGAATATAAGAATAAAGGGCCAGCTAAGGCCTGAATTAATATATAACTTGTGGGGTGATAATATTGAAGGCTAAAAATAAATTAGGACTGGTATTTTTCCCTGCCTTTGACTGGGCTATTTCTAAAACCCATCCAGAAAGGGAAGAAAGACTCCTTTATACTAGGGACCAGCTCTTTGAAGAAGGTATTGAAGATATAGAGGGAATTTCCCTATACAAGCCAGATATAGCCACAGAAGAAGATATTACCAGGGTCCACTTCCCTGTTCCAGACCTAAAGTCTAGGGTAACAAAGTCCCACATGGTATCCATTGGAGGAGTTACTAAGGCCTTTGATTTGTATTTTTCTAAGGAAGTGGACAAGTCCTTTGCCCTAGTTAGACCGCCTGGCCACCACGCCCACAGGGTTGTCTATGGAGACAGGGGCTTTTGCATAGTAAATATTGAGGCAGTTGCCTTGGAAAAAATTAGGGCAAAAAACAAAAACCTACGAGTAGCCATAGTTGATACAGACTGCCACCATGGAGATGGAACTGAGGATATTTATTATAATGACAAGGATACTCTCTTTATTTCTATCCACCAAGATGGGAGAACCCTTTTTCCAGGAACTGGTTATGTAGAAGACCAAGGAGGACCTGGAGGATATGGCTACAACGTAAATATTCCCCTGCCACCTGGGACTGGAGACCAAGGCTTTTTGTATGTTTTGGAAAATGTAATTATGCCAATCCTAGAAGACTACAAGCCTGACTTAATAATTAATTCAGCCGGTCAAGACAACCACTACTCAGACCCTTTAACTTCCATGAACTTTTCTGCAAATGGCTATGCTAGACTAAACAAAATCCTAGACCCTAATATTGCAGTATTTGAAGGAGGCTACTCCATAGAAGGGGCCCTTCCCTACGTAAACTTGGGAATAATCCTAGCCATGGCAGGCATGGACTTTTCCAATATAAAAGAGCCAGACTTTAGCCCTAATAAGGTAGCTCAAAGTAAAGAAACTACAGAATATATTAAAGAAGTCTGCCAATATGTAATGGACCTTTGGAACAATAAGGACACCTTAGGCCATAATAAGTTTAAAAACTCAGATTATGTAAAAAAAGAAAAACAAATTTATTATGATACAGATGGGATTTTAGAAAACCAATCTCGCTTTATAAAGGTTTGCAAAAAGTGCTCAGGCCTAGATATTATAGAATCTAGAAATGACAGGTTTGATTATATTAAGGCTATTACAATTCCAAGGGATGCCTGTCCAGACTGTATAGATGAAGGCTACAAGGAATTCAAAAATGCTGAAATGAAATTTAAAAATGTCTACTTACAAGATAAGGTAAATGACAAATACCTTAGTAAATAATTCAACAAAAAAAGGACTTGGCCCCTAGTATTTAGGTATCAAGTCCTTTACTTTATACATTAAATATTTTGAACATTAAAGGTATCCCCATTTTCAAGGTCTCCATATTCGAAGCCCCTTTCAAACCAAGTCATCCTTTGTTCACTAGTACCATGGGTAAATTTGTCAGGTACAACCCTGCCCCAGGCTTTTTCTTGGATCCTATCGTCACCAACTCCTGCTGCTGCATTCATAGCCTCTTGAAAGTCACCTTGTTCTAGGTAGCCATTTTTTTGAGTGTAATGGGCAAAAACACCAGCCAAATAGTCAGCTTGTAGCTCCAACCTAACCATATATTGATTAAATTCAGCTTCTGGTAGTTGAGACTGAAGGCCGTAAACTTCATCTAAAATCCCAAGTTGTTTCTGTACATGGTGGCCAACTTCATGGGCAAGTACATAGGCAAGGGCAAAGTCTCCACTTGCTTCATATTCATTCTTTAAGTCTCTGTAAAAAGACACATCTATATAGATGGTTTCATCAGCTGGACAATAGAATGGTCCCATTTGAGAACTAGCTAGTCCACAACCACTTTGTACTGTATCAATATAAGTAGTTAAACTAGGTTCAACATACTCCATTCCTCTTTCATTGAAAATTTCGTGCCAGTAATTTTCTGTATCAGCAAGAACTACTCCCAAAAATTCATTAAGTTCATCTTGCTCTTCTTGAGATTGAACTTGGTTATATTCAGTTCCATTTTCATGGGTCGGTCCTGGTGCTGGTTGTTGATTTCCTTCTCCAAGGCCACCGCCTCCAAATACAAAGAATAAAATTAATGCAATAATTATACCGCCGATTCCTCCACCCATAGGGATTGGGAAGCCGCCACCTCCACGAGACCCACCACCGAAGCCGCCTCCAGCAGACCCTCTTCTATTTACATTACTACTACTTCTACGACCTCTCCATTTCATAATTGGTCCTCCGTTATTATATTTTACATAAAATTTCTTTTTAATTGTTTTATATTTATTAATTCCACATTTCTTAGGATTTTAAACATATTATAGAGGATTTTCCAATTAAAAAGAGGCCCTAAGCCCCTTTATTTAACTTCTTAATAGTTTCCAATATATTTTCATGAACTACTTCCTTAGGATTGAACTTTGTAAGGAAGATATTTAACTGTAACAAGGACCCTGTCAAAAAGGCAGTTACTACTGTTCCAGGACCAAGTTTTCCTCCAAGTAAAAAGGCCAGAAAGACCACAAATACTTCAAGTATTACCTTGGCTACTCCCATCTTTAGGTTTAGCTTTTTAGAAAGGCCTACAATTAGAGAATCCCTAGGACCTGCCCCAAGTCCTGCGGACATATAAAGTAGGGCTCCTATGCAAATAATTTCCATTCCAACTAAGACATAAAGACCACTTCCTAAGAAGGAAGTTTGTTCTACAAAAAGTCCTGAATCTAAAAACATTTGATAAAAAAGTCCCACTAGGATTGCATCAAAGACTGTCCCAAAGCCGAACTTTTCTCCAATTAAAATCGCCAATACTAAGACAAAGACAGATACGATAGTAGCTACCAAGCCTATATCTATACCAGTAAGGTTACTTATTCCGCTGTGAAAGGAGTTCCAAGGGTCTAGGCCAATATTACCATAGTAGACAAAGGTGTTTCCAAGGCTAAATAAGAAAAGTCCTACTATAAGCTTTACAAACTTTTTTATCAATACTTGTACCTAATTTAACCTTCCCTTTATATATTCACTTTGAAGGTCCTTGTAACCTGAAATAATATCCTTAATTAACTTGTTGTCCTTTGGATTAAAGTCTATAGATTCTATTGATTTAATAGGAACAACCCCTACAGTAGTTCCTGTAATAAAGGCTCCATCAATATCCCCAAGGTCAAGGTCCTTAATAATTTTTTTGTCTACCTTAATGTTTTTCTTTTCAAAAATCTTTTCGATTCTAGTTCTAGTAATTCCCTTTAAGACCTTATCGTCAGGGGCAGTTATAACTATATCCCCCTTTATAAAGTAAAGGTTTGTCCTAGATCCTTCTAAAAGTTCTCCCTCTGAATTTCTTAAGATGGCTTCAAAGGAATCAGTATCTATAAGGTACTTGTTTACTTCAGCCTTAAAGTCTGACCTTAGGATTTTTGCATTTGGGTTTTCCCTTTCATAATCAAAGATAGAAACCTTAATTCCATTTTCTAACTCATCATCACTAGGGAACCTGTCCCAAAACTCATAAACTAAGTAGTCATCTTCATAAATAACTAGTTTAATAAAGGAGTTTTCTATATTATTTTCTGAAATTAATTTATAAAAATCTTCTTCAATTTCACTGGTAGACCTAGATAATTCAATGTTTAACATCTTAGCAGTAGTTTCCAATCTTTTCATGTGTTCTTCAAAAAACACTGCTATCCCATCCTTTACAGTAATTACTTCATAAAGGGATGGTTTAGTAATTCTAGTAAAAATAGTAGCATCTTCAACTTCTTCTACCCTACCATTATAAATTAAAAATTTTCCTACTCCTTCATTAATCATAATTTGCTCCTTTACTATAAAAGTGGTGAAAATAACCTTGCTGCCGATTCAGCAATTTTCTCTCCACGACCTCTATTTAAATATTTTTCATAAGTGTATTTTTCACAGTTACTAATATCTTCAATAAACTGACTTGCTAATTTGCTATTTACTCCATAGTCATAGATAAAAGCATTTATCTCAAAGTTTAGAGAAAAGGACCTAATATCAAAATTTGATGTTCCAACTGTAGATACAAAGTTATCTACAATCATGGTCTTTGAATGTAAAAATCCATGTTCTTCGTAATAATAAACTTCAGCTCCAAACTTTAGTAGTTCTCCTAAATAAGACCTAGAAGCACTCTTTACAAGAGGATGGTCAGGTTTTTTTGGAACCATAATCTTTACATCTACACCAGAATAACAGGCCATTCTTAAGGCCTTTAAAAGTCCATCATCTGGAATAAAATAAGGGGTTTGGATATAAATCCTACTTGTGGCTATTTCTATCATCTTAGAAAATCCATCTCTTATTTGTTCAAGCTCATGGTCTGGACCTGAAGTTACTATATTCATGGCTACTGTATAGTTTTCATCAATTTCCTTTGCAAAGGATTGGTACCTTCCTTTGCTTTCTCCAGTGGCAAACTTGTAGTCTAAATAAAATCTATAGGTAAGGTCATTTACACCTTCTCCTTGAATTTTTATATGGGTGTCTCTCCAATATCCAAATTTTTTGGATTTAGAAATGTATTCATCTCCAATATTAAAGCCACCAACATAGCCTATACAAGAGTCTATAATCATAATTTTTCTATGATTTCTAAAGTTAACCCTAATATTTATATTTCCAAAAAAAGGAGGAAAAAACACAGAGGTTTCAATTCCTGCTGCTCTCATTTCTTCAATGTCATCCTTGTCTAATTTACGGCCACCCATACCATCTACAAGAAACTTTACATCTAAGCCTTCCCTTGACTTTTGAATCAAAATATCTTTTATACCATCAAACATTTCTCCACTTGCAATAATGTAGGATTGGAGAAAAATTGAATACTTGGCGTTTTTCATTTCCCTAATAATATCTTCAAGTAGGTCTTCTCCATCGAAAAAAAGATCAACCTTATTATTTTCAACATATTTTGAAAAGGAACCATTTGATAAGAGTTTTATTAAAGGTTGATAGTCATAGGCCTTAAGGTCATGGTATTTGTAGGTTCCATTATTAATCTCTTCGATTCTCTCTATGGAATCTGAAAATTTAATATTAAAGTCATTGTCCTTGTCCTCAAACATCTTGGACTTAGACAAGTCAACTCCAATTAAAAGATAAATAACAAAACCAAAGATAGGGAAGGATAAAATTACCATTACCCATAGCAAGGTAGAGGTAGGATTTTTCCTTTCCTTAAATACCACAAACATGGCCAACAAAATATCTAAGACAAAAATAAAACTAACTGACGGCAAAAGGTCAACAAATAATTCTAACAAGTCTATCTACTCCTGTGAGATTTTTTCCTAAGTCCTGTATCTAATATTTTTTTCCTAATTCTCATATTATTTGGTGTTATTTCTATAAGTTCATCATCTTCTATAAATTCAAGGGCATTTTCCAAAGACATTATCCTTGGTGGAGAAAGTCTTAAGGAATCATCTGAACCAGATGCCCTTACATTTGATTGTTTCTTTTTCTTAGTAACAGAAACTTCAATTTCAATTCCCTTAGGACTTGATCCTACTACCATTCCTTCATAGACTTCAACTCCAGGTCCAATAAATAGTTCTCCCCTAGTTTGGGCATTAAATAGACCATAAGTTGAAGATTCTCCTGTATCAAAAGAAACTATAGAAGCATTTACCCTACTTGGAATCTCTCCCTTGTAAGGTTCATAACCTTCAAATATATTATTTATTACCCCAGTTCCCTTAGTATCAGTCAAAAACTCCTGTCTATATCCAATTAAACCTCTAGCAGGAATCCTAAACTCTGCCCTAGTAGAACCTTGGTTAATTTCTTCTAAGCTAACTAGTTCGCCCTTTCTCTTGCCAAGTTTTTCAATTACTGATCCAATATATTCAGAACTAACATCAACTGTGGCAATTTCTATAGGCTCTAGTCTCTTTCCATCTTCTTCCTTAAATAAAACTTCTGGTTTTGATACTTGGAATTCATAGCCTTCCCTTCTCATATTCTCTATTAGAATTGATAAGTGAAGTTCTCCCCTACCAGAAACCTTAAAAGTATCTCCAAACTCTGTTTCTTCAACTTTTAAGCCAACATCTGATTGTAATTCCCTAAATAACCTAGCCCTAATTTCCCTAGAAGTTAGATACTTTCCATCTCTACCAGCAAATGGTGAGTTGTTAACAGAGAAATTCATAGCTATAGTAGGTTCTGAAATTTGAACAAAGTCCAAAGCTTCAGGTGTATTCATATCGGCAATTGTATCTCCAATATTTATATCTTCAATACCTGCAATTGCAACTATAGACCCTGCGAAGGATTCCTTAACATCTACCCTGTTTAGGCCTTCAAATTCAAATAATTGAACAATCCTAGTCTTTTCCTTTTGGTCAGGGTCCTTAGCATTAATTCTCAAGTAGTCAGAATTAATCTTAACAGTTCCCCTTTCAATTTTTCCAATGCCAATTTTTCCTAAATAATCATTGTAATCTATTGTGGAAATTAATATTTGTAAAGGTTCATCCTTTTCTCCTGCTGGAGCTGGAACATAGTCTATTATTGTATCAAACAAGGGCTCCATATTTCCATCTCTTACAGTATCTTCAAGTCCTGCATAACCTGACTTAGCAGAAGCATAGACAAATGGACATTCTAAAGCTGAATCATCTGCACCAAGTTCAATAAACAAGTCTAAAACTTCATCTACAACCCCTTCAGGCCTAGCATCAGGTCTATCAATTTTATTTACACATACTACAACTGGCAAATTAAGTTCAAAGGCCTTTTTTAAAACAAACTTTGTCTGTGGCATTGGGCCTTCAAAAGCATCTACTAAAAGGACAACCCCATTTACCATTTTTAGTACACGTTCAACTTCTCCTCCAAAGTCAGCATGACCTGGAGTATCTATTATATTAATCTTTTTATCCTTATAATTTACAGATGTATTTTTAGCAAGGATTGTAATTCCTCTTTCCTTTTCTATATCATCTGAGTCCATTACCCTTTCTTGAACCTGTTGATTAGCGTGAAAGGTCCCAGTTTGTCTTAGTAAAGAATCTACTAAAGTAGTCTTTCCATGGTCAACATGGGCTATAATGGCGATATTTCTTATTTCTTCTCTTCTTATTTTAATCATCTCCCGAATAGTTATTATATCATATTAGCTGAGTCCCTGTTTGCTTTTTTTAAGGACCTGTAAAAAGTCCAAAACTATATTTGTCAACAAAAAATATGTGGCTAGAATTAACCACATATTTCATATCTTTATAATAGATTATAAAGGGTTTCTTTTCTAATTTCTTCTTCCTTATCTTTACCCAAAAGTATACCAATTAAAGTAAAGGCAAGACTGGCCGCAATAGCAGGACCCTTTCCAGTAATAATGTTTCCATCTACTACAATATTTTCGTCCTTGTAGGTCCCATCCTTTATCTTTTCAGAAAAACCTGGATAGGCTGTGTACGACTTGTCTTTTAAAAGTCCAGCATGGTCTAATACTATAGGGGCAGCGCAAATTGCTGAAATTATTTTTGCCTTATCATTAGCTTCCTTAATTAGTGAATTTGTAACATATAGTAATATTTCTCTCAATCTTTATAAGTTTTTTCTACACTAAGTAACTTTGCATTAAAGTTTCACAAATAAAAAAGATTATATGTTACGAGTAGTAATATATAATCTTTATATTAAGAAATCTGTGTTCTAAGTTAACAATTATTTACAAATTAAGTAATTATAATATACATCAACCAATTTCTCACAGTTTCCCTACATTCAATTATTAATTTTCATCTAGTAAATCTTCAGATGCTTTAGTTCCTTCGTTTATTGCTTCTATAATTGCATTTCTAAATCCATATTTTTCCAATGCAACTACTCCTTTAATCGTTGCTCCTCCAGGAGATGTAACTTGATCTTTTAGCTCTGCAGGATGAAGGCCAGTTTCCATTACTAGTTTTGCAGAACCCATCAACGCTTGACTTATGAGAGCATAAATCTCTTCTCTAGAAAATCCATGACTAACAGCCCCATCAGAAGCTGCTTCAATAAACATAAATATATACGCTGGCATACATCCCGCAAATCCAGTAAATGCTGGAATCCTATCCTCTGCAAGTACAGTGATTTTCCCTATACTTTTAAAAAGCTCTACGGCGAATTGTCTATATTCTTCACCCACACTATCGTCAAAAGAAATAGCAGTCATAGCTTCACCTATTAGAGCAGGGGTATTTGACATAACCCTAACATATTTGTTTTGTTCACCAAAAATCTCTTTTAGTTTGGATATATTAACACCTGCAGCTATGGATATTAATAATGTATTATCATTTATCTTACCCTTTACTTTTTTGCCTAGGTCAACAAAACCCTGTGGTCTTATAGATAGTAAAATTCGATTAGATTTTAAGAATACTTCAGCCTCATCACTAGCTGAATAAACTCCCATTTCTATTAAATCCTTGACTTTTTCTTTATGTTTCTCAAATATAATTATTTTATTTGGGTCCAGAACGCCCGAACTAATCCCGCGCCTAATAATTGCTCCGCCCATATTTCCAACGCCAATCACACCAAAATCAAACATAGATATCTCTCCTAAAATATTCATATATTTTTTCCTTATTGGTAAAACTAAATAACATAAAACAAGTAAGGCGCAAGTAGGTGAACTCGCGCCTTTCATAACTAAACTATAGAAGCCTTATAAATTCCTTCTACTGCTTCTTCCATTTCCTTATTAAATTCATCATCAGTTTGGCTATAAGCTGCCTTTTCAACTAATGCCCTTGAGAATGATGCAATTAGTCCTGGATTTCTAGAAAGTTTTTCGTTGGCATCGTCTCTAGTGTATCCACCAGATAGTGCAACTACTCTTAATACTTTTTCGTGGTCAATTAGGTCCCTATAAAAATCGTCTTTTGTAGGAATAGTAACCTTTAACATAACAAAAGTATCTTCTGGAAGATTATCTAAGTGTTTAAGAATTTCTTCTTTCATAATCACTTCTGCTTCTTCCTTGTCCTTTGCATGGATATCTACTTCTGGTTCAATTATTGGAACTAGGCCAGCATCAAAAATCTTTTGTCCTATTTCAAATTGTTGGTCTATTACCTTTTTGATTCCTTCTCTGTTAGCTTCTTTAATTACAGAACGCATTTTTGTACCGAATACGTGTCTTTCATTAGCTCTAGCTAGAAGTTCATCTAAGTTGTCTATAGGTTTCATAAGTTGAACTCCATCTTCAAGGTCAGCTAGACCCTTGTCAACTTTTAAGAAAGGAACGATTCCCTTTTCTTCCCAAAGATAGTCTGTAGTATACTTTCCGTCAATTTCTCTATCGATAGTTTGTTCAAAAAGTATAGCCCCTAAAATTTTCTTTGAATCAAAGGCTGGTGATTTTATTATTCTAGTTCGCATTTCGTGAACTAGGGTAAACATTTCATCTTCGTTTTTGTAAGCATCTTCCATAACTCCATAAGCCTTTAGAGCCTTTGGAGTAGAGCCGCCACTTTGGTCTAAAGCTGCTATAAAGCCCTTATTATTTTTAATAATTTCTAATTGTTGTTTGTTCATCATTCCTCCTAAATTAATTCCTATTCATAATTCTAATTATTGCATATATAACCATTTTTATATATCCTTAATCTTTTATAACTTGTAAGATCTTCTATTATTACAATATTATTTCTTCCCTCCCTACTTGTTTACAGAGAAAAAATTATATGTATAATTGGTAGTATGTATAATATAAGAGACAAGAGAAAAACCATAGATGAATCTATAGGAAAATTTTTTAAAAAATTATTGGGAATAAGGATTCTAAAAACAGCAGTGGCAACTGCCCTAGCCTTGTATCTAGCTAAGACCTTTGATCTTAGGATACCAATGATGGCTGGACTTTCTGCCATAGTTACTATGAAATCCTCAATTTTCGATTCCTATAAAACAAGTGTAAATAGGTTGCTGTCCACTAGTATAGGGGGCCTTCTTGGAGTATTGTTCCACCAAATACACTTTATAGGCTTTGTTCCAATGATGATTGGGATAATAATTATAATTAACCTTTGTAATTACTTTAAGTGGAAGGATTCCATAACTCTGGCTGTAATGGTTTTTGTAATGCTAATTATGTACAATCCCTCTCCTCCTAATTTTATGCCTTATTGGGAATATGCTATTCACAGGCTCTTTGATACTTTTGTTGGACTAGCTGTTGGATTTTTCATAAACTACTTTATCTTTCCTCCAAACAGGTGGGAGGTTATTAGACTGACCTATGTAAAGTCACTAAAGGAAATGGAAGACACTCTAATTGCTATTTTAGAAGGTGAAAAGCCAAATCTTTCATCTTTAATCTCTGATGTTAGTAAAATAAATACAGAATTTGAAAACATATTTAAGGACAAAAAGTTAGGGGACAAGTTTAATGTAGAAACTTCAAAACTAGCCAAGATTAATTCAAAATTCTTTTCTGGAATTGGCATAATTATTCAATTTGCAGAAGATGGAAGGGTACCTATATTAAGTATTCAAAACAAAAAAGGTTTAAGTAAGTACTTTGAAGAAGACCTAGTCTTTGAGTCTGAGGTCTTTGCCAGTGACTTTGAATCCGCCTTTAACTACTACCTAGATGATTTACTAATTATTATGACTGAATTAAGAGAGCAAATAAATAAGTAATTTAAATTTAAATATAAAAAAAAGACTTGGTGCCTAAAGAATAGGTTTCAAGTCTCTTTTTTCTTGAATAAAAAGTTCTGAACTTTAATTAAATTTGATTGATGAAAAGTCTAAATATGGATATGGGTATATCTTTGGTTGACTAAATCTTTCGCTCATCTTGTAAGATGTTCCTGGATCTAGTAGAAATAATTCTGGATATTCAGACTTGACCATATTTACCATTTGGGTGTAGTTGTCCCTGTCATTTAGCATTAGGCCATTGTACTCAAAGCTATAAAAATCAGATACATTTTTTACATTTTTAGTTGTGAACCTATCTAAAATTTTATAAGGATCCACATTTCCAGAATACCTCATTATGGCCATTTCATAGTTTCTGTCAGTTATTACATTTTTTTCAAAACTTGGCCAAGATAGTGGTTTTAGGCTGACATCAAAGCCTGCCGCCTTCATATTGTCTATTATATACTCCCCAATAGCCTTGGACAAATTGTCTTCTTCGATATAGGCTATGTTCAGAGGTGTAGAAGCTATTTGTGGATTATTAGCTATATATTCTTTAGAAACCTCTGGCATAAAAGACTTATAAACATCTACATCTTTAATGAAGGAATTTAATAGTGGACTTAATGGTGTTTCCACAACTCCACCGCTTACACCAAACAACTGGGATTGGATTAGGTTTTTGTTTACAGATGACCCTAAAGCCCTTCTTAGGTCCTTGTCCTTGTAAGTTTCATTTTGAGTATTAAATACTAAGGAATAAACATCTCCACTTAATGGTTTGTAGTCTTCTCCCTTATCCTTTCCTGGATAGGAATCTATCATGTCTAGGCTTCCTTCTTCAAAGGCCTTTATTCTATCTTCCTTTTTAGAAATTTTTGCAAGTTCTATTTTTTCTATTTGTGGCTTTTTGCCATAATACTGCTCAAACCTAGATAGGAATATTTTTCCATTTTCATCTACTGAAGTCACCTTGTAAGGTCCTAAGCCCACTGGGACTTTACTTTGTTCTTCCAGACTATATCCTTCTGATGGAATAATGTAAGTATCTGCAAGGAGGGATGAAGTTATTCTCTCGCCATAAAAATCATCTAAAAATAATACAATCCTATCTTCCCCGTGGATTTCTACCTTGCCCTTTTTATAGCCCTTTAGTTCATTTCCATCAAGGAGGTTTACCCAGTACTTATAAAACTCAAAGTTTTCATTTCTTAGGTCCTTAATAAGGTCTGTAAACCTAAATATTGAAAATTGAATGTCTGCAGGTGTAAGGTCCTTTCCATTATGAAATTTTACATCATCTCTTAGGGTAATATCATATACAAGGTAGCCATCTTTTTCCGAAATTGATACTTCATCTGCTACCCCAAGGGTTAACTGGCCATTGTCCTCAATCTTGTAGAGTCCTTCGTGAATATTTCTCATAAGGGCCTTTTCTTCAAAATTGTAAACCTTGTTTGGACTAAAGTCCTTTATTTCCATTGTGTAAAAACCTTTAAAAGGAGATTTTACCCCTTGATTCTCTACTACTACCTCTTCTATGTTTCTATTGTCTCCCCCGCTGCACCCACTTAATAATAAACCTAGGGCAACAAGAAGTACTAACTTTTTCATAAATCCTCCAATACTATTATTACCAACTTATTATACAACAAATTATATTATAAATTTAACTATTTCATCAAATTTTTATTTATATTTGCCTTTTTGGTATAATAAATAGTATAAATACTATAAGGAGGCCAAAATGATTACAGATAATCTAAAAAAATACAGGGAATTCTTTCATACAATTCCAGAACCAGGTTGGCAAGAATATGAAACTACAATAAATATAATAAAGATTTTAAAGAAAATGGGCTATGATGTTAAATACGGAAGGTCAGTCCATAGTGAAAGTAGAATGGGACTTCCTAAAGAAGACAAGGTCCCAAGACACAAAAACTTGTCTAAAGACTATCCCTTTGATGTAAGTGAAATCTTAGAAGGTTATACTGGCTGTGTAGCTGAACTAGACACTGAAAAAGAAGGACCTACAATAGGTATGAGGTTTGATATTGATGCCTTAGAAATAAAGGAACTAGAAGATGACAACCACCTTCCTTATAAAAATGGCTTCTTGTCAGAAAATAAGGGCTTTATGCATGCCTGTGGCCATGATGGCCATATTAGTATTGGCCTAAATATTTGTAAGTACCTAATGGACCACAAGGACTCTTTAAGGGGAAAATTTGTAGTTATTTTCCAACCTGCTGAAGAGGGGGTTCGTGGTGGAAGGTCCATGTCTGCAGCCTATCCACTAGATAATATTGATTACTTTTTAGGTATGCACCTTGGGATAAATCAACCTTCTGGAAAGATTGCCATAGGATCAGAAAATATTTTTGCAACTTCAAAACTAGATATTACCTTTAAGGGACTTAGTTCCCATGCAGGTCTTAGACCAGAAGAAGGAAACAACGCCCTTTTAGGCGGGGTAACCTGTGCTCTAAACCTTCACACCTTGACCCAAACTTCCCAGGGCATGTCTAGGCTAAATGTAGGTACCATAAATGCTGGAACCAGTAGAAATGTTATAGCTGATTTTGCAAGTCTCCAAATAGAAGTCAGGGGAGAAAATGACCAAATAGTTGACTATTTAAAAAAGAGAACTGAGGAAATCACTAAGGGGTCTGCCCTTTCCTACAACTTGGAATACGAAATAGAAGAAGTTGGCGGCGCACCATCTTTATTAACTTATGACTTAGATTTTTATGAAGAACTTTCGAAGTTTTTAGAAACTAAAGGTTATGATGTAGTTAGATACAACTTGTTTAATGCATCAGAAGATGTAACTTATTTTATGAACAAGGTAATTGAAAATGGTGGAAAGGCTGTCCACATCCTTGTAGGTTCCGACCTAAAGGCTGGACACCACAACCAAGCCTTTGATTTTAATGATAAGGACTTGGAAGTTTCATATAATCTTTATATAGATTTAATAAACCACCTAATTAATGAAGAAATTTAAAAAGTTTTTGCTAAATAAAAAAGGTATCTTTACTGCACGTAGCTAGTAGAGATACCTTGTTTAATGGTGCGGGAAAGAGGACTTGAACCCCCACGTCGTTGACACTAGATCCTAAGTCTAGCGCGTCTGCCAATTCCGCCACTCCCGCAGCGACAAAATATATATTAACAAAATTTTAAATCTTTGTCAAATTTTTTTTAAGGATTATGGGAGATTTTTGGTATAATAATTTATGAGGTGTTTTATGTTATATTTAATAATAAATTTAATAGTCCTAGGCCTTAGTATTTTCATTATATTAAAGGGCCTAGACCACAACAAATACAAGAAAACAAATACTAACCTGCCCTACCTTTTGCCTAGTGAAATTAATTACTTGTACAAGGATATGACCTATATGAACAGGGCAATTTTAAGTACCCTACTAGACCTTAAGAGAAGGGGCAAAATTGAAGTTATAGAGTACGATAGGGAGTCTAGAAACAAAACTCTAGAAGACTATGTTACAGAATATGAGTTTAGACTTTTAGATTTTTCAGGACTAAAGGACCATGAGCTTTTATTTTTAGATAACATCTTTCAAGATAAGGAAGTAGTAACTACAGATGAGCTTACCCAAAGGGCTATTGACGGAGATGAATTCTTAAGGGTCCAAGGAAAATGGGTAAATGCAATAGAAGAAGAATTAAAAACCATGGGACTTATTTCTTTAAAAAACAAAAAGGCCTCTAGAAGGCTAAGTCTTTTGGGACTTTTCTATGTAGGAATTGGAACCTTCTCCCTAATTAACCAAGAAATTTCTGGCCTAATTTCCTTAATAGCAGCAATGCCTGTCCTTTTGATAAGTGTAAACTTAAAGATTGACAAGTCCCAAGAGGGAAGAAATCTCCTAAATGCTTATAGTCAATTAGAAAAAAGAGCCAAGGCCTTTGAACTGGAAAACCTAAACGAAGAAGAATTAATTGAACTTTTGGCCCTATGCCTTACTATGAAGTACTTTATTCCAGCATATGAAAAGTCTCAAAATTTTGAAAGCATTGATTTAGTAGTAAAGTCCATAAACGAATACGACGGCTCCAAGTTTGACGATGGAATCCTTAGGGGTTTTATGGGATATACTGCCAAGACAAGGGACGATACCCTAGATACAAATAGAATAGATTATAGGTTGTTTAAGTAGTTAAAACTAAAGCACAAAGTCAAATCACCCCGGGAAATATTTCCTAGGGTGATATTTTTTTAAAATCTATATTCACTTACAATTTTTTCTCTATTTTCTATAAGGTCCTTGTAATACTCATGTAAACAAAGGTCTTCAAAATCTCCTTCTATATAGATAGCCTTAAATCCCCTTTGCTTTAGGATCCTCATGGCTGAATAGGAGTTTATATATATATTCTCATCCTTTGGAAGTTCTTCTACCTTGTCCCTTAGAAGGCCTATTGGAATATTTTTGCTCTTTATTATATGACCCTTTTCAAATTCCTTTGTTGACCTAGTGTCTATAATAAGGGAGTCTTCTTCAACTAAAGACCTAATCATTGGTATACTTACCTTTTCGTATTCCTTGTTTAGTAGGCCTAAACCCATGGACCCAATTATATTTGTTGCATCCTTAGTTGTGGAATAAATAGGTGAATAGGCAAGTTCATTTTCCCAAAGGTCATAAAGGTCTCCCTTTTGGGATATTAAGGTTGATATAGTATCTAGCCTTTTTGTGATTTCTCCCTGGCCTATGATTTGGGCACCTAAAATTTGTCCTGTTATTTTTTCAAATAAGACCTTAAGGTGGATTTTCTTTCCTTCGTGGATCTTGTCTTGGTAGGTTCCAAATACAAAGTCATAACCTATTTCTTCTTCTTGTAAATTTCTTTCATTTAAACCAACTGTTCCACAATTTAGGTCAAAGACCCTTAAAATAGCAGACTTAATAACTCCCTTGTTTCTTCTTTGGTTATTGTAAATGTGGTTTGCAGCGATGTCTGCCTGTTTGTGTGCTGGACCTGCTAGGGCTAATAGATCAGGCTTATTTAAAATGTCGTTGTGAACTTCTACAACATCTCCAAGGGCATAGATAGATTCATCACTTGTACGATTGTTAGAATCTACTACTATACCACCAGTTTTGCCTATTTCAAGACCAGCTTCTTTTGCTAGGTGGTTGTCTGGCTTTATTCCTATACTTAGGATTACTAAATCACATGGAATAAGGGTCCCATAATCTAAAAATATTCCATCTTTAGAAGTTTTCTTTACCCTTGTACCTAAAATAAGATCCATTCCATTGTCTATTAATTCCTTGTGGATAATTTGGGCCATATCTTCATCAAAAGGCATTAGAACTTGGTTTCTAGAACCAAAGAGCTTTACATTTTTCCCAGATAGTCTAAAAGCCTCTCCTACTTCCACACCAATATAGCCATTTCCAATTATGCCAACATTTTCTACTTTGTTTTCCTTTAAAAACTTGTCTATATCCCTTACATCTTGAACATTTCTAAGGGTAAAGACATTTTCATTTAAAAGGTCCTTTGGCTTGTTAGGACTTCCACCTGTTGTGATTATTAGATAATCGTAGGCTTCCTTATAGGTTTCTTTAGTATTTAGGTCTTTGATTTCCACATATTTTTGGTCCCTATTTATTTTCATGGCCTGATGATGGACCCTAACATCAATATTGTATTTTCTCTTAAAGTCTTCTGGAGTGTTTACTATTAAGTCCTCAATAGATTCTACTTCCCCAGAGAAATAATAGGGTAATGAGCAATTAGAAAAACTTACATCTGGATCTTTTTCTACAATGGTAATTTTAGAAAAATCATCTAATCTTCTAAGGTTTGCCCCAATTGTGGAACCTCCAGCTGATCCACCAATAATCAAAAATTTCTTTTCTTTTTTGTTTTCCATAACCGCCTCCTATATTCTATTTATATACCTAATCCTAGGAAAGTCGTCCATCTTTATGAGGGTAAAGGACCCATTATCTATATCAAATCTGTGGTAGTTTTTTACATCTCCCAAAAGATAGGCTAGTAATAATGATATAAAGCCTCCATGGGTTATTATTAAAATATTTCCACTTTGCTTCTTAAGTTCCTTAACTACCCTTCTGGCCCTTTCAAAGGCCTCTTGTATTGACTCTCCCTTTGGTAGGGGGTTGTTTACATAGTCAAAAAGATAGTCCTCAATTTCTTCAGGATACAGGGTCATTCCTTCATTAAAGGTCTTTCCCTTTAAAAGTCCTGCATCAATTTCAGAAACCTCGTCCCTAATTTCATAGGGAATCTTGTGGTACTTATTAATAATCTCTAGGGTCTCCCTGGTCCTGTAAAGAGGGCTTACCCAAATCTTGTCAATTATCATCTTGTCTATCTTGTCAGCTGCCCTTTCAATTTGTAAAACTCCCTCTTCTGAAAGGGGACATTCGTCTGAAGAGTACTTTCCCTGTATGTTATGGATAGTTTCTCCATGTCTTAAAAGTATTACATCCATTTTATACCCCACAATAGTAGCAGTGCTACAAGCTCATTTATCTCTATAGAAGACCCATAAATATCACCAGTTAGGCCGCCTATCTTTTTAGTAGAAATTCTAATAATTAGTTCAGCCACTAGGAATACTCCTACAAGGGGAACTAAGACTAAAATATCTATATATAAGAATACAAGTAGTATTAGCCCTGGTAAAAATACCCTTGGACTAATTTCCAAACTTTCCTTCATAGTTGCTCCAAATCCTCCAGGTCTAGCTAAGGCCCCCCTCTTAATTACATAAAGGGATGATAGCCTAGACAAAAAGGAAGACAAGGCAATTATAAAAACTGTATTTTCAGAAATAGATCCATAAAGGGAAAACTTAAGTATAGAATAAATAATCAAACTTAAGGTACCAAAGGCCCCAATTAGTGAATCCTTCATTATATCTAAAATCTTTTTCTTGTCCCTATTGGACAAAAACCCATCTGCCATATCTGAAAGACCATCAAGGTGTAAGCCTCCTGAAAGTATTAAGTAGGTCAAAAGACCCATAGCACCTGCTATAAAAACTGACTTAGTAATAAAAAACTCAACTACAAGACCAGTAAGGGCCCCTACAATCAAGCCAATTACAGGCAAAAACATTAAGGCAGTATTTAGGTTTTTTTTAGAAAACTCTACTTCCTTTTTTAAGGGAAGCCTTGTAAAAAGTTGAAAGGAAAGAATTATTCCATCCATTACTTTATCCTCATTTCTATTCCACATACAACTAGGTAGACCTGGTCAGCCTCTCTTCCTAGTTTTTGGTTTATCCTTCCTAAAATATCAGTATAGACCCTACCAAGGTGGTTTGGGCTAGTAAGTGAAAAGCCTACTTCGTTAGTAACAAAGACTATGGTCTTCTCATCCTCTCTAACTTTTTCTATTAAAGAATAAAGATTAGAAAAGATTTCATCTTCAATTTCTTTTGAAAGTTCAGGACTAATAAAGTCTAAGTCCTTGGTCCTTTCAAACATTATATTGGAAGTCATAGTACCTACACATTCAAATAGGTAGTAGTCATCCTTATTTAATTTAGGTACAAAGTCCCTGTAGGCCTCTATTGTATGCCAATAACTTGGCCTAGACATTCTGTGGGCCTTTACCCTATCTTCCATTTCCTTATCTTCCACAAGGGAAGTTGCTATATAGGATACATTTTCCTTGTCCCTTAGTAGACTTTCAGCAAAGGTGCTCTTCCCAGACCTTTGGCCTCCTGTAACTAAAATTATCATGACTTGTCCCTTATATTTACAAGTGTATTTACAATATCTGTCTCTTCAAACCTAGTCATATTGTTCATACAAAAAATTGAAGAATCCATTAATTTATATAAAAGTGGACATCCTGATCCTTCACCAAGTCTCATGGCTAGGTCTAAATAACCCTTAATGCCCATTTCGTCACTAGCTAACCTAGCTCCATTTTCCTTTGGAATATGGGATCCAAATAGGTAGTCTCCTACATTTTTATTTAGTCTATAGGCAAGTAAGGCTCCAGCTGCTGAAATTAATCCATCAATAACGCCAGGAATCTTGTAATATCCACAAGCTAAGAATACCCCACACATAGCACCTATGTCGTATCCTCCAACCTTTTGTAATACATCGATTGGGTCTTTTATATCTATATTTCTAGTCTTTATACCCTCTCTTACAACCCTGTACTTGTTGTCAAGTTGGATGTCATCTACACCAGAACCAAGGCCAACTATGTCCTTTTCTGATGCTCCAGTTAAGGCTGTGATTACTGCTGCACTTGTGGTAGTGTTACCCATTCCAAGTTCCCCAGTTCCCAAGACACTATATCCATCCTTAATAAGTTTTTCTGCTAGTTCATAACCTATTTTAATAGACTCTAAGGCTTGGTCCCTTGTCATGGCATCTTCTTTCATAAAGTTTTTTGTACCATTTGAAATTCTCTTGTTAATTACACCTTCAAAGTCTTCAAAATCTTCAATTCCTAAATCTATTACAAAGACATCTGCATGGGCTTCTTTAGATAGTCCCACAACTCCAGTTGTTCCCCTAGCCATTTCTATAGCTAAAAGCTTTGTTAAAATCCTTGGTGAAGAAGAAACATTTTCTTCTAAAATCCCGTTGTCATTACACATAACAAGGGTTGCTTTTTTTTCTAATTTTTCTGGAAGACTTCCTAATATACTTGAAACTTTTATTCCAATTTCTTCTAACTCACCTAGAGATCCTGTTGGATGAACTAGAGAATCCCAGTGGTCTCTGAATTTTTTCTTGTCTTCTTCCTGAATTTTTTCTATTCCATTTATTATTTTATTTAGTTCCATTTGCCAACCTATCAATCGCCTTGTTTGCTATGTAATCCCCTAACTTTTGATTAATAAAATCGTATCCCTTTGGGGAATGAGGAATCTTGCAGTTTGTACAATCCTTAACTCCATCTTTTATTTCAAAGTTTCCTCCACAATTTTCCTCTAGCATGTACAAAGGACAGTAACAAAACATACAATTGAAGTTTTCAATATCCTCAGTTTCGTGACAAGGCAAAAACTTGCAGTCATGATTAGTATAAAATCTGTATGAAAATTCCATTTCAAAACCTCCAAAAAATATATTATTATGTTTTAATTATAACACTTCTTTTTATAAATAGAAAAAGAACCTCATCTTCCATGAAACTTTTCCATCAGGCGGTACTTTAGAACCTTGTTGATTACAAAAAAAGCTCTAAATTACAAAACTTAGAGCTTAAAATGAATTAAACTTTTTAAATTAATATAAGGCTTAAGGCCATAATTATCATGCCTCCAACTACTCCATAAATAGAAAGATGTTCTTCTCCATATTCTCTACTTGCTGGAAGTAGTTCGTCTAGGGAAATGTAGACCATAATCCCTGCCACTAGTGAAAATACAAAGCCTAAAGTTATGTCGTTTATAAAGGGTCTTAGTATAAAGTAGCCTATTATACCACCTATTGGCTCTGAAAATCCACTTAAAAAGGTAACCCAAAAGGCCTTCTTCTTGTCCCTAGTTGAGTTATAAATCGGTGCTGCTACCGCTATCCCCTCTGGTATATTGTGAAGGGCTATGGCTATTGCAATAGAAACCCCTAGTTCAGGACTTACTAAGGCAGCCATAAAGGTAGCTAAGCCTTCTGGAAAGTTGTGAATACCAATTCCAAGGGCAGTCATTAGGCCCACCCTTTCTAGGCTCTTTCCCTTTTTTGCTACTTCATGGTCGTGATCTTCCATATAAGGTGAGTGGTGAGGGTTGTCTTCATCTGGAATTACCTTGTCTATAATTCCAATTACCAAAATCCCAACTACAAAACCAAGTAGCATTAGTAGGTTTGCTTCTTTCAATCCCCTAGCCTTAGACATATAGTCTACTGCCTGGGGCATAATTTCCATA
>CAMEGD010000011.1 GCA_945916025.1 uncultured Clostridia bacterium
GATCCACTTAGTGGCAGGGCTTATGTTTATCAAGCTATGAGAATAACTGGGGGAGGAAATCCAACAGAAGACTATAAGGATACTATAAAGGGCAAATTATCTCAAAAGAGAATTTTTAAAGAAGCTGCTGAAGGATATTCAACCTATGGAAATGAAATAGGATTAGCAGGTGGACTTGTAGAAGAAATCTATAATCCAGGTTTTGTAGCAAAGAGAATGGAACTTGGAGCTTTAGTAGGAGCCTGTAAAAAGGACCATGTATTAAGGGCTAACTCCGAAGAAGGAGACCTAATCCTACTTCTTGGTGCAAAGACTGGCAGAGATGGAATAGGGGCTGCAACAGGATCTTCTGCAGAACAAGAAGAAGGTATAATTGAAGGTGCATCTCCAGAAGTTCAAAGGGGAAATCCACCACTAGAAAGAAATATTATAAGATTATTTAGAAATCCTGAAGCAACAGTATTAATAAAGAAAAGTAATGACTTTGGAGCAGGTGGAGTATCTGTAGCAATTGGAGAACTAGCAGATTCCCTTGATATTTATCTAGATAGGGTTCCACTAAAATATCCAGGCTTAAATCCTAGGGAAATAGCAATAGCTGAATCCCAAGAAAGAATGGCAGTAGTAATTTCAAAAGAGGACAAGGATAAATTTATTTCCCTATGTGAAAGTGAAGATATTGAAACTACCCTAGTTGCAGAAGTTACTAATTCAAACAAGATGACCATGTACTATGAAGGAGAAAAAGTTTGTGAACTTGACAGAGACTTTTTAAACTCTTCTGGTGTTCAAAGATATCAAGAAGTAGAAATAAATAGTGGAGAAGACACTTCTTACTTTGAAGAAAAGGGAAGTGACTTGGAAAATCTTTATAAGAATTTAGAAGACTTAAACTATGTTTCAAAGAAGAATTTGTATTCTAAATTTGACTATACAATTGGTAAGGGAACAGTTTTAGCTCCACTAGGTGGCAAGAACCAAATAACACCTATCCAAGCTATGGCAGCAATTATTCCTACTTTAGAGGGCAACAGTAAGACTGCATCTATTATGTCCTATGGATATGACCCTAACCTTTCTGAAAGTAATCAATTTTTAGGTGGATATTATGCAGTAATAGAATCCCTAACAAAAATTGCAGCTGTAGGAGGAAATCCAACTAGAGCGAGACTTTCCTTCCAAGAGTTCTTTGAATCTTTAGGAACTGATAAAGAAAAATGGGCTAAACCAATGAAATCCTTATTAGGAGCCTTCTATGCATGTAGACAACTAAAAGTTGCTCCAATTGGCGGAAAGGATTCAATGAGTGGAACTTACAAGGATAGTAATGTACCACCTACTTTATTCTCCTTTGGAGTAGTTAGTGAAGATGTGGATAATATAATATCTCCTGAATTAAAGGGTGGATACAAACTAGGAATAATTAGAGGAAAAATCCTAGATGACTATACTTTAGACCATGATTTATTAAAGGGAAATCTAGACAAACTATATGAAGATATTAAAGAAAAGAATATTCTAAGTGCCTATAGTATAACTTACAAGGGGCTTCTTCATAACCTAGTAGAAATGTCTCTAGGAAATGACGTTGGATTCAGTGTATCCTTTGATAGGCCATTTGATGTACTACCAGGCTCCATACTAGTGGAATATAAGGAAGCTAGAGACTATATTGAGCCAATTGGTCTAAGTGGAGGAGAAACTCTAATAATAAATAAAAAAGAAATTGACCTTGAAAGATTTAAAGACCTTTATCTTAATTCCTTAGATTCTGTATACCAAAAGGTAGAAGAAAAAGATCTTAGTAGAAGAATTTCTAAAAAAGACCAAAATGATAGAAATGAAAAGACCCTTCAACCAGTAGATAAAATCAAGGCCTTAGTTCCAATTTTCCCAGGAACAACTGGAGAATATGATATAGAAGAGCTTTTACTTGAAAACAATATAGAAGTTAATAAATTTATCTTTAAAGTAGAAAAAGTAAATGATATGGTGGAATCTCTAAAATCTCTAGGAGAAGAAATATCTAAGGCTAATTTATTAATTATACCTAGTGGTATGGTAAATGGAGACGAGCCTAATAATTCAGGTAAGATGATAGCTAGCGTTTTATTAGATGAAGATGTTAAAAGGGCTGTAGAAAGTTTAATAAGCAGGGAAGGCTTAATATTAGGAATTGGAAGTGGATTCCAAGGCTTATTAAGAACTGGATTAGTACCTTTTGGAAAATATACTAAAGGGGAAGAAGACCTTCCAATTTTAGCTAAAAATGTTACATCAACATATGTGTCATCCCTAGTAAATATAAAGTTTGAAAGTAATAATTCTCCATGGCTAAAATATATTGATACAGACAAAACATATTTAAGCCCACTTTCAACTGGATTTGGTAGACTAGTAATTAGTAAAGACCTTTACAAAAAACTAGGAAAAAATGATCAAATAGCTGCTAGGTATGTAGAAAATTTAGTAGGATCTGATTATAATATTGAATCTCTAATGAGTCCTTGTGGAAGAATTTTAGGTAGAGTTACTAACTTTGAGAGGGTCAAAGAAGACACCCTAATAAATGTAGGAAAGCTAGAATTACAAGATTTGATTAAGGGAGCAGTAGAGTATTTCAAAAAATAATTTGATATTCTAGTATTTTAATGTTAAGCTTATTTGAGAGTAATTCGGCTAACCGCACATGTGTGAGGAAAGTCCGTGCTCCAATAATTGACGCTGGATAACGTCCAGTGGGGGCGACCCTAAGGCTAGTGCAACAGAAAGAAACCGCCTATTTAATAGGTAAGGGTGGAAAGGTGGCTTAAGAGACCACCAGCATATAAGAGATTATGTGGCTATGTAAACCCCGTCAGGAGCAAGATCAAATGGGACCTTTTTAAAGGTCAGATGGTAGATCGCTAGAGCTTATTGGTAACAATAAGCCAAGATTAATGGTTAGCAATAACAGAACACGGCTTATAGAATTACTCTCTTTTATTACAATTCTATTAAAAAAGTTACAAATTGTTTAAAAATGTAACCAATTTGTAACTTTTTTTATTGCTTTTACCTTGAGTTTATCATATAATCATCTTGTTATTAGAAGTAAACAAGAAAAGGAGTGTTAGATTTGCACAAAAGCAATTTAAAATTTCCAGTAGGTTTAGCTATAACTTTAGTAATAGGCTTAGTAGGTTTCAGAGATACTGGAATTTTTGTAAATAATTTTAATGCTAGACTTAGCTCTGGTGTTGAAGTCAGCTATAATGCAAACAAAAGAGCAGAAATAGTTGGAGAAGGTGACAGCAAGTCTACTTATTTAGTAGAAGCAGATGGAAACAGATTCTATGTACCAAAGGAAACTATATTAAAAGTTGACACTGGTATAGAAGGTTATACAGTATTAAAAAATACACCTTTACTAAATGAATCAGGAAATGTAATCAGATTACTTTTCAAAGATGAATATTTAAGGTTTGTTTTAGCTGACAATAACAACAAAGTTATAGTTGAAACAAGTGATAACCAAGTTGGATATGTTGATACAAAAGATTTAGACCCAAAAAGGATTAGAAATATAACAGAAGGTATCGCAAAAAAAGATTTATCTTTATTTAACGGAACTCATACACTTAAAATATCACAAGGCGATACAGTTAAAGTAGCATGGTTTGAAAAAGATTATTTTATCCTATTTGATGAAGCTCAAAATAAGTTCAATGTACAAAAAGATAATATCAGTATCTATGTTGATAGAGAAAAAGTAGTAGAAGATGTTTTGGACCTTGCAAGAAGAGCTAATGTAAGAGAAGAAATAGCCATAGAAGAAACTTATACAGCTAATGTTAGCGATAAGGTTTCTAGTATTATAGATGGAGCTTTTGCACGTCTAGGAAGCCCATATGTATGGGGAGACACTGGTAGTAAAGGATATGATTGTTCAGGATTAGTTACAGCATTGTATTCTGGAAATACAAATGTAAAACTACCAAGGTCTTCAAGGGATATGGCTGAAGTAGGTACATATGTATCTGCAAGTGAATTAATTCCTGGAGATTTATTATTCTTTAATAGTGGTGGAGACTCTACAATAAACCACGTTGCTATTTATATTGGAAATGGTAAAATGATCCATTCTTCAAATAGCCAAAGAGGAGTTGTACTTGACCCTGTTGATGGATATTATTTCCAAAATAATTTTTCACACGCAAGAAGAGTATTAGACTAATAACATAAAATTAAATATTTAATGTCCTTATTCTAAAGATAAGGACATTTTTTGATTGTTAAGGTATAATATATGGGAGGTGAACTATGAGTTTTGTAAGTTTAAAAAATGTATATAAGTATTACAATAGAAATAAAGAAAATGAAATAATTGCAAATAAGGATATATCCTTCGACATAAATGAAAGAGAGTTTAGCGTCATAGTTGGACCATCAGGTGCAGGTAAATCTACTATCCTAAATATTTTAGGTGGCATGGACAGGGCAGATGATGGGCAGGTAATAGTTGATGGTAAAGATATTAGGAAATTTAATGAAAAAGATTTTACTAAATATAGAAGACATGATGTGGGATTTGTATTTCAATTTTACAACTTGGTACCAAATCTGACTACCTTAGAAAATGTAGAGTTAGCTACAGAATTGTCGAGTAATCCCTTAGATCCAAAGGAAGTTTTAGAACTAGTTGGTCTTGGAAAGAGAATGTCAAATTTTCCATCTCAATTGTCTGGAGGAGAGCAACAAAGGGTAGCTATTGCAAGGGCTATAGCAAAGAATCCAAAACTCTTACTCTGCGACGAACCAACAGGGGCCTTAGATTATACTACTGGTAAGCAGATTCTTAAACTATTACACAAGACCATAGAAGAGTTTGACACTAGTGTAATTGTAATTACTCATAACAAGGCCATAGCTCCTATGGCAGATAGGCTTATAGAAATAAATGATGCAAAGGTAAGGGATATTGTTATTAACAAAAACCCAATTTCAATAGATAAAATCGAGTGGTAGAATGAATAAAACTTTATTAAAGGACTTTTTTAGAGAAATATCTCATAATAAGAGTAGGTTCTTTTCCATAATGGCCCTTTTATTTATAAGTATGATTGCCTTTTCTGGGGTGTTTATGGCAACAATTCTCTTAAATAAAAGTCCAGAAAAAACATATAATGATACAAATTTACATGATTTAAGCATAACTTCAACTTTGGGGTTAAGTGACATTGACGAATTTATAATCCAGTCCAATCCTAACGTTGAAGATTTTGAAATGTCAAAAATTATTGACGTTGTTGAAAATAGGTCTTTAGAAATAACTAGACTTGAATCACTACCAGAAAGTATATCTACACTTATCTTAGTAGAAGGTTATCTTCCAAAAAATGAAGATGAAATAGTCTTAAGCTATATGAATTTTAAAGATAACTATAAAATTGGCGATAGGATTCAATTTTTAGATAGTAATAATTCAAAAGACATCGAAAATTTAAAAATTAGTTCCTTTGTAGTATCTGGTTTTGTTAAATCTTCAGAATACTTAAAAAAAGATATTAGTGAAATTTCTATAATTGGAGCGGGAACTGTTTCATCTTTTGGTTATATTTTACCTGAGGTTTTTGACATGGATTTTTATACTAAAGGGAAGATTATTGCTAATGGACATGAGGGACAAGATTCTTTTTCCAAAGAGTATCAAGATCGACTAGAAGAAGTAAGACTTTCCTTGGAAGAGGACTTTAAAGATAGGCCAAAAGGAAGAATTGAAGAAGTAAGACAAGAAGGTTTTGACAAAATTCAAGAATCCGAGCAAGAAATTATAGATGCTAAAAAAGAATTAGAAGAAGCTAGGCAGGAACTAAATGATGCCAAAGAAGAACTTAATGATGGTGAGGCAGAATTAAAAGAGGCAAGACTTAATCTTAAAGAAGGTAGGATAGAACTTGAAGAGGGAAATCTGAAACTTATTAATTCTAGAAAAGATTTAGACGAAGGTTGGAAATCTTACAATGAAGGTATGGATGTGTTAGAGGACCAGGAAGAAAAGGGATTAGAAGAACTTAGTAAGGCTAGGGCACAATTAGATGAATCTAGTGATGAAATCTTACAAGGTAAGGAAGAAATTGATAAGGGTCGGGCAGCCTTAGACCAAGCTAAAAAAGACCTAGACAAGGGAGAAGCTGAACTTTTACAAGGAGAAGCTAAGTACCAAGAAAACCTAAAAAAATACCAAGAAGGAAAGACTAACTTAGACTTACTAAAAGAAAAAGTAGCAATAAGCTCAAGGGGAACTGGGGATATTATTAATAAAGTCCAAGGGGACATGTCAGACTTAGTAAAGAAGATTAATAATAATGAAATTAGTATTATGACAAAAACTAGAACCCTTGAATCCTTAAAAAATAGACAGATAAATGAACCTGATAATGAAAGTTTACAAAGTGAAATCACTGGACTTGAGGGAGAAATTGCCAGTTTAGAAGAAGACAATAAAAAGTATCAAGAAGAAATAGATGCACTTAAGGTTAATTTAGATTCCCTAAATCAACTAGAAAATGAGTCTAAATTAACCCAAGAAGAAATTGGGGCCTACCAAGGTCAAATAAAGGTCTTAGAAGAAAATCTTAGGGGGGCAAAAACTGAACTAGATAAGGGAAAAGCACAGTTAGATTCTTCAAGACAACAATTTGAAGATGGAAAGGCTGAATATGAAAAGAATTTAGCTGTATTTTCTGAACAAGAAAAGGCCTTTAATGAAGGATATAGTAAATATGAACAGGGATTAAATAAGTTAGAAGCTTCTGAAGAGGAGTTTAATGAAAAAATTACAAAAGGAAAGGCTGATTTAGAAGAAGCTAGGCGTACACTTTTAGATGGAGAAGAAAAGTATAAAGAGGGACTTTTAGAAATTAGACAGGCTAAACTTGATCTTGAACAAGGACAAAGGGACTATGAAGAAGGTCTAGCAAAATACAATGATGGCCTAGTGGAATATGAAGATGGCCTTGGTGAGTTTAATGAAGAAGAAGAGGATGCCCTTGTAGAAATAGCTGATGGTGAAGCTGAGATTCAAGATGCTAGGGATAATTTAAACAAACTTAAGGAACCGGACTTTTTAATTGAGACAAGAAATTCTGATAGCAACTACTATACTGTAAATGGATTTCCAGGATCCTTGAAGATACTCGCTTATGTGTTTTCATCCTTGGCCCTATTAATATCCTTATTAGTAGCCTTTACAACTATGACTAGAATGGTAGATGAAAGAAGGGTTTTAATTGGAACCTTTAAGGGATTAGGTTATGAAAATTTCCATATAGCCTTAAAATATATTTTATTTGGTGGTCTGTCAGGTATTACTGGGACCTTACTTGGAACCTATGTTGGTCAAGCTGTGGTAGCTCCAATAATATATAGGATTTATCTGGAAGGATTTTTATTTGCCGAACCAATAAAATTGTATTCTAGTTCTTTATTGATAATTGGACTAATTCTAACTGTAATTACCACAAGTATTTCTGCATATTTAGCTGTTAAGAAAACCTTAAAGTCTAATGCTGCAGAACTTTTAAGACCTAAGGCTCCAAAGGTTGGCACAAGGATATTTTTAGAAAGGCTGACACCTATTTGGAAACGACTTAGCTTTATGGACAAGATTACTGCTAGAAACATATTTAGATACAAGGGCAGAATGTTTATGACAATTATAGGGGTTGCTGTATGTATGGCACTAATGATTTTAGGATTTGGAATGAAGTATTCTGTTACTAGTGTAGGACAAACTCAATTCCAAGAGCTTCAATTATTTGATTTGATTTTGTCTATACAAGAAGATTTAGAAGAGAAGGATTTTAATGAAACTATCGATTTTATCAAGAAGAACAAAAATTTAGATAAGCTTAACTTAATTAATATAGAGACACTAAGATTACAAATACCTGGTGAAAACACCCAAGATGTTAACTTCTTTGTGGATTTAGATGGTAGTATGGACAAGGTTATTACTTTTAAAGATCCTAAGACCAAGGAAGTATTTAAATTAGATCCTAGTGGCGCTGTAATTACTGATAAATTAAGTAAACTTATGGATTTAGAAATAGGAGATTCTCTTTTAGTAGATTTAGATGATAGAGAAGTATCTATTAGAATTTCTAAAATAACTGAAAACTATTTGGGTCATTATATATACTTGGACAAAGTATATTATACAGAAGTAGTTGGAAAAGAACCTGGAACTAATGGCTCTTTAGTCTTATTAAATAATAGGGACCTTAATGTATCTAATAATACTTCTAGAGACCTTTTGAAAAATGACAATATAATATCTTCAGTTTCTAGTAGGGATACAAAAAAAATGCTATTTACTACAGTTAGATCAATTGATTTAGTAATAGTAATTATTGTATTAATTTCCATGTTACTTGCCTTAGTAGTTCTTTATAACCTAACTAATATAAATGTATCTGAGAGAATAAGAGAACTTTCAACTATGAAAGTACTGGGATTTTATCCAAAGGAAATTACGGAATATGTCTTTAAGGAAACTTTTAGCCTCTCAATTATAGGGATTATTCTAGGGATGGTATTAGGAAGAATAATTGTAGACTTTGTTATTGGGGCCTTTGCTCCACTTAACATAATGTTTGGAGATCCAAACTATCCAGTGTCATTTTTAATATCTGCTGTATTTACAGTAATATTTACTCTACTAGTTATGGCTCTAATGCACAATAGATTAAAGGACATAGATATGGTAGAAGCTCTAAAAAGTATAGATTAAAGGAGAAATATGATTACAAGTATTATTGGTGGCGGACCTTCTGGAATGTTTTTAGCTATATTAGTGAAGGAAGCCCGTCCTGATTTTAAAGTAAGGTTATTTGAAAGAAACAATAGGGTGGGAAAGAAACTTTTAGGAACTGGAAATGGAAGGTGTAACTATACAAATATAGACCTTCGTAAAGAAAACTTCCATTCAGAAAATGATTCTTTCCCTATGGAAATTATAAATAAATTTAATAATATTGATGCCATTGAAAAACTAAAACAATATGGAATCTATCCTACAGTTGACGATAGAGGAAGGGTCTATCCTCTGTCATTACAAGGGTCTTCAGTCCTAGATTTTTTAAGATATAAGATGGAAAAACTAGGAGTAGAAGTAATTTTAAATGAAAAGATAGACAAGGTAATAAAAAGCAAAGAAGAATTTATCTTAACTGGATCACAAACTTACAAGTCTGATATTTTAGTAGTTGCTACTGGAGGTATGGCAATGCCTCAAAGTGGGTCAGATGGAATAGGTTACAGGATTGGAAGGGAACTTGGACACAAGATTATAGAATTTGGACCAACCATAGTACAACTTGAAAGTGATTTTAGAAGGATAAAGGAATTTAAGGGAGTTAGGATAGATACAAGTGCTAGGCTTTATATTGATGGACAAATCCAAGATGAAAAGACAGGAGACGTCTTATTCACTGACTATGGTTTAAGTGGACCTGCTATATTAGACCTTTCTAGAAAGGCTATAGAAGGATTAAAAAAGAGCAAAAAAGTAGAAATTTCTATTAATCTTTTAGCATTAGAAAAAGAAGAAATATATGATATGATCTTGTATAGGGCACAAAACTTAGAGGGGATAGAATTTGAAAAGTTCTTTAATGGAATTATTAACAAAAAAATCATTCAATCCTTTAAGGAAATCTTATTATTTAAAAGTAAGGAAAAGTATGATATAATCACTTGTAACGAAAAAATTATCCAAGAAATAACAAACCTTTTATATGATTTTAGGTTAAAGATAACAGGCTATAAGGGGTTTGGAAATGCCCAATCTACAACTGGGGGAATAGACACTACAGAAGTAGATTTTAATTTAGAGTCTAAGCTAGTTAATAACTTGTTTTTTATAGGAGAAGTATTAGACGTAGATGGGGATTGTGGAGGATATAACCTACAATGGGCTTGGTCCAGTGGGTATGTTGCAGGAAATACAATAATAAATAGGGGCAGGTAATAAATGAAACTTAATTTAGAGAATGATTATGCTTATAGAATAATACTTAAATTTACTCAAAGTCCTGAAGGTAAGAAGTTTAGATCAAAAGACCTTTCTGATGAACTTGTAATTCCTGAAAGATTTACTTACAGAATCCTTAGAAAGTTATTAATGGCAGGACTAGTAGATTCTGTTAGGGGTCCAAAGGGAGGATATGTCCTAGCTATGGATTCATCAGAAATTACCTTATATCATGTTTATAAGGCTATATCAGGAGACATAGAAATCAATAACTGCTTACAAGTTGATGGAGTATGTGAATATCTAGGTAACCAATCAGTAAATTGCATTATGCACAAGGAACTTTGTAGAATACAAGAAGTATTAGTTGATGAATTCAAAGCTGTTACCTTTGGAGATCTTATAGAAAAATACTAAGAGTAACCTAAGTATTATTTTTTGAAAATTTATAAGCTATATAATATAATATTTTATATAAGAGTAAGGTCCCTATATTTTATAGGGATTTTTACTTAATAAAGGAGGAATGTTTTTTGGATTTATTAAAAGCTTTGTCGGAAAAACATGTAGATGAAAGGGAAAAGGAAGTAATAAAATATTGGAAAGAAATTAATCTTTTGGATTTATCTATTGAAGAAAGAGAAAATTCTCCATCTTTTATTTTCTATGAAGGCCCTCCAACTGCAAACGGACGACCAGGAATCCACCATGTAATGGCTAGAACCTTAAAGGATTTGACTTGTAGATATAAGACAATGAAAGGCTTTAAGGTTAAGAGAAAGGCTGGATGGGATACCCACGGCCTACCTGTAGAAATTGAAGTTGAAAAAAAATTAGGCTTAAAGAACAAACAAGATATTGAAAAGTATGGAATCAAGGAATTTAATAAGATTTGTAAAGAGTCAGTCTTTGAATATGAAAAAGAATGGCGTGAAATGACAGAGAGAATGGGTTATTTAATTGATTTAGACAACCCTTATATTACCCTTGATAATAATTATATAGAAACAGTTTGGTGGATTTTAAATAAAATGTTTAAAGACAACCTTCTTTATGAAGGACACAAAATACTACCATATTGTTCAAGATGTGGCACTGGACTAGCTTCCCACGAAGTTGCACAAGGATATAAATTAGATAAAACTGACACTGTTTATGTTAAATTTAAACTAAAAGACAAGGATGAATACTTTTTAGTTTGGACTACAACTCCTTGGACTTTACCTTCAAATGTATTGTTGACAGTAAATCCAGATGTAACCTATGTAAAAATAAAGAATCAAGATGAAATTTACTATATAGCTAAAGATTTAATTGGCCAAGTTATTCAAGATGACTATGAAATACTTGAAGAAATGAAGGGCAAAGACTTAGAAAACATTGAATATGACCAACTAATGCCATTTTTAAAGGCTGACAAGAAGGCTTTCTTTGTAACTTTAGCAGATTATGTCACTACTGATAGTGGTACCGGTATTGTTCATACAGCTCCTGCTTTTGGGGAAGATGACTACAATACTGGAAACAGATACGATGCTCCAGTATTAAATCCTGTAGATGACAAGGGTCAATTTATAGATACTCCTTGGAAGGGTCAATTTGTGATGGATGCAGACCACGAAATCATTCATTACCTATATGACGAAAATTTGCTATATAGAAAGCAAAAGGTTGAACATAACTATCCACATTGTTGGAGGTGTGATACTCCACTTATTTATAATGCTAAGCCATCTTGGTATATTAAAGTAACTGACTATAAGGACAAACTTATAGAAAACAACAATGGGGTAAATTGGTATCCTGACTATGTTGGAGAAAAGAGATTTGGAAATTGGCTAGAAAATCTAAATGACTGGGCTATTTCTAGATCTAGGTATTGGGGTACTCCACTAAATGTTTGGAGATGTAATGACTGTGGCCATGTAGACAGCGTAGGATCAAGAAAAGAACTTGTTGAAAGGGCTATAGAGGACATAGATGAATCTATAGAATTACACAGACCTTATGTAGATGATGTTCATATAAAATGTGAAAAGTGCGGCGGCACAATGACTAGGGAAGAAGACGTAATAGATGTTTGGTTTGATAGTGGCTCTATGCCATTTGCTCAGCACCATTACCCTTTTGAAAACAAAGATAACTTTGAGGAATTATTCCCAGCTGATTTTATAAATGAAGGTATAGACCAAACTAGGGGCTGGTTCTATAGTTTACTAGCTATTTCAACTTACGTAACTGGAAAATCTCCATTTAAAAATGTATTAGTAAATGACCTTATTTTAGACAAAGAAGGAAAGAAGATGTCTAAATCTAGAGGGAATACAGTTAACCCTAAATTACTATTTGAAAAATATGGAGCAGATGTTGTAAGGTGGTACTTGGTATATGTATCTCCACCATGGACTCCAACTAGATTTAATGAAGAAGATATAAAAGAAATCCAATCTAAGTTCTTTGGAACTTTAAGAAATATTTATAACTTCTTAAGTCTTTATGCTAGAACTGACAATTTAGATATTTCTTCATTTAACATTCCTTATGAAGAAAGACCTGAAATTGACAGGTGGCTTTTATCAAGGTATAACAATCTAGTAAAAAGAGTAGTAAAATACTTTGATGAATACGACATCAATAGAGTAGTTAGGGAAATTCAAGAATTCTTACTTGAAGATTTCTCAAACTGGTATATTAGAAGAAATAGAAGAAGATTCTGGAAAGAAGTTGCTGATGATGACAAGAAGTCAGTATATAATACGTCCTATGAAGTTTTACTTGGAGTAGTTAAAATGGTAGCTCCAATAGTTCCATTTATTGGGGAAGAGTTATACCAAAACTTAACAAATGGTAAGACCGTTCATATAGAAACTTACCCAGAATCTAATGAGTCTTTAATTGACACTGCCTTAGAAGAAAAAATGGAATTAGTAAGAAGTCTTGTATCTCTTGGTAGAGTATCTAGAGAAAATGCTCAAATCAAGGTAAGACAACCACTATCTAATGTTGTAATAGATGGTAGATATGAAGAACAAATAGGAGACTTAACTGATCTTATTAAAGAAGAACTTAATGTTAAGAATGTTGAGTTTACTAAGGATATAACAACTTATATGAACTACTCCTTAAAACCAAATTACAAGCTTGCTGGATCTATATTAGGACCAAAAATTAAGGAATTTGGAAATTATTTAAGGGAAATAAACCCTAAAGACTTTATAGATTCCCTAAGAACAGATGGGAATGTATTAGTAAGTCTAAATGGTGAGGATACTGAAATTATTGAAGATTATGTATTAATCAATGTTGAAGGTAAAGAAGGCTTTGACGTTTCTTCAGAAGGAAACATCTTCTTAATCCTAGATACTCATATAAATAAGGAATTGCAAAGGGAAGGCTTTGTAAGGGAAATTATTTCTAAGGTTCAACAACTTAGAAAACAAAACGACCTGGAAGTCTTAGACCATATCAGAGTAAATATTAATTCAGAAGATATTATTAAAGAATCAATAGAAGAGAGTTTAGACCACTTTAAATCAGAAGTTTTAGCAGATGATGTAGTATTTACAAAAGAATCTTTAGATGAATACAATATTAACGGCTTAGCAACTGGTATAAATGTAGAAAAGAATTAAGTCAATAAGTGTTAGAGTTTAACTCTGACACTTATTTTTTTACACTAAAAAGGACCTAGAAATGATCTAAGTCCTCTATAATATTAATTATTAATTGTAATCATCATCATAATCGTAGTAGTCATTATATCCTGGGCCATAAGGTCCATAATACCACTCGTTATAGGTATCTTCAGTGTGAATATTACAATATGATTTTGGAATTCGCCTATAATCATCTGGAATATATCCACCGTGTTCATCAGGATCATAACCTTCTCTAACAAAGGAGTATCTTGATTCTGTAGATGGACAGTAAGATGTAGCAAGTCTGCCTGATACTGAACATACAGTAAAGCCCTTGTAAGAATCATCATACTCTGTAGGCTGGGTTCCATCTACAAATATTTCTGATGTGGAGTGTCCTGCAGAAACTACAGATCTAGTTGAAAGCTTTCCACTCTTATAAGATATATATTCTTGGACAATGCCTTCAGGTTGTTCAAATTCAGCAATAGGTTCTAATCCTTCGTGGATTTTTTCACCTACAGCATGCCAGAATTCTGATGCTGCCAAAGATCCACTCTTTAGAAGGACAGCAGGAGAATCGTTTCCAATCCAAGTTCCCATTACATAATATGGGGTAAATCCAACAAACCAAATGTCCCTTTGTTCGTTAGTAGTACCAGTCTTACCAGCTGTAGCCATATTTGCTAGTTTAGCAGGTTTTGCTGTATAACCTTCCTTTACAACTGAAGTTAGCATATCTTTCATAATATAGGCAGTTTTTTCATCTGAAATTACTTCTTTTTCTGTTGTATCGTCAATAATTACATTTCCATGGTTGTCTAATATCTTAGTAACAATCTTTGGCTTTATATAAGTTCCATCATTAGCTATTGCACCATAGGCAGCAGTTAGTTCTAATGGAGTTAGTCCGTTGGTCATACCTCCTAAGGCTAAAGCCGATGGGTTTTCATCGTTAATTTGAGGATTTTCTTTAGCGGTAACAACTGAATCATGCTCAGGATTTTCCTTGCTAATTATTCCCATTTTTTCTAAATATTCTAAAGATTTGTCTATTCCTAGCTTGTTTAAGGCATCCACTGTACCTGCATTAGAGGATACATTCATAGACATTCTATAAGTTAGTAGGCCCCTATAGCCCTTATATGCATTTTTAGGCCATTGACTATTTCCTACAGTAATAGGAACATCATCTGCTATAGATCCTGCTGTAAATCCCTCTGCTAGGGAAGGATAATAAACTGCAATAGGTTTTATGGAAGAACCAGGTTGTCTTCTAGATTCTGTAGCCCTGTTTAAAATTCTATTTCCTTCAACATCTCTACCACCAACTAAGGCCTTAACTTCACCACTTCGATAGTCCATAATTACTGTAGCTGATTGAGGTTGAACTATACCTTCTCTTTGATAAGAGTAGTAGTCACTAGATATCCTTAAAGCTTGGTGATCACCTACAACTGTAAATAAGTCTGGGTGTTCAGCTAAGAAAGTTTTACTAATTCTTAAGCCTTCTTCAGGACTATAAGTGTATTGGTCCTGTGGAATATGGATGGATCCAATTTCGTGGGTAACAAGATTTTTTTCACTATTAATTGTATAAACAGCAGGAAAGTTAATATAGTCGCCATTAGCAGTTACTAGGGAGGTCTTAATAATAAGGTCTCCGTTTACATATTGGTAATTAGCAATTGGTAGATTAACATTGTAGTTTTCATCTATAAGGTTATTTGCCTTAAAATAAACTACTTTACCCCTAGAGTCTATGATATTTTCATCTTTGTCCCTAGTCCAGTCTACTAAAAATGGTGCCCTAATGTTATCAGGGTTTCCAATCATAATTTCAGTAAAGTTATCATACATTTCTTCTAACTGACCTTGTAAAGTTTGGTCGATAGTTGAATAAATTTTTAAACCTTCATTAAATAGTTTCTTTTGAGCATCCTTGTAGGATATATCAAAATGTTTTTGTAACAGTTCTATTGCTTGGCTTTGTACAAAGTCCACAGGATAAGATGTCATAGAGTGGAATGTCTTTTCCCCAGGATTTAAAGAAGCTTTTATATCTTGGTTTAAGGCTGTTTGGTATTCTTCCTCAGAAATCTTTCCAAGTTTTTTCATTTGGCTTAGTACAATTTTTTGTCTATCGATGGATTTTGGATTATATATTAAAAACATATTTTCCCCATTTACATCAATAGTGCCTACTTTATACATAGTATCTGGATCATAGCTTTTAGGCTCAACTCTCATAAAAGGTTGATTAGCTGTAGTAGATTTTACAATTCCAGCAAAAACTGCAGCCTCGGCAATACTTAGGTCTTGTACATCTTTGTTGAAATAAGTTTGAGAAGCTTCTTGAACTCCATAGGCCCCTTGACCTAGGTAAATTTTATTCAGGTAGGCTTCCATTATTTGATCTTTTGAAAGCTCTTGTTCAATTTGTAATGATAAGTATGCTTCATTTAACTTTCTTACTAAAGATCTGTCAGGACTTAAGTACATATTTCTAACTAACTGTTGGGTGATTGTAGAAGCTCCACGAAGGGACCCTCCTGACCTAAGTTGGTCAGCAAATGAACCACCAATGCCCATTAAGTCAACACCTGGATGGGAATAAAATCTTTCGTCTTCTATTGAAACAAAGGCATCTATTAGGTGTTTAGGAACCTTGTCTAAAGTAACTACTGTCCTGTACTCATATTCAGGGTTTTGAACTTTTTCTATAAGGTTTCCTTGGGAGTCGTATATAGTAGATGTTTGTGTTAGAGAAGAAATCATTGTTGTAGGGTCAACATCTGGAGAATTTTCCAAAACTGATGCTACCATACCTCCAACAATCATTGCTCCAACTACACCTATAATTATTATTGTAAGTAAAGTGACTTTTATAAATTTTAAAATAATACTTAAAATACTAGTATTACTTGAATATTTTTTATCTGACACAGTATTCCTCCTACTTTATAGTATTTATATATTATATCACATGATGACTAATTTGTATGTGAAAATCAGTATTTCAACTAGGGAAAAAATCTAATAACCTATGATATAATAGTTTTTAGAGGTGAAGAATGCAAGAAATTAAAAAGGAAATTGAAAGAGTATTACTTGTAGGTTTAGACAAAAACTTAAGAGACTTTGATATAGATGCCTCAATGGAGGAACTAGAAGACTTAGCCTCTGCTTCGGGAGCAAAAGTAATTACTAGTCTAGTTCAGAATAAAGAAAAAGAAGATCCTGCAACCTATATAGGAAAGGGCAAGGCTGAAGAAATATATATTTACTGTGAAGAATTAAGTATAGACACAGTAATATTTAATGATGAGCTTACAGGATCCCAATTAAGGAATCTTGAAAAGATTATAAATAGAAATATTGTGGACAGGACAAATTTAATCCTGGACATTTTTGCCCAAAGGGCTGTAACTAATGAAGGTAAATTACAGGTAAAGCTTGCCCAATTAAAGTATAGGCTGCCAAGATTATCAGGTAAGGGAATCTATATGTCCAGAACTGGTGGTGGAATTGGTACAAGAAAACCAGGCAAACAACAACTAGAGTCAGATCGAAGACATATACTTAGGGAAATTAATGATATAGAAGATAGGCTTAAGGTTGTAAAGAAAAATAGGGATATTTCTAGGAAGAAGAGAAACAAGACTAACATTCCAATAGTTTCCCTAGTTGGATATACAAATGCAGGCAAGTCCACTCTTATGAACACCCTTTCAAAAAGAGTGGATAGGGAAAACTTTAAGGAAGTATTTGTAAAGGACATGTTATTTGCAACTTTGGGGACTTCTTTAAGAAGGTCCAAGTTTTTAAATGACAGAGAATTTATTCTAATAGATACTGTAGGCTTTGTTTCTAAGCTACCAACAAAACTTGTAGAAGCCTTTATGTCTACTTTAGAGGAAATTAACTATGCTGATGTAATCGTTCAAGTAGTTGATGTATCAAATGAAAATGTTGAATTACAAATAGATACTACAAATAAGATTTTGGAAGAACTGAAAATTGGGGACAAACCAATGGTCTATGCCTTTAACAAAATAGACATGTTAGATGAAGGAGAAAGCCTAAATAGATTTAAAAATTATAGTCCCTATGAATTTATTTCTGCAAAAAACTCCCTCAACATTGATAAACTTTTAGATTTAGTATATGAAAACCTAAATGAATCAAATCATAGTGTAAAATTGTTCTTTTCCTTTAAAGATCAAGATAAATTAAGTTACTTGACTAGTAAGTATAAGGACAAGGAAATTAGCTACAATGAAGAAGGTTCTATAGTAAATCTAATAATAGATGACAAGGATTATGAAAGATTTAAGGACTATATTTATGAATAAAGAATATAAATCGATTTTAATGGAAGGTGAGGATTCCTTTGAAGAAAAAAAATCTCTTTTTATTGGTTATTCATCTCCTGTAGAAAGTGAAGATCATGCCTTAGATTTTATAAAGAAAATAAAAGAGGCCCACAAAGATGCAACTCATAATTGTAGTGCCTATATTATAGGTCCAGAGAAGTTGATTCAAAGGTTTGACGACGATGGAGAACCTTCAGGTACTGCTGGTATTCCCATGTTAGAGGTAATCAAAAAAGAAGACCTTACTAATATTTGCCTTGTAGTAACAAGATACTTTGGGGGTATAAAACTTGGCGGTGGTGGCCTTATTAGGGCCTATTCTAAGGGAGCAAAAGTCGCCATAGATGCTGGACAAATAGTTGAAATGAAACCTTATATTTTAGTAAATATGTCTTATGATTATTTTTATCATGGAAAGATTCAAAATTCTATTGATATAAAAAATTACAAGGTTATTTCCTCAGAGTACACAGATATAGTGTCTTTAGACCTTCTTATAAGTGAAGAAAAATTTGAAGACTTTAAGTCTTATTTTGTAAATTTAACTAGTGGAACAGTAAAAATTGAAGTTAAGAAAGAAGAAATATGTTCAGAACTAAAGGGAGAGTTAATATATGACAAATAAAGATGTTGAAAAATTAGTAGATTGGTTAAGGGGAAAAGTCCTAGCATCTGGTTCAAAGGGTGTAGTATTTGGATTAAGTGGGGGGATAGATTCAGCAGTTATTGCAGGGATTTCAAAACTATCTTTTCCAGATACATGTCTTGGCGTAATTATGCCAATTCACAGCATACCAGAAGATGAAGAAGATGCTAGATTAGTGGCAGATAAGCTTTCTTTAAATATAAAAAAAGTTGACTTATCGGAAACTTATGATAATCTAATAAAGTCTACTTTTAATTCAGATAATAATTTATCTAAGAGCAATGTAAAGCCAAGATTAAGGATGACAACCTTGTATTATTATGGGCAAGACTTAGGATATTTAGTCTTAGGATCTTCAAACAAATCTGAAATTCACATTGGGTATTTTACAAAACATGGTGACTCAGGGGCTGATTTAATGCCTTTAGGCAATTTTACAAAAAGGCAAATTTATGAGCTTGCTAGATTGTTAGATCTGCCACAAAAAATAATTGACAAAAAACCTTCAGCTGGTCTTTGGATTGGACAGTCTGATGAATCGGAATTAGGATTTTCCTATGATACCTTAGATGATTATCTAAATGGTAAGGAAATAGAGGAAAGTATTAGAATTGATATAGAAAGTAGAAACAAAAAAACAGCGCATAAGAGATATATGCCTGAAATTTATAAAAATTAATTTATGGAGTGATAAGATGTCAGGACATTCTAAATGGAGCAATATTAAACACAAAAAAGGTAAAGAAGATGCAAAAAGGGCAAAGGTCTTTGCTAAACTGTCAAGGTATATAACAGTTGCAGCAAGGGCGAATGGCTTAGATCCAGAATTTAATCCTGAGTTAAAGGTAGCTATTGACAAGGCTAAGTCAGAAAATATGCCTAACGACAACATTGATAGGGCCTTAAAGAAAGCAGCTGGAGAAGCAGGTGGACAAGACTATGAAGAAATAGTATATGAAGGATATGGACCTAGCGGAGTTGCTATAATTATCGAAGCCTTAACTGATAATAGAAATAGGACGGCTCCAGATGTTAGACACGCCTTAGAAAAATTTGGGGGTAACCTTGGAACTACAGGTAGTGTAACTTTTATGTTTGATAGACTTGGAAAAATCCTAATAGAAGAATCTGATTCTGTAGATGAAGATACCCTAATGATGGATGCAATAGATTGTGGAGCAGAGGATATTGAAAATATAGACGAAGCCTATGAAATAACCACAAGTTCCCAAAATTATCTTAAAGTAAAAAGTGCCTTAGAAGAAAAAGGATATGAGATAGCTGCCAGTGAATTAGGCTATTTCCCACAAAATTATATAGAACTTACAGATGAAACTGATCTAAAGAATATGGAAAGAATGATAGATATGCTTGAAGATAATGACGATGTTCAAGAAGTATATCATAATTGGAGTATTCCTGAAGAAAGGGAGTGATCTTATTAATCCAGTAGCTTTTAGTATATTTGGATTTGATGTAATGTGGTATGGGGTTTTTGTTACCACGGGAATATTTTTGGGTATCTTAGTTGCCTCTAGTCTTATAGATGGAACTAGAGGACTAACAAAGGATAACTTTTTTGACTTAATGATAATAATGATTCCAGTAGCTGTAATTACTACTAGACTCTATTATGTTATATTTTATAATTTAGAATATTATCTAGACAATCCCTTAGAGATTTTTAACTTTAGGCAAGGTGGTCTTGCAATCCATGGGGGAATTATTGGGGGAGTATTAGTTGTACTAATTTATTCTTACCTTAAGAAGGTAAATATATATTATTTACTAGATATATTGGCGCCAGGACTTGCCCTAGGCCAATCAATAGGTAGATGGGGGAACTATGCAAATCAAGAAGCCCATGGTGGTCCAACTGAATTACCTTGGGGGATTACTATAGATGGAGTTAAAGTTCATCCAACATTTTTGTATGAGTCTATAGTTACATTTTCCCTTTTCGTATTTTTGTACTTCTTTTTATCAAAGAGGAAAAAATTTGATGGGGAGATGTTTGGAGTCTACCTAATAATTTATTCTATAGCTAGATTCTTTATTGAGGAACTTAGGACTGATAGCCTTATGGCAGGAGACTTGAGAGTGGCCCAACTTGTTAGTATTGGTGGGATTATAATAGGAATAATAATGTTTATAGTTTTGCCCAAACAACAAGATAAAGAAGTTATTAAAACCCAAAATAAAAGCAAAAACAAAAAGAAAAAATAGTTAGATTTTTAGATAAAATCAATATCTTAAAACAAGGTTAAGGACCTTAGTCCCTTTGCCTTGTTTTTTTATTTACCTATGGAAAGATTTACCAGAATATTGTAATATATAAGTACAAAGTGGTAGAAAGTGGTAGAAAGTAGTTTGAAAGTGGTAATAAATTCCAAGAAATGTGGAGGAATTTATGTTTTTAGGTGAATTTAAACATAGTCTAGATGCCAAAGGCAGAATTATAATTCCATCTAAGTTTAGAGAGTCCCTAGGGGATGAATTTGTTATGACTAAAGGTTTAGACGGATGTTTATTTTTGTTTCCCTTAGATGAGTGGGAAAACTTCGAAAGAAACCTTAGGTCTTTACCATTTGCAAACAAAGAAGCCAGAGCCTTCGTAAGGTTTTTTACCGCTGGAGCAACTGAGAGTAATATTGACAAACAGGGAAGGGCCCTGATTCCACAAAATCTAAGGGACCATTCAAATATTACTAAAGAAGCAGTTATTATTGGTACTCCAAATAGGATAGAAATTTGGTCTGAAGAAAACTGGACTGAATACACTAGTGATGAAAATATGTCCTATGAAAACATAGCAGAACAAATGGAAGAGTTAGGGTTTTAAAAATGGAATTTAATCATATTTCAGTACTACTAGAAGAGAGTATTAATGGTTTAAATATAAAAGAAGATGGAATTTATTTTGACGCAACCCTTGGTGGGGCTGGTCATTCAAAGGAAATAGCAAAAAGACTTGTTAGTGGTAAATTAATTGGTATTGATCAAGATGAGGACGCCATAAAAAAATCTTCCCAGGTCTTAAAGGATTTTGGGAAAAAGGTAATCATTAGGAAATCAAATTTTGTTGACTTTGACCAGGTATTAGATGACTTAGGCATTGACAAAATAGATGGAGCTTTATTAGATTTAGGAGTTTCTTCTTATCAATTAGATACTGGAGAAAGAGGCTTTTCTTACCATCAAGATTTCCCTTTAGATATGAGAATGGACCAAACAAAATCAATTGATGCCAAGTATGTGGTAAATAATTATTCCAAAGAAGCTTTAGAAGAAATTATTTTCAAATATGGAGAGGAAAGATGGGCCAGTAGAATAGCCCAATTTATAGTAGATGAGAGGAAAAACAAGGAAATAGCTACTACATATGACTTAGTTGAAGTTATTAAGAAAGCTATTCCAAAGGCTCAACGCTTAGATAAACATCCTGCTATAAAAACATTCCAAAGTATAAGAATAGAAGTAAATGATGAATTAAATATTATAGATAAGACAATTACAAAAATTGTCAACAGACTAAATAAAAAAGGTAGGTTATGTATTATTACATTCCACTCTCTAGAAGATAGGATAGTAAAAAATACCTTTAAATATTTAGAAAAAGATTGTATAT
>CAMEGD010000012.1 GCA_945916025.1 uncultured Clostridia bacterium
GACAAGGACAACTTGTTGGAACTGTTGAAGTTGACAAGGTAACAGAAAATCAACTTGCAAGTATGATGGTTGGATATGATATAGATTTAGACGTAAATAAAAAACCTGCCCAAGTATCAGATGAGGTTATTAATGTAAAGAACCTTACTGTAAAAGATGCCAGGGGGGTTCCTATGGTCAAGGATTTTTCTTTTAATGTAAGAAAAGGTGAAATTGTTGCTATAGCTGGAGTAAGTGGAAATGGACAAACAGAACTTATTGAAGCTATAACAGGTTTGTCAAAATCAGAGTCAGGAGAAATCCTTGTAAATGGAAAGAACCTTGTAAATTCCATTCCTAAGACTGTTAGGGATGCTGGTGTAGCTACTATCCATGAAGACAGACATAAAAGAGGTCTAGTATTAGATTTTTCAATATGCGAAAACTTTATACTAGAATCCTATGATCAAGAACCATTTTCAAAAAATGGAATCTTAAATTGGCATGAAATTTATAGATATTCAGATATAAAAATCGAAGAATTTGATGTCAGACCAAAAAACGCAACTAAGATTAAGGCTAGAAACCTTTCTGGTGGTAACCAACAAAAGGTAATTATAGCTAGAGAAATTGATCAAAACCCAGACCTACTTATTGCTTGCCAGCCTACAAGAGGTCTTGATGTTGGAGCTATCCAATCTGTTTATGAAGCTCTAATTAAACAAAGGGATGCTGGAAAGGCCATACTACTTATTTCTTTGGAACTTGAAGAAGTATTTGCCTTAGCTGACAGGATAATTGTAATTTATGATGGTAAAAATGTAGCTGAACTAAATCCTAGTGAAACTACTGACCATGAAATAGGATTTTTAATGGCAGGAGGTAACAATGAGTAAATTTCATGACTTGTTAAGAAAACCAATAATTGCCATTTTATTCGCCATTATTTTAGGTATTCTTGTAGGAGCTATAGTATTTATAGCAGCAGGATTTAACCCAATTGAAGCTTATGGAATTATGATTTCTGGAGTTGTTGCAAATCCAAAAAATCTTGCCCAAACTGTAGTAAATGCAATTCCTTTTATATTCACAGGACTTGCCTTTTCATTTACATCTAGGGCTGGACTTTTCAATATAGGTATTGAAGGACAGTTTGTATTTGGAGCCTTAGTAGGAGCCTTGGTAGGATATTATGTAGCTTTGCCAGGAATTATTCATCCAATAGTAATCCTAGTTATCGCCTTTTTTGCAGGTGGTATTTGGGGAGCTATATCAGGCTTACTAAAGAGCAAGTTTGGCATTCACGAAGTTATTTCAACTATAATGCTCAACTGGATTGCCCATTATTTTTCTAACTTTATTGTAAATATGCCTTCCATAAAGGTACCAGGAACCCTCCATTCACCTGAAATCTTAGATTCAGCTAAGATAAACTTTTTCTCTACTGAGTGGAGAAGGTCTGAGGAAGGTAGGGCCTTTATTATGGAAAACAAGTTCCTAGGAGACATAGTACGTACTGACTTAGGATGGGGAATATTAATTGCAATTATTGCAGCCGTAGTTTTATGGTTTGTTTTAAATCATACAAAAAGAGGTTTTGAAGTTCGTGCCGTAGGTTTAAATAAACATGCTGCTGAATTTTCAGGAATCTCAGTTGACAAAAACATTGTCTTTACTATGTTTGTATCTGGTGGTATAGCAGCCCTAGGCGGAGCAATCCTAGTAATGACATCTACAAATTCAGTAAGTGTACTTTCTGCCCAAGAGGGTTATGGTTGGGACGGTATGAGTGTTGCCTTAATAGGTAATACTTCACCTTTAGGAGTCTTGCCAGCTGGCTTGTTATTTGCTGGTATGAGTCTTGGTGGAACCTTAGTTCAATCAAAATTAGGAGCACCTACAGAAATAATAAATATAATCATAGGGGTAATAGTACTTGCAATAGCAGTAGCTTCATTACTTCCAAGAATTGCTGATAGGTTAGCCCAATTACATGCTGAAAAGAAAAGGAGGGAAGAAAATGATTAGAATAATACTTTTAGCTATATCTATGACATTAATGTATTCTGCTCCTTTAGTTCTAACAGCTATGGGTGGTGTAATTTCCATGAGATCTGGTGTTGATAACATTGGACTTGAAGGTATGATGACAATAGGGGCCTTTGTAGGAACTACAGTTGCATACTTTACTGGAAACCCTTGGTTAGGATTTTTAGCTGGTGGTTTGGCAGGTATGTTACTTTCTGTACTACACGCCATTGTATCCATATCCCTAAAAGGAAATCAGATTATATCAGGTATTGCCATAAACTTTATAGGTCCTGGCGTTGCCCTATTCTTAAGTAGACTACTTTTTGATGGAGCTACCCAAACTTATACAGTTTTAAAAAAATTACCAAAACTTTTAGCCTCCTTAGGTGTAAAAAATCAAATGCTAAGAAGCTCTGATATTGATGTTACTGTAATAATAGCTCTCTTATTAGTAGTTGCAATTTGGTACTTTTTATACTACACAAAACAAGGACTTAGGGTTAGGGCCTGTGGAGAACATCCAGCTGCAGCAGATACTGTTGGTATTAATGTAATTTTAGTTAGGTACCTTTGTGTACTAGCTTCTGGGTTTTTATCAGGTCTTGGTGGAGCAGCATATACAATAGCTATCATCTCAAACTTTACCCCAACTGTTATTTCAGGCCAAGGCTTTATTGCCTTAGCAGCTGTAATATTTGGTAACTGGAGACCAATTGGGGCAGCCTTAGGTTGTCTACTATTTGGTTTTGCCCAAGCTTTAATAATTATTTTAGCTGGAACGGCTATACCTTCACAAATATTAGCAATGTTACCATACGCACTGACTTTATTTGTACTAATATTTGTTAAAAAGTCAGATCCACCAAAGGCAAATGGTGTACCTTACTTTAAAGGACAAGCTTAGAAAAAATTTAGGAGTAAAATATGGAAAAATTGTATCACATAGGGATTGACGATTCCCATAAGGCAAAATATGCTATTCTACCTGGAGACCCAGACAGGGTAGAAAAAATAGCGAAGTATTTAGATAACCCAAAGAAAATTGGACAAAATAGAGAATATACTACCTACCTTGGACAATTAGAAGGAGATAATGTCCTTGTAATGTCAACAGGTATGGGTGGACCTTCAACAGCAATTGGAGTTGAAGAACTTCACATGACTGGAGTAGAAAACTTTATTAGAGTTGGAACTTGTGGAGGTATGAATCCAAAGGTTAAGGGTGGAGATCTTGTAATAGTAACTGGATCTGTAAAGATGGACGGAACTTCTAACGAATACGTTCCTATCGAATTTCCAGCAGTGTCAGACTTTAGTTTAACCTTATCCTTAGTTGAAGCAGCTAACGAAAAGGAATATACTAACCACATTGGAATAGTTCAATGTAAGGATTCCTTTTATGGACAACACAATCCTGACAGGATGCCTGTAGCTTATGAGCTAAAAAACAAGTGGGAAGCCTACAAAAAGGCTAACTGTCTTGCATCTGAAATGGAAAGTGCTACTCTATTTACAGTATCTCAAGTTTTAGGTACTAGGGCAGCTTGTGTTCTTAATACAGTTTGGAACCAAGAAGCTGATGACAACTACCAAAGTACCCAAGTTCACGATACTTCTAAGGCTATTGAAGTAGCAATTGAAGCTGTGAGAAGGGAAATTTTAAAAAACAAATAATATATTAGGCCAGGTACTTTTAAAATGTACTTGGTCTTTTTTTAATAGTTTTGTTATTTATAAGGACTTAGAGTATAATTTTAATATAGAAAATTACTTTGGAGACAAAATGACAAAAAAATTATTTATATTAAGCACCAAGGCTGGAAACAAGGATTTTGATGAATTTGAAAAAGAAATAATAAAGGTATATGAAGAGAATCATAGGATTCATGAACTTGAGATTTTAAAAACCCAGTACAAAAACCATGGGACTGAAGCTGCAAGGGACTTTATAAAAGAAAATCCTGAGGACAAAATAGTAATAGTATGTGGGGGAGACGGAACTCTAGGTGAAGTTTCTAAAGTAATGTATAAGTCAAAGGCAGCCCTTGGACTTATTCCCATGGGAACAGCTAACGACTTTGCAAAAAACTTTTCCTACAAGGATTTTAAAATAGAAGATACCTTTGAACCAAGAATAAAGCCTATTGATATTATAGAAGTAAATAACAAAATATGTATAAATGTCTGTAGCTTAGGTTTTGATACCCATGTATTAGAATCTACCTATGATATTTTAGAAAAAGAGCCAGAACTTGGATATAAGGCCTTCTATAAGGCAGTTTTAAAGGAAGTAACTAATATAACCTTTGAGGAATTAGAACTAGATCTAAATTTAGTAAATGGAGAAAAGATAAAATACAAAGACACCCTAGTAGTATCTGCCCTTTGTAATGGGTCCTACTATGGGTCAGGATTTAATCCAGCTCCAAATGGAAAACTAGACGATGGCATCTTAAATCTAATAGCTGTTAAAAAACAAGGTCTCTTTACACTTATTCCCTTGATATTGAGATACAAGTTTGGAAAGCACCTATCTAACAAGACAGTTACTGAACACCTAGTTAAGTCTGGAAGGATAAAGTCTGAAAAGACCCTTACTGCTAATTTAGATGGAGAAATTTTTTATTCTAAGGAAATTGATTTTATTATTAGGGAAAAGGGAATCAATTGGGCATATTTTAAGTAATTAACTATTAACTTATGTTAGCAGTATTTTTGTTGTTATTTTTACTTGTTATTTGGGAATATTTCCTATATAACTTAATTAGAGTGAGAAATTTAAGGAGGTTCTATGGAAGTAAATACAGATTACACCCTAGGATTTTTAGAAGAAATTATAAATATTAAAAGTCCTAGTGGGGATACAAAAGAAGTAATGGACAGAATAAGAGAGGAATTTCAAAGTCTTGGGGTAGACTTTAAAAAGACGAAAAAGGGAGCATCTTACGGTATTTTAGAAGGGGAAAATACAGATGAATCCATTCTTTTAACTGCCCATGTAGATACCCTAGGAGCTGTTGTAAAGGAAATAAAAAGTAACGGTAGACTTAGAATGGCACCTATTGGTGGATTTTCTTGGGGAGCCATGGAAGGGGAAACTGCCTATATTAAGAACATTGAGGATAAGGTTTACACAGGAACTATCCTTCCAGATGAGGCATCTGTTCATATTTTCGACAATGCAAAGGACTCAAAAAAGACTCCAGAAACTATGGAAGTTAGAATAGATGAAGAAACTTCTTCAGAAGAAGAAACTAGGGCCTTGGGAATAGAAGTTGGTGACTTTATAGCCTTTGAACCTAGATTTAAGGTTCTTGACAATGGCTATATAAAATCTAGATTCTTAGATGACAAGTCCTGTGTAGCTTCTATGTTTACAATTATGAAGCATTTCAAGGAAAACAACCTTAAGCCAAAATATACCACTTATTTTTATATAGCAGACTATGAAGAAATTGGTCATGGCCTTTACTTTATACCTGATAATATAAAGGAAATTATAGCTGTAGATATAGGAACAGTAGGTGGTTCACAAAGGTCTGATGAAAAACAAGTTACTATTTTTGCTAAGGACAGTGTAACTCCATACGACCTTGAACTTAAGAAAAAGCTTGTAAATATTTGTAAGGAAAAGGAAATACCATATAGGATAGATGTAGCCCATAGGTATGGTTCAGATGCAAGTGTTGCCTTAACCCAAGGAAATGACGTTAGGATTGGATGTATTGGACCAGGGGTAGATGCAACTCACCATTATGAAAGGACCCACAAGGAAGGTTTAGAAAGTACTATAAAACTAGTAATTGAATACCTACTAGCTGACTAAGGAGGATTTTATGGAAAAGAAGGATATTATTAAAAAGTTGTCTGAAGAGTTTGATAGTTTTTACTTGTATGATGAAGAAATAATCCTAGAGAGAATAAAGGCACTAAAGGAAAATTTCCCTAGTATAAAATTTCTTTATTCCCTAAAGACTAATCCAAACCCTCATATTCTAGATATTATTTATGGTCAAGGTCTAGGAGCAGATGCAGCCTCTCTATCAGAAGTAGAAAAGTCCTATGATAGAATAAAAGACCAAAAGAAGATCCAGTATTCTGCACCAGGAAAGTCTAAAGAAGATATTAGAAAGTCTCTAGACAAGGCTATAATCATTGCAGATAGTTTAAATGAAATAAAGCTAATATCTGAGATAGCAAAAGAAGAAAATAAAACTGTAAAAATTGGTATTAGGATTAATCCAAACTTTACCTTTACTGATAACAAAGGGATGGCTGGGAAATTTGGAGTAGACGAAGACCTTTTCTTTGAGAAAATTGAGGATTTTAAGTCTTTAGAAAATATTGAAATAAAGGGAATTCATGTCCATTCAAAGAGTCAAGAACTTAACTACGAAGTTATTAAAAACTATTACAAAAACATTTTGGATTTAGCAACTAGGGTAAATGAAAAGTTGGACTGTGACCTTGAATTTTTAAATATGGGCTCTGGTATAGGAATTCCTTACGAAGTTGAAGATGATGAAGTAGATGTTAAGAGTCTTGGAGCTAGTCTAGAAGAATTTTTACAAACATGTAAGGAAGAATTAGATAAGGTAGAAATATATATAGAAACAGGTAGGTACCTTGTAGGTAAGGCTGGTCTTTATGTTACTAAGGTAAGGGACAAAAAGTCATCCTTTGGAAAGAACTTTGTAATTTTAAGTAATACCTTAAATGGTTTTTATAGGCCATCTATAAATATGATGGTAGGTCTTTATACAGACTTTGAAAATCCACCTGCAAATGAGCCCCTATTTACAAGCTCAAACTCTAGCCAAATTTTTCCATTAGAAGAAAGGGCAGAAAAAGAAACTGTTACAATTATGGGTAACCTTTGTACAGGTGCTGATGTAGTTAGAAAGGAAATAGAATTTCCAAAGGTAGAAATTGGAGATGTTTTGTACTTTAATAACGCAGGTTCCTACTCAATAGTACTATCTCCTATGCAATTTGCCTCTATGGAAAGGCCTAAGGAAGTAATATTAAGAAAAGACAATGAAATTTTAGTAACAGAATAAGACTTAATAACTTAGTTTTATCCTTTGGCTAACTTGGGTAAAAGTAGGTAAAGGATAAAATAGGAGTAGAAGATGACAAAAAAATTATTAGTATACAACATGCCAGAAGATGTATTAAGAAGAATTAATAAATTTTCTGAAAAATATAAGTTTAAGACCTTGGTAGCAGAAGATTACCATCTTCATCACAATGTTGGAGACCTTTTAGAAGAGAAATTCGATTTACAAGAAGAAAGAATTAAAGACTTAGAGAAAATTGATATTAATTTTTTAATGATTCACAATTTCTCAGACAAGGAATTAGATGAACTTTTAAAAGACTTTAGGGAAGAAGCCCTAAACATTCCAAACAAGTGTATATCTACAGATACTAACAAGGGGTGGATACTGCACGACCTATTAAAGGAAAATAAGGAGGAAAGTGAACTTATGCCTATACTTCATGGACTTTACTCCCTTAAAAAGGTAGGGAATAAACTACTTGAAGAAGGAATAGAAGATAAGGAAATAGAAGATGGAATAAGTGAAATTAATGCTTATATTGAAAAGAAGGACTTTGACAAAGAACCTATGAAGGATCTTTACAATAGAGTAGCTAAGGTAATAAACAAACACTTACAATAAAGCTAGAAACTGGTACTAAAATTAGTGCCAGTTTTTTTATGAAAATTTCTTTAGCAAATTATTTAGTAAAATATTTCATTTTTTTGAAACATAGTATATTATATAAAGAAAACAAAAGGTTAGAACACAACAAGTTGCTAGGAGGTAAAAATGGGCACAAATACTAAGAAAACCTTTACAGTCCTTGAAAAATTTCAAGAAGAAAAGTACATAGAAGAAATGGCTAGAAAGGGACACAGGTTAGTTGGAGTTGATACAAGTGGCCACAGGTTTGAAGATTCAACACCTATAGACGGAACCTGTATTATAGAATATTTTTCCTATTCTTTTCCTAAGGAAAACAAGATTTATGAAGACCAAGGACTTAGACTAGTATCATCATTTAAGGGCTCAAAGGGCTATTGGAACTACTTTTTTGGTCCAAAGGTAAAAGATTTAAGTAGAAGAAAGGACTCCTATGATGACCTACTAGACAATGTCCTAAAGAGAAAGGATATTTTTTGGAATGTAATATCCTTGTCAGTTTCACTATTTGGTCTCTACATGTATTACAATTCCAAAAATCCTATATTTTTTATTTTAGTATTACTTCCCCTTGTAATCTTTTTTATGCTTAAGGGAGTAAGCACCAATATAAAAATTAATAAATCGAAAAAAGGAGGAGAGTAAAATGGCCACCATAAGAGATATTGCAAAAATAACTGGATTTTCACCAGCTACAATTTCTAGGGTCTTAAATGAAGATAAATCAATTAGTGTAAAGGAAGAAACTAGAAATAGAATTCGAAATGTAGCTATAGAACTAGGTTACAAACCTAAACATACAAGTAATCCTGACAACAAGGTTATTGGAATAGTTCAGTGGATATCTTCTGATGCTGAATTGGAAGACCCATATTACTATACCTTAAGACTAAGTGTAGAATCTTCATTAATGAAAAACAAAATTAATATAAAAAGGTATTATAAGGAAAACATGAAGGATGTCTTTAATGACCCTGACTTAAGCGGACTTATTTGCTTAGGAAAGTTTTCAGAAGACCATGGTGAAGAGTTTAGTAAGGACTTTAGTAGGATAGTCTTTGTAGACTACAACCCTAACAAGAAAAAGTTCCACAGTATTACATCTGATTTAGTAGACGGAACAAAACAGGCCATAAACCACCTAAAGAGCCTAGGCCACACTAAAATCGGCTTTATTGGTGGAAGGGAAAGGTCTGGAAAGAACAACGCACTATTTTTAGATGTAAGAGAAAAGACCTTTATAGAGGAAGTAGAAAAGGACAAGGAACTTGTTTATGACCCAACCTTTAAGAAGGTTAGAAATTTTGATGCCATAACAGGATACGATTTAATGAACTCAATCCTAAAGGAAGAAGACCATCCCAAAGCCTATATTTGCGCAAGCGATTCCATAGCAATTGGAGCCTTAAGGTCCCTTGGAGAAAAAGATTTACTAAACAGCGGCCAGATTTCAATTGTAGGCTTTAATGATATAGCCATGGCCAAATTTACTAATCCACCATTAACAACAATAAGGATTAACACGAAGGTAATGGGAGAAATGGCTGTACAACTGATGTTATATTTATTAAATAACGAGCAGGTCCTTCCAATTAATATAGAGTGTAACACAGAGTTAGTAGTAAGGAACTCAACTTTCCCAAGTCTATTTAGTAAAGTTTAGTAAAATTTCATATAAGTTAGTGAATAATTTTATGAAAACGATTGACCGAGTGATATTTAAGTTGTAATATAAGGATAAAATAATGTTAAATTTTGAAAGGTGGAAAAAAATGAAAAAGAGTTTAAGTCTTTTATTGCTAGCTTTTGTAATGATATTTACTTTAGTAGCTTGTAATGATACTACTGAACCTGCTGAAACCGAAACAGAAACTACTGCTGAACAAGCAGCAGAAGAAACAGCAGAAGAAACTGAAGAAGCTACTGCTCCTGCAGAAGGAGACACTGTAGAAGTTGGTGTTGCTATTTATCGTTTCGATGATAACTTCATGACACTTTACAGAGAAGAATTAGAAAATTACTTCAACAAATTAACTGAAGAAACTGGCGTAAAATACGCTCTTGATATTCAAGATGGTAAACAAGACCAAGCGACTCAAACTGAACAAATTAACAACTTTATCACTCAAGGTAAAGACGTTATGATTCTTAACTTAGTTGATAAAACTGCAGCTAACGCAGTAATCAACCTTGCTCAAGAAGCTGGAATCCCAATTGTATTCATAAACAGGGAACCAGAAACTGAAGATATGAAATTATGGCCTGGAAAAACAACTTACGTTGGTGCTGATGCAACTCAATCAGGAACTTTCCAAGGTGAAATCATAGCTGAAACACCTAATAAGGGTGACATCAATGGAGATGGAGTTATTAACTACATTATGTTACAAGGTGACCCACAAAACGTTGATGCACAACAAAGAACAGAATTCTCTATAAAAGCTTTAGAAGATGCAGGTTTAACAGTTAAAGCTTTAGCTGAACCATACCAAGCAAACTGGGATTCAGCAAAGGGCCAAGAATTTGCAGCTAATGCACTTGCTCAATTCGGAAAAGACTTAGAAGTAATCTTCTCAAACAATGACGGAATGGCAATGGGAGCAATCCAATCTATTAACTCTGCAGGTAGAAAAGTAAACGAAGACATCTATTTAGTAGGTGTTGATGCTATACCTGAAGCAATGCAAGCACTAGCAGATGGTACTTTAACTGGTACAGTATTAAATGACCATTACAACCAATCTCACACTGCTGCTGATATAGCAATTGAACTTGCAAATGGAAACGATGTTTCTAGCTACTATTGGATAGATTATGTAAAAGTATTAGATCAATCTAGCGCTGAACTTAAAGATTCTGAACCAAGAACTGAAACAGTTGAAGAAGCTGAAGCACGTTACGCTGAAAGAGAAAATAACTAATCAAAACAAAGGTCAAGTGTGCTTTCGGGCACACTTGTTTTTTTAAAAGAAAGGCAATATTATGAGTCAATATATATTAGAAATGGAAAATATTAATAAGTCTTTTCCAGGGGTCAAAGCCTTAGACGATGTTAGTTTAAAGGTAAGACCTGGGACAGTGCACGCCCTTATGGGAGAAAATGGGGCTGGAAAGTCCACTCTAATGAAAATTCTCTTTGGTATATATAATAGGGATTCAGGTACTGTAAAAATAGATGGAGAAGAAGTAGACTTAAACACGCCCCAAGAGGCCATGGACCATGGTGTTTCCATGATTCATCAAGAACTTCAACCTATACCTATGATGACTATTGGAGAAAATATATTTTTAGGTTCATACCCCCTTGGAAAATTTAACTTAGTAAACCATGAAAAGATGTATAAGGATACAAAGGCCTATTTAGACCAAGTAGCCCTTAAGGCTGACCCAAAGACCCTATTAAACGAACTTACTGTATCTCAAATGCAGTCAGTAGAAATAGCAAAGGCCCTTTCCAAATCATCAAAAATTATGATTATGGACGAGCCTACATCATCATTAACATCCACGGAAGTAGAGACACTTTTTGGGATAATTAGGGATTTAACTTCAAAGGGAATGGCCATAATATACATTTCCCACAAAATGGATGAGATTTTAAGAATTTCAGATGATATAACAATTATGCGTGATGGCAAGTATGTTGGCACTTGGCCAGCAAGCGAAATGACAAACGCAACTATAATAAAAAATATGGTAGGAAGGGAACTTTTAAGCTTGTTTCCTGAAAAAACTAACACAGTCCATGAAGATGTTGTACTTGAAGTTAAGGACTTTACATCTCCAAATCCACTATCCTTTAAAGAATGTAAATTTGAACTAAAAAGAGGAGAAATCCTTGGGGTTGGAGGTCTAGTAGGGGCCCAAAGGACAGAACTATTAGAAGCTGTTTATGGAGTTAGACAATCTTCAAATGGAAAAATAATAAAAGACGGAAAAGAAATTAAGGTATCAAACCCTAAAGATGCTATAAATAATGGAATAGCCCTAGTAACTGAAGACAGGAGACAAACTGGAATATTTGGAGTCTTATCAGTTAGGGACAATACTTCCATAGCATCCTTAAATAACTATGTTGGAAAGATTGGCCTACTTGACCAAGTAAAACTTGATCAGTTGGCAGAAAATAGTATAAATAGACTTTCCATAAAGACACCTAGTTTGGCAACCCAAATAAAGTCTTTATCAGGAGGTAACCAACAAAAGGTAATTTTATCAAGGTGGCTAGCAAATAACCCAGACATTCTAATTTTAGATGAACCTACTAGAGGAATTGACGTTGGAGCTAAGTATGAAATATACCAAATTATAAATGACCTAGCAGCTGAAGGAAAATCAATTATTATGATAACTTCAGAAATGTCAGAACTTTTAGGAGTATCAGACAGGATTATGGTAATGTGTGAAGGTAGAATTTCAGGATTTCTTCCAGGAGGTAGAAATACCACCCAAGAAAAAGTTATGGAACTAGCTACAAGATATATGTAAGGAGAAGACTATGGAATCTACAAAGAAAAATTTTGATTTTAAACAATTTATGATTGACTATGCATTAATTGTTGTTGTCTTAATAATGATAATATTTACAGGAGCAACTAGGGATAACTTTATCTCATTAATCAATTTGTCAAACTTAATGGGTAACGTATCTGTAAGGTTTATTATAGCCCTAGGCTGTGCAGGTTGCTTGATAATAAGGGGAACTGACTTATCTGCAGGACGTATAGTAGGTCTATCAGCTTTAATAACTGGTACCCTAGTTCAAAAACCAGAATATACATCTAAGTTTTTTGATAATTTACCAGACATGCCAATCTTTGTTCCACTACTAATTGTACTTGTAGTATGTGCCTTTTTTGGACTAATAAATGGACTTATTGTTGCTTATTTACATGTTCCACCATTCTTAGCAACACTAGGTACACAAATAATGATCTATGGAATAAATATGCTTTATTCGCAAAACAAGCCAATTGGTAACTTTAAGAACTCATTTATAAAAATAGGACAAGGAAAACTTCCTATACCAGGCCTAAACTGGGTGCCATATCTAGGAATTATAGCCGCCATTGTAGGAATACTAATTTGGATATTATTTACAAAGACTAGATATGGAAAATACATGTATGCCATAGGTGGAAACGAAGCAGCAGCAGAAGTTTCTGGAGTAAATGTAGAAAAATCCAAGGTAAAAATATTTGCCTTAGCTGGATTATTGTATGGGTTAGCAGGATACTTATTAACAGCAAAAACTGGATCAGTTGGACCAGGATCAGGCCAAGGCTACGAACTTGAAGCCATTGCATCTGCAACAATAGGTGGAGTTTCCACAGCAGGTGGCCAAGGTACAGTACCAGGTATCCTACTAGGAGTATTTGTATTTGAACTTCTAAAAAACTCTTTATCCTTCTTGGGAGTATCTCCTGACATGACAAATGTTATTCAAGGTATTGTAATTGTAATTGCAGTTGCCCTTGATGTTAGAAGAACTTTAGTCAAAAAATAATTGAGACTTTGTAAATAGTGTAAAGAGGCCTTTTTATAAAGGTCTTTTTTATAAAATATATATGGAGAAAATAATGAAAACTACTATAAATTTAGATAAACACTTAAATGAAGACGTCTTTTCTTTAGAAAATGACAAGTTAAAAGTTAAAGTCCTTAAAAAATTTGGAGGAAAAGTCGTATCCATAGTCCACAAGGAATCAGGTTACGAAGTCTTGTTCCAACCTACCAAGGAAAAATATGAAATGCCAAAATTAGGGGATTCCTTTGAAGACTATGATACTTCTGGAATAGACGAAATGCTCCCAACTATAGATGAATGTTTTTATCCAAACTCCTATGAAAAATTAAATGACCATGGGGATGTTTGGGCTCAAGTTTGGGATTATGAAGAAAAGGAAGATAGTCTAGTTACCAGCGTTAGATCAGATACCCTAAAATTAGATCTAATTAGGACAATTTCCCTAAAAGATGAAGAAGTGATATTTTCTTATAAGCTAAAAAACCTAACAAAACAAGATCACTACTATCTTTGGGCCTTTCATGGACTATTAAACTTTGATGATTCTAGTTATTTTGAGTTTCCAATAAATTCAGAAATAGTAAACGTAAAGGACTCAAGTGTCTATGACTTTGACTACAAAAACCTAGGAGAATATGAAGATAATAAGGCCTACAAGTTTTATTTTCCAGATGAAATAAAAGAGGGAAAGGTAAGTCTTATTCATAAATCAAAAAACATTAGAATTGACTACCAATATTCAACTGACATAAACAAGTATCTTGGAATTTGGATAAACAAGGGTGGCTTTAAAGGGGAATACAACCTTGCTATTGAACCTACAAGTGGTTATTTTGACTCCTTAGAAAGGGCCTTTAAAAACAAGAAGGCATCCTTAATTAAGTCTAGGGAAGAAAAGACTTGGGAACTTAGAATGAAGATTACAAGAGGAGATGACTAATGGCAGAACTTAGATACAACCCCTTGTTAGATGACTATACTATGGTCAGTGCAGATAGGTCAAAAAGACCTGATATGCCTAAGGACTTTTGTCCATTTTGTATAGGCTCTGGTAAGGTTCCAGATAATTATGATGTACTAAAATATAACAACGACTTTCCAATCTTGTCCCAAGATCCACCAGAACCAGACAAGGTTGGTTCAGAATTTTATAAGACAGAAAAGTCCTATGGAAAATGTGAAGTAATCCTATATTCACCAGACCACCATGGAAAACTATATGACCAATCTGAAGACCACCTAGTAAAACTAGTAAACCTTTGGAAAGAAAGATTCTTGGACCTAAAAAAGGACCAAGGAATAAAATATATCTTTCCCTTTGAAAACAAGGGCAAGGAAGTTGGAACTACAATGCCCCATCCCCATGGGCAAATTTATGCCTATTCAAAAATGCCTCTAAGGATGAAATTAGAGCTAAAAAACTCCAAGGACTTTTTTGAAGAAAAGGGAAAAAATATTTATGACCAAATTATAGAAGAAGAAAGGAACTTTTTTGAAAGGATTATTTTTGAAAATGACTCTTTTATAGTTTTGATACCATTTTTTGCAAACTATCCCTTTGAGACTTATATAATTGCCAAGGGAGATGTAGCTTCCTTTGAAGACTTTGATGAAAAAATTACCCTAGACTTTGCTAGGAACCTAAGGGATTTAAGTGGAGCCTTTGACAAGGTTTATGAAAAGGCTTTTCCATATATGATGGGAATTTACCAAGTTCCAGTAAATACAGAAAAGTACAAGGACTCAAAGACTTACTATAGGTTTAATGTAAAATTTTTCCCACCACTAAGGGGAGAAAACTCCATTAAGTACAATGCATCTTCAGAAACAGCTGTTTGGGTCCATGGAAACCCAAGGAGAGTTGAAGAAACAGCAATGGAACTTAGACAGGCCTATGAAAAGTTTGTAGGTAAAAGTCATGAATGAAAAAGAAATACTAAAAAAAATTGAAGATAAGTTTTATGAAATGTTTGAGGCTAATGGAAGAAAGTTTTTCTCTCCAAGTAGAATAAATATTATAGGGGAACATATTGACTATAACGGAGGTAAGGTATTGCCTTGTGCTATAGAAATAGGAACCTATGCAATGGCCAAGGAAAACGACTTTGGAACCTTTAGACTTTATTCCCTTAATACACTTAGTGGGAAGGAAATTTCCTTAAAGAACTTAGACTTTGATGAAAAAAACGGATGGGCCAATTATGTAACTGGCATGGCCAAAGAAATAAAATCTCTAGGGAAGGACCTAAAGGGGGTTGACTGTGTAGTATATGGGAACATTCCTACAGGATCAGGTCTTTCTTCTTCAGCTTCCTTAGAAATGCTATTTGGGGAAATATTTAATAACTTATTTAACCTTGGAATATCTAGGGAACAAATGAGTATTATAGGTATGAAAACAGAAAATGACCACCTTGGTCTAAAAACAGGAATAATGGACCAATTTGCCATATCCTTAGGAAAGGAAAACTCAGCAATACTTTTAGATACTGCAACCTTAGACTACAAGTATATAGATATAGACTTAGAAGACAACATTCTAGTAATTCTAAATACTAACAAACCAAGGTCTTTAGTAGTATCAAAGTACAACGAAAGAAGGGCAGAAACCCAAAAGGGATTAGATATACTAAAGGACTTTGTAAGTATAGAAAATTTAAGTCAACTACACACCCTTAATAACTACGAAGAAATAATTAAAACCATTAAGGACCCAACAATATACAAGAGGGTAAAATATGTAGTAGAAGAAAACATTAGGGTAAATGAAATGATTAAGGCTATGGAAGACAAGGATTACGAAAAAATGGGAAAGCTACTAGATGAATCCCACGAGTCTTTAAAAAATCTCTATGAAGTAACTGGTCTAGAACTAGATTCCATAGTAGAAGGGGCTAGACTTTCCCCTTATACCCTAGGTGCTAGAATGACTGGAGCAGGATTTTCAGGATGTGCCATTGCTTTAGTAAGAAAAGAGGGCCTAAAGGACCTAGAAGAAAAAGTAAAAAATTACTACAAGAAAAAGACAGGCCTTGATGGAGAAATAATTATTTCAAACATAATAGGGGGCCCAAGGGAGATTATATGAGTATACTAGTAACTGGAGGAGCTGGATATATAGGTTCCCACACAGTAAGATATTTAAAAGAAAAGGGAGAAGACGTAATAGTAGTAGACAATCTTCAAACTGGCTTTTTAGAAAGTGTAGATGTAGACAAATTTTATAACATTGACCTAAGAGATGAAGAATTAGATAGGGTATTTAAGGAAAATTGTATTGAGGGAGTAATTCACTTTGCAGCAAATTCCCTAGTGGGAGTAAGTGTAAAAGAACCCTTTGATTACTATCACAACAATGTTTATGGTACCTTGTGCCTACTAGAAAAGATGATGAAAAACAAAGTTCAGAAAATTGTATTTTCATCTACAGCGGCAGTTTATGGAGAACCAGAAAGTTCACCAATACTAGAAAGTGACAAAACTGACCCAACAAACCCTTACGGGGAAACAAAACTAACCATGGAAAAAATGATGAAATGGTTTGAAAATGCCTATGGCATAAAGTATGTATCCCTAAGGTATTTTAATGCAGCAGGCGCCCACGAAAATGGCGACATTGGAGAAGCCCACAATCCAGAAACTCACCTAATACCACTAATACTTCAAGTACCACTAGGTAAAAGGGAAAAGATTTCAGTATTTGGAGATGACTACAATACACCTGATGGAACCTGTATAAGGGACTATATCCATGTTTGGGACCTAGCAGATGCCCACTACCTATCCTTTAAATATTTAAGAAACAATACGGAGTCTCAAATATTTAATTTAGGGTCTGGAAATGGCTTTAGTGTAATGGAAGTAATAAAGGTGGCTAGGGAAGTAACAGGCCACGAAATCCCAGCTGAAATTGCAGAAAGAAGACCAGGAGACCCAGCTATCTTAGTTGCATCTAGCAAAAAGATAAAGGATACCCTAGGCTGGACTCCACAAAAGACAGACCTTCACACTATAATAAAAGACGCATGGAATTTTCACAAAAACCATCCAGAAGGTTATAAATAAAGATATAAGAGAGTCAGTATGAGCTGGCTCTTTTTTAGTCTAAAAGAGCAACAGCCCTAACAGGGGACCCATCACAATCTTTCAGCTTAAGGGGAAGTCCAATAAATAAAAATTCCCTTTCCATTGGTAACTGGTCTAAATTAATTAAGTCTGTGTAAGTTATGATTTTATTTTTCAATAAGTTGTATTCTAAGTCCTCTGACAAGTCTCCACCAACAAAAAGAGGCTTAGCCTTTTTCAAAAAGTTCAAGTCCAATTTTGTCCTTAAAAAGTAGGCCATATTCCATTGGAAAGTCAGAAGATTTATCAACTAAAAAAACCTTAGCAATAAACCTATCCAGTGGAATATCTGAAATAGGTTGGGCCATTTTATCAATATGACTAAAGGCATCAACATGGGTTCCTGTATGACTTCCCATGGTAATCTTCGACACAAAAAACTCATCCATTCCATCCACAGGTTCAATTCTTATATCAGGATCACCTGGATAAATTTCCATATTAGACTCTATTGTTTTAGATAGGTCTATAATTTTCATTTCTCACCTCTATATATAAGTATAAACCCTTTAAAAAGAATAAGAAAATAAAAAATCAAAAAATTTTTGAAAAAAGTGTTAGAAAGTTAAAATAGTTGGTATATATACAATATAATCCATATGGTATTTGAAATTATGAAAATTTATTATATGAAAAAAATTTAGGAGGAAACAATGAACGGAATGGGAATTATAGCTACGTTAATATTCGGAGCTTTAGTAGGATGGATAGCAAGTATGATTATGAAAACTGATGGTGGTATGGGAGCAATCGCAAACATCATCGTAGGTATCGTAGGATCATTTTTAGGTGGTTGGGTAGCATCTATGTTAGGTATTGGTGGAACACCAAACGGCTTTAACATTGGATCTATTTTAATCGGTATCCTAGGCGCTTGTCTTCTTATTTTCCTAGTACAATTACTAACTGGAAAAAGAAGATAACAAGTAAATAATTAAACTATTAAAACTTCCTGGGCAACTGGGAAGTTTTTTTGTGCCAAAAATCACAATAAACACCTGAAATTAGCCTTTTTGTCCTTTATATGATATACTATATGCTGTTTTTAAAAAAATCAATATAAATGGAGGGATAATTCAGTGGACTTACTTTTAAAAATAAGTATTGTCATTTTTGCTGGACTTATCGGTGGGCGGGTGGCGAATAAATTTAAGTTGCCAAATGTATCAGGTTATATTATTGGTGGCTTAATAGTAGGACCATCTTTTCTAAACATTATCAAATCCGGTGAGGCCGCAAACTGCGGCATAATTAGCGAAATTGCTTTAGGAGCAATAGCATTTAGCATAGGAAGTGAATTTTTAATAAAGGATATAAAAGAAACAGGCAAGGACATTATGATAATAACCTTAGCTGAGGTTATTGGAGCAGTAGCCCTTGTGTTTTTTGTTACCTTTGTAATATTTCGCCAATCCTTTGAATTTAGCATTGTAGTAGCTAGCATGTCTGCAGCAACTGCACCTGCTGGAATACTAATGGTAATCCGTGAGCTTAAGGCGAGGGGACCCTTGGTAAACACAATTCTTCCAGTAGTTGCCATTGATGATGCAATAGGTATAATGATATTTTCTATAGCCTTATCAATTGCAAAACTTACATCAGGAGTAGGAGAATTTTCAATTATTCAATTAATTTGGTCTCCACTACAGGAGATTATCGGCTCCCTAGTAATAGGTGGAGTATTAGGCTTTTTATTAAGCTTTGTTACAAAGCATACAAAAAATAGTGGAGAACTATTAATTGTAATTTGGGGATTTATTCTATTAGGAACAGGCATAGCTAATCAGTTTGGCTATTCAGCCCTACTTGCCTGTATGACAATGGGAGCAATGGTAATAAATCTAGTGAGAAATTCAAATAGAATATTCAATTTATTAGATGACTTTACACCTCCAATAAACCTACTTTTCTTTGCCTTTGCAGGGGCAGGCTTAGACATAAAAGTATTTTCTCAAGTTGGCCTTTTAGGTTTTGGATATATAATTGCACGTGCAGGAGGAAAAATCATAGGAGCGACTTTAGGAGCAAAATCTGTAAAAGCTGAATATAAGGTAATCAAAAACTTGGGTATGAGTTTATTAACACAAGGTGGTATTTCCATTGGTCTATCAATGATTGTAGCTAGAGAACTACCAGAATTTTCTAACTCAGTAATAACGATTATTTTATTTAGTGTATTGGTATATGAAATACTAGGACCTATTTTAGCAAAAATAGCAATTCAAAGAGCTGGAGAAGAAAACGGAGCAGTAAAAGCTAAAAAAGAAAAATCAACTCCAAAAGTAGCAGCAAAAGCAAACTAAGAAAGGGTGGTAATAAAGATGAACGTATTATTTATTGTCTTAAACGAAATGGAAAGTCTAGATGAAATTTTAGACTCCTTTGTAGAAATAGGAATAAAAGGAGCAACAATTCTTGACAGTCAGGGCATGGGATCTGCAATTGCCAATAGCGGTAGAGGTAATGAACCTTTCTTCGGACATATAAGGCACTTTTTAAATAACGCAAAACCATACAACAAAACAATATTTACAGTAATAGAAGAAGAAGAACTTTTAGAAAAGGCAGTAGAAACTGTTAAAGACATTCTAGGAGATATGAGTAAGCCAGGAGTAGGAATGATGTTTACCCTACCAGTTGGCCATGTTTATGGGCTGTAAAATATAGATATAGAAAAGTCTAGTAGGAATACTAGATTTTTCTATGCTATTTACTTATATATATCAATAATATCTTAAATAAAAATAGTTGATTATATTTTTTAATAGTGGTTATTTAATAAACTAGTAAGAAAAATATATTAAATTTAAGAGACCTAATTAATTGAAAAGTAGCTATTTATTTTTCGAAAAATTAATATTAAGGGAGAACTTATGAAAGATTTATTAAATAATGAAAAACAGTATCTTAAAGCAAAAAGAAAAGGTGCTAAGACTATTGTTAGAGAATGGATTGAAATGGAAAAGGGTGAAAGCCTATTAATTGTTACTGATAATACCAATATGGAAGAAGCCAATTTAATCAAGGAAGAAGCATTAAAAGTTGGCGCAAAGGTTGACTTAGAAGTTATGAAAAGTGCTGATAAAGATGGCGGAGTTGTGTATGATGAAAATCCTGATGCCTTTGATGGATATGATGCAATTATAGGGGCATCTGATTATTCAATTATAACTGTTGCTGCTACGAAAAAAGCTATCGATAGAAAGGCAAGATTTTTATCTTTACCACTTTCTACTAACAATGGCGTTTCCATGCTTGCATATAATTTTATGAATATGGACCCTAACGTTGCTGAGTTAATGGCAAATGTAATTATGGAGGATTTAGAAAAAACTGAAACAATAGAAATAAAAACTGAACTAGGAACCGATTTGATATTTAAAAAGAAAGATAGAAAAGTTGGTTTATTTAACGGAACTTCCAGAGATGGGGATGGCTTTGCATCGGCTAGCTTTGAAATTTATATGTCTATAGAAGAAGATAAAACACAAGGTACATTTATTGTAGACGGTTCTCTTGGCTGCATTGGCATTCCAGAAGAACCAATAACAATGAAAATTAAAGATGGCAAAGCTATAGAATTTGAAGATACAGAAGCGGGAGATAACCTAAGAGAATACTTTGAAAGTTTTGAAGATGACAGAATGTTTGTAGCCTCTGAACTGGGAATTGGTCTAAACTTACTTTCTAAGACCGAAGGAAATTCCTATATTGAAGACGAATCAGCTTATAGAACTTTCCACATTGGTTTTGGAAGAAATACAGGCTTAGGTGGAAAACAAGAAGCCGTAGGCCACTTTGATTTAGTAACTCTATATCCAGATATTTATGCAGATGGAAAATTAATTATGAAAGAGGGACATTTGTTGCATAAATAAGATTATAGAAGATAAAAGATAACAAGCATAATATAGATGATTATTATTTGAATATATAATTTTAAAAGGAAACTTATAAATGAAAAATATTTATAAAATCTTAATGGTAGCTTTTGTTGGCCTATTAATAGTAGGCTGTTCAGGAGTGGAACAATCAGCTATCTTAATTGACGATTTAGGAAATGCTGTTTCTTCTGATGGAACCACACTAGAAAAAATTGAGAAAAAAGATAAATATAAACTTGGAGATGAAATTGACTTAAAAATTGGGGATGTTATTGAAAATGTTACATCTAAAAATATCGATATAAATCTTGTCCCAGAAATACAAAAAGTAAACCCAGACATGTTTGTTATTGATGTAAGAAGTCTTTCTGAATATGAATCAGGACATTTACCTAATGCATTTTATCTGCCCCTTGAAAGTGTGCCAGAAGCTCTAAACTTAATCAATCCTGACAGTACCGTAATTGTCTACTGCCAATCCGGAAACAGATCAGGACAGGCTACTAATATTCTAGTAGATTTAGGATATAAGCTAGTCTTAGATGGTGGGGGAATAAATGATTATAAAGGTGAAATTGTAACTGTTGTGGAATAAAAATTGGACGCTCTACTGTGAGCGTCTTTTTTAGTTAATGGGTTATTAATGGAGACTGTTTTCTTTTAAAAGCTATTGGGCATTTGACATAATTGTATTTAATATATTGAAAAAGAAACATCATAAGATTCTATTAGGATTTGATAATTTAGAAGAATGGAAAGCTTATTGAGATATTGGTGGTATTGTTGATTTAAATTAAAAGGAGAGTTTAAGTGGCAGAAAAAATAAATTCAGTAAATTTAGGATTTGAAAAAGAGATATTTAAAGCAGCAGATAAGCTAAGAGGAAATGTGGATGCTGCAGAATATAAAAACATTGTTTTAGGAATTATATTCTTAAAATATATCTCT